>CAYUNS010000164.1:0-7998 GCA_964446155.1 uncultured Tepidisphaeraceae bacterium | reverse complement strand
AAATCGTCGAACTCGAGGCCGCCCGAGCCGATGTGCAGCACCGTGTCGTTCAGCAAGGCCACCTGGTCGCTGTCGGCGATGGTGTCGAGGTCGAAGACCAGCGCGCCGACGTTGTCGCCGCCGACCGCGGCGCTGATGTCCAATCCCTTGCTTCCAAGGTCCATCGTCAACGTCCCCGCCGCGCTGGCGGCCGCACCGGGGGCAAGCTTCGTACCCGCAGCCAAGGTCACACCGTTGGCGCCGCTGTTGTTAATAGTGCCATTGCCGCCAAGCCTGCCGGCGCTGGTGCTGGTGCCGGTGACCGAGACATCGCCGCTGACAGCCCCATTCAGCAGAACCGTTCCCGGCCCGGTCACGGACAATGTCGAATCGCTGGGCATTGTGATCGATCCGTTGAACAGCAACGTCGTATTGCTGTTTACGTTGCCGCCGGCAGCCAATGTGCCGGCGCTCAGAAAGATCAGTGGCGAGTTGATGGTGAAGGTGGACGAACCGGGATTGGCTTGAACGGATGGCAGAGTCGCGGTGGAAGTGCTCATCGTCAGCGCGGTGGTTGATCCACTCTCGCCGATGGTGTAGGCGGACACACCGCCCGCAAACAACAACTGCCTGATTCGTCGGCCGGCATCGGGGTTTACGGCCCGCACGGCTACTGCGGTTGCCGGCGTTTCGGCCGTTGCAAGTGTTGAATTGCGGAAGATCGCAACGTCAATGTTGTTCGTTCCGTCATCGGTTCCTGGGACAACGCCATCCACCCAGTTGGCCGAATTGCCCCAATCCTTATCGCTCCCCGTCGGGCCAAGCCAGTCGACACTGACGCCCATGGCCTGTGTCGCGCTGAGTCCAGTGGCAACGGCCAATGTCCCCGCCACAATTGCCACCCGATTATACGTCGTTCGTACCATCTCAAATCCTCCGATCGTGAAAAAACCTGCAAGGCTCACGCCTATACGCTCAAGCCGCCAGAACCGCCGTTTGTTTGCCGTACCGCATTGCATGTCCTCCGGTTTGTATGAGAAGTGAAATTCAACCAGGTCCAGTTGTGTTCAAACCCGGGCGAGGGCTGTTCACCCCGCGCCCGGGAGGTCAAATCCGCATTATCTGATCCTCATCACACTCGTCGCCGACGCGCCATCAATCCCATCGCGCCAATCGCCAACATGCCCAGCGTGCCCGGCTCGGGCACGACGGTGAGGATGAGGTCCTGTCCATCGCCACTGAAGCCGATCGTGCCGGTGAAATCGCCGATCGAACCGGAGAGGTTCTCGCCCAGAGTGCCGTTGATGGCCGCGTTGGTGTTGAACAGCGTGTACTCGCCGACCCCGAACCCGCTCAGCGGATTGAACGCGAAATCGTCGAACTCCAGCACACCGGCACCGATGTTCAGTGTGCTGGCCAGCAGATTGACCAGATCGCTCGCTTCGGGCGTGTCGAGGTCGAACAGCAGCGCGCCGACATTGTCGCCGCCGACCGCGCCGCTGATGTTCAACCCGTTGTCGCCGAGGCTGAAGCGCAGGTTGCCGATCTCGCCTGCGGCATCGCCCGGCGAAAGCCGGCCGAGGTTGTTCACAACAACCCCCCGGCCCGCGCCGCTGTTGATGATCTGCCCGGTTCCGGCCAGCAGTCCGCCGACGGTCACATTTCCGCTGCCGGTGGCTGAACCGGTGTCGTTCAGGATCAGCAGCGTGCTGAGGGAGTCACCATTGTCATAGCGAGCGCCACCGACCGAGGTGTTGCCCGTGTAGTCGTTGGCGGTGCGGATGATCGCGCTGGCGGCAAACTGGGTGCCGGCATTGTGGTAATTGCCATTTACGGTCAGGCTCGACGTGCCGCTCAAGGCGTTTTCGGCGGTGATCTCGACATGGCCGCCGCGGCTCATGGTCACGTTGCCGATCGATATCGCATCCTCGACGGTCAGGACGACTTTGGCATTGGTCTGGTCGAAGGTGATGCCGCCGGTGTGGGTGTTGGCGGCGTTGAGATAGATGGTGCCTTGAGAACTGTTGGAATAAAGCTGCATCGCCCCGGTCATGGGGGCATTGAAATTGGTGATTCCGGTGGCGCCGCCGCCCTGTAATTTCCATTGGGTCTGGCCACTCGCCGGAACGCCTGTGACTTCGCCATCGAAGTTCAACGTCGCTCCATTGGCCACGGTGAATGCGACCTGGCCCGATACATACAAGCGCAGTGGCGCTGCGATGGTGGCCACGGTTCCCGCGCCTGTCACGTTGACCTTGTTAGTGGCAGTGCTGCTCAGGTGCAGGGGATGGTTGTCGCCAACCCCGCCGACCGTGTATCCGGTGGTCGAGAAATTGAGTTGATTGATCTTCCGGTTCGGATCGACCTCCACGGTCTTGTTGACAGCGGCCGCGTTATTGAAAACCGCGGTATCGTAGGTACGATCGTTGGTGGTCAGATCAACCGTGTTGGCCGCGCCCAGGGTATTCCCCGGCACCGTCACGGTGACGAGGTCCGGCCCCCATGCGGGCGTGGTGTTCGTGGGAGGATTGGTGTAGACGAGCTGAGGAAACTCGCCCTCGGTAACGGTCTGGAGCGGGCGATTCTCGACCGCCGTCCAGTTGCCCGGATTACTCCAGTCGCCATCCACCGCGCCGGTCCAGATCACACTCGTGCCTTCCCATGGCCGATTGTCCACTTGGGCCGTCGCGCTGCTCGCCATCAGGCCCACGCCCGCCACCGCCGCCGCCAGAATCATTGTTTGTTTACCATATCGCATTACAAATTCTCCTTAATCCAGACGGGCGGCCCTTCTTCTTCATTCTATTGTATACAAGAGTATCAAGGTCTTGTCCAATTAAAATTTGAGGATTTTATGGGATGTGGGATGTTGATCGCGACATGAAGAAGCCCGATTCGTCGTGGAAAGGGGGAGGCCAACCATCCGAATAAAAGCCTGTTCAGCGGATACGGCATGAGAGGCGCCTGGGTTCGCCGTGCTGAAAAGTGACGGGACGGCGGCTTCAGCGGGTGAGCGTCATCGACCTCGCCGTCGCGACCAGTTCGCCCGCCGATGCGGCGCTCAGGGGAGGGCGGTCGTAGAACCAGTTGGATTCATTCGGTTCATACCCACCCTCCTGGTATGCCGCGGCCGTGCAGATGTAACCGCCGCCCCCGTTGGCGTAGCCCACAGGCCAGACCAGCCCTCCCGTCGCGGCGGCGGCCTGCCCGATCTCGTAAAACACCTCGTCGCTCAATGCCAGCAGCGTCAGCTCACCGATCCGCAGGCGTTGCAGACGAGAGGGGACCGCCGCCGGATACCGCGCCGTCGCCTCGGCCAGGCGGTGGGTCAGAAAGACCCGTCTGGCCCGCAGGATGCGGGTGTCAGGCGTCATCGGATCCAGTCCAGGCGCCGCCAGCGCCGCATTCACCGCATCGAGTTGCTGTCTCCAGGCTGGATCGACTCCCGCCGTAGCCAGGCCGATTTCCATCGCCTGGGCGTCGATCCCATCGTCAGACCGGATGGGGCGGGCATCGGCCAGTGCTCTCGTCACCGCTTCCGCCATCAGGCGACCTGCGGTCTCGGTCCGGTCCGCCGCCCCCTTGAACTCATCCCGTGGATTGATATCACCGGCGCAGCCATTGAGAAACAGCGCCGCTCCCTCATTCCCGATTCGCCGCTCCAGCATCGACGCCGCCACACCGGCAAAGTCGCCGCTGATGAGGTTGTCCTCCGCCGGCATCGACACCGGGTGACAGGCGTAATGGAACAGCATCGCGCGGACCCGTTCGGTGTCGTCGATCGCCGCCAGCACGCGCACCTCGTCGTCGCACGGGCTTACACCATTCGATCCACCTCGATCGCCGCGAAGGCTCGCGCGGCGATTGCGTCCGATGTTCAGTGTCTCGCCGCCATACACCAGCCGCACCGGCCGCAGCCGCGCCGCCGCCTGCTCTACGCTTCGCACGATCCGCTCATCCAGCATCCGCGAATAACCGGGCGACGGCATTCCGCACTCGATCAACGGAAAAACCGCCGGAGCATAGTGAGTATGCGTGCAGCATAAACACACATTGGCCGCGTCGATGTCCAGCATCTTCCCGATTCGACGCCGCAGCGCCGTTGCGTGCGGGGGCGTCAGCTCCAGCACCTCCAGCGACACCACCGCGATCCGTCGGCCTCGGCATTGCGCGACCATCGCCCGCGCCGCGATTGGATGCAGCACACCCCGCGCCGCGCCGCTTCGCCGCACGAATCCCGACAGATGCACCTCTTGCGATGCCACGGGGTCCGACAAATCCGGCGTGATGTCGATCCGAGCCGCGCCAATCTCCATCCTCATGCTTCTCCTATTTCGCAAATGCCCGCTGCACCTTGGCGAAGGCCTCGACGACCTGGAGCATGTCCCGTTCGTCGGCCAGCAGTATTTCCTGCAACAGCCAGATCGACCGGCGGCAGACATCGGTGGTGATCGGGCTTGGCAACACGCGAACCGATTCGGGAAACTGTTCGGCCAGCGTTTGCAAACCCCGTGTCTCGGCCAGCGGATGCGTGTAGCCGGCGTAGCAGGGGATTCCCTCGGCGTGCAAGGCGGCGAGGATCGCCTCGCGATCCCGACCCCCGAAGCTATCGAGATCCACCAGCATCGCATACAGGTGATACGCATGGCGAGTGCAGCCTTCGGCTTCCACCGGCGGCTCAACGCCTTTCACCTGGGACAATTGTTTGGAGAGGAACCGCGCCATCCGCTGGCGATGCGAGGCTTCTTTTTCCAGTTGTTCGAGGCGAACGCTCAGCAGCGCCGCCACATATTCGCTGGGACGGAAGTTGTACCCCAGCCGTGGATATTCCCATCGCGCTCCTCCGGGAGCGCGGCCGGAGTTCATCACCGCATGGATGCGACCGTCGATGCCCTCGTCATCCGTCACCACCGCGCCCCCCTCGCCGCTGGAGAGGTTCTTGCTGGACTGAAAGCTGAACGCCCCGGCGTCGCCCAGCGCTCCGACGGATCGCCCGCGATATTGCGCCCCGTGCGCCTGGGCGCAATCCTCGATCACTTTCAGACCGTGCTTTCGTGCGATGGCATTGATCGCGTCCATCTCGGCGGGATGACCGCCAAGATGGACCGGCAAAATCGCCCGCGTGATGCCCGGCCGCACTGCCTGCTCAATCGCTTCCGGGCTGATCGTGAACGATACCGGATCGATATCCACCAACGCCACACTCATCCGCTGATGCAGTGCGGCGCTGGCGGTGGCGATGTAGGTATAATTGGGGACGATCACCTCTCCGCCCGGTCCCCAGTTTTCCAGTTCGAGCGTCGCCACCAGCGCCGCCATGATCGCATCGGTCCCGTGTGGAAGCAGCCGGCAATGGCGCGCCTGGCAGAAGCGGGCGAAATCCCGCGCGAACTGTTGCGAGCGAGTTCCGCCCAGGCCCTCGGTCCGCGAGAGATACACCGCTCGCATCGCCGGCTCGACCTGCTCGGCCCACTGTTGCTCGCTGACTACCGGCCAGCGCGGCCAGGGATGCCGTTGGACATCCCGCACCGGCGTGCCCCCGTCGATCGCCAGCTTTGAACCGATCCCCGTGTTCATGGACGGATTCAATGTTTCATGATCCTGTTGCATCGCTTGACGCTCCTGGAATGAAAAGAGGCTTGTTTTGTGGCCTGGGTTCGCTTTGCCTTTCATGGCGTGACGCGCGCGAACTCGATGTCCAGCACCTTCGCCAGTTTTTCCAGAATGTCGGCCTGATGTCCGATGCCCAGGGCGAAGTGATGGGTCGGGCCTTGCAACGACCATCGCTCCAGGAAGGTCCGCACGTCGGGAACGAACTTGCCGCGGGTGTTGGTGTTGCCGGTGGCGGGGATCATGCCGGGAAGGCTTTCACCTTCGGCGACGACGAATTTGAACCGGCCGTCACTGGTCTGGGTCAGTCCGAGCAGGGTGATCGGGCCATGTTGGATCGAGAACTCGACGCTGGGACCGCGCCCGCGCTTTCCGTGCAGCACGGACAGCCCGCGCAGGACCGGTTTTCCGGCGGCGATGCCGACATGATGCGGGCCGTCGTGCCCGACAAGGACGAAGTCGTCGTCAAAGTCGACCGGGTGCAGCTCGGCGAAGGATCCACCGGCGCCCAGTCGGTCCATGATGAGCATGGCGAGGCAGTTTTTCAGGTCCAGCTCGCCGGCGATGGGGATGCCTCGACCGGTCAGGAGCGACGCGCCGATGATCAGGCTGCATCCGAGGCGTTCATTGGCGTTGCCGTCAAGCCCTCGGTAGTAATAAGCCAGCCCGCTCAGCGTGAAGTCATCGACCAGCCGCTCCAGGCCGATCGAGACGCGCGCGGCCCAGGCAAGCTCGTCGGGGTCCACCTCTCCGGCGAGCGGATCGCTGCCGGGAGGGGGGAACTCGAACAGTTGCCGGACCAGATCGACGCGCTGCCCGACTTCGCCGGCCGATATCTTGTCCACACGCGACTGGAGATCGTCCAGCTCGATGTGCTCGACATGCAAGCCGAATTTGCCGTCGGCCATTGTCGGGTCGCTGTTCATGTCGAGCATGCCTTCATAGACATGTCCCATCAGCCCGATCCGCCCATTGCGCAGCGCCTGGAGGCAGCGCGCGATGCGTGCCCAGTCGTCGATGCGCCGCATCGCGCGTTCGTCACCGTGAAGCTTGCCGACGATCGCGTCGGCGATGTCCAGTCCGGATCGCCGCAGGGTACAGCAGATTTCGGGAAGGCTGGTGACGTTGTCGTTGGCGAGTTGCTCGACGGTGTTGGCGTTTACGTAGTCCAGCGCCGCGGCCGGCTGAAGCGCCGCGAGTACGACCGGGCGCCCGGCGCGCTGCACGATGGGGAGGGCGTTGGACGCCGGGGAATAAGTGACGAGGTTGCAGATCAGCAAATCAACATCGGCGCGGCGGAGGGTGTCGCCGATCTCGAACGCCTTCGGCGAGGAATCGCTCATGCCCCCGTCGATCACCTCCAGTCCCCGCTCGCGCAGTCGATCGCAGAATTGCGCGTGGTAGCCCAGCAGCCGCTCCCGCAATCCTGGGAACTGCGGCCAGTAATTGTTCAACCCGACGCAGAACACGCCGATGCGCGCCGGCCCGGGTTGGCGCTTGAAGTATTGATTGAAAATGCTTTCCGATGCGTTCGTCGCTGTCGTCATTGTGATTCCTTTATTGTGCTTGTGCATCATGCGGTCATTGTCGAGTCGCACGTTTATGTCGGCGGGGTGATCGCCTGCCGCAGCACCGACCAGATCGTCTGCGCATAAACACGATGCCCGAAGTCGTTGGGATGATTCAAGCCATTGCCGGTGAGATCGAGGTATTGCTTGCGCGCGGTTAGTTGGAGCCAGACCGACGTCACATCCGCCGCCGCGACGCCCGTTCGTCGCAGTCCCATCAACTGATCGCGGTAGAGGGGATACGCCTCGGAATCCGTGCCGGTCCATTCGGGATTTCCGGTCATCGGCGCCACCAGCAGGCAGTCGGACTGGGCCTGGAGCCGCTCGATATGCCGCGCGATGTTGGCGGCGAAACGTTCCGGGGGAACCTTGGCGCTGGCGTCGTTCATGCCGAATGCGATCAACACCAGATCGGGTTTGGCGGCGAGGGCGGCGTCGAGTCGCTCGATGCCCCATGCCGAGTCCTTTCCGCCGACCGAGAGATTGGCCAGAGTCGTGCTGATTTTGAACTGATCGGCGATCGCATCGGTGACGAGCGGGCCGTAGCCGGACTGGCGCGGTGGCGCGTCGTACAGGGCGCTGGCGTTGTAGCCCACCGAGATGCTGTCGCCGAGCAGCACCACGTTCACCGTCCGGCCGCCGGCAAGCCGCTCGGCGAGGCGGGGGAGGCAAAAGGGATGACGCAGCATCTCCGGCGTTTGCCATCCATCGCATCGATGGGAATAGCTCGCCGCCGCCTGCATGACGTGGAACTCGATGCCTTCGTCAGCGGCGTCCTTCGCCGCCTCACGCAGGGCAAGGAGCAGATCGGGGTTCAAGTTGGCGATCGCGGGGTACTGCT
>CAYUNS010000163.1:0-8045 GCA_964446155.1 uncultured Tepidisphaeraceae bacterium | reverse complement strand
CGCCGCGGCGAGGAGCCGGCGGCGAAGAACGCCGCTCAAAAGCGCCGCGCCGGCCGCCGCATACCGCGCCGGCTTGTGTCCCGAACGATTGGATCGAATGGTCTTGTTCATAGTGGCTCCCTTTTCTTTCATGTGCCTGTCGGGCGGGAGAACCCTCCCGCCGCGTTCGGCGTGGGCGCACGGCGGGACGGTCCTCCCGCGCCGCGCTTTCTTTTTCTCTGGTTGAGTTGATTTGGCCTGTTTGCGGGAGGGGGAGTTCATCCCCGCTCAGCCGCGTTCATGGTGCATTGATGTGCATCTACGGATTTTTCCCCATTTGGGTGGCCGCGCCCCAGGGCGGCATTGATCCTTCGCTATACGCCACGGGGCGAAACAGCCTTCCGGCGCGAGCGACCCTTTTACAACTTGTTCAACAAAGTGCCGTGAATCCCAAACCCTTTTGACCCACGAAGCGCGGCGGGGATTCTGCCAACGTCATCCCCCCTGTGTCAACCATTAAATTTTTTTTCTTCCGCCGATGGGCATACGTCGGGCGCGAGGGAGGAATTGAAGCACGAACCCCAGGAAGGTCAGCGTCCACGCGAGAATCGCCACATACACGAATCCCCGCGGGATCGCACTCAGAAACGGCGCGTCGATCACCTGGGACAGGCGGAAGGTGCAGGCGGTGTACATCCCCAGGGGGAAGACCGCTCCCCAGTACAGTGGATCATATCGCAGCGGAAACCGCCGATAGAGATGCCGCCAGATCCCGAGGATCACCAGCATCGGAATCCACCAGGTCGCGGTGGCCCAGAACAGGAGGGTGAAGCCCTTGAGAAAGGGCAGCAGTTCCATCAGCGGCTTCGATTCCCCCGCCGCCGCGATGAGCATCGTCCCCGCGAGCGTTGAAATCGCCACCGCGCCCATGTTGATCCAGTACGGCGGCGCGAGATCCGACGGATTGAGCGTGAAAAACGTATACCGATAAAAGATGAGCGAGATGATCCAGATGTAGAGCATCCCCCCGCCCAGCCACATCGCCAGGCAGAAGAACAGTGCATGCGGCTGGTAGGTTCCCAGTCCCAGCGACAATTGCGATCCCAGCACCGACACGGACTGGGCCGCGACCACCGCGACCAGCCAGCCGCCGTTGATCCCCTCGGCCAGCGCGGGCTTCGACGCCTTCACCGTCAGGATCGTGAAAATCGCATAGGTCAGCCCCGCCCACAGCACAATCCCCAGCGCCCAAAGCCCCGCCGCGATGTTCCACCAGTGGACGACGATCAGACACTGGCTGCCCAGCACGCAGGTCGCCGCGACCACCGTGAAAAAGCCGACGCATCGCCCGTGGTGCAGGAAATCCGCCGCCACGCGCCCGGGAAACCGCGCCACGCGCGCGATCGTGAGAATCCACAATCCCGCGTAGAACACCCCGTTC
This sequence comes from uncultured Tepidisphaeraceae bacterium, assembly GCA_964446155.1. GTDB lineage: Bacteria > Planctomycetota > Phycisphaerae > Tepidisphaerales > Tepidisphaeraceae > CAYUNS01. The sequence continues at coordinate 6,625 of CAYUNS010000163.1, read as the reverse complement.
AACCAGAACAATCCCCTGGCGACCAGGGTCAGATCGAGCAGGTGGGATGCGATGGAAACGATCCCGGTCGCCATCACCATGGCGAAATACGCCGGATGCAGTCCCGCAACTCCCTCGACCGCGACGGGCGCCACCGAAAGGGCAACGGACGAGGATGGGGCGTTCCCGGATTCGAGGCTCAACGGCGCACCCGGTCCATTCGATAGAGATATCGCAACAGCCCCAGGTTCAACAGGAAGCAGACCGCGCTCGCTCCCGCCGCCGGCCAGATGACTTCCTCGTCCCCGCCCAGGTAGGCGTTCATCGTCGCGGTGAGCAGCCACAATTGCAGAATCACCATGATCGCCACGAAGCAGAGAATGCCATAGACGACGGTCGTCCTCTGCTCCCGCGTAAATGATCGCTTCATCGCCATAATCGCCTCACCGCCTTTTGCCGGGCCGCCCATTTCAAACCGTCCGCCACTCCACATCCTTCGCGAAGATTTCGTCCCCGCGCACCTCGAGCACGATGCGCGGCAGGGGGCGACGGGGCGGACCGGCGACAGGCCGGCCGGACTGCAAATCGAAATACCCCTCGTGGCAGGGGCAATGGATGACCCCTTCCTTCGGTCGGGGAATCACCGCGCACGCCAGGTGCGTGCATTTCTGACTGTACGCCAGCAGCAGGTCTTCGTCCGTGCGGGTCAGGATGCATGCATCATGCTCTCCCGGATAGTTGAACATGATCGTCGATCCCACCGCCAGTTCGCTCAGCGTGGCGATTTTTCGGATCAGGGGTCGGCCGCGCCGCTTGCGATAGAGGTTCTGCACACCGATCCACAAATGCCCCACCAGAAACGCGAAGCTCGTCAGCACGAGGAATTTCGAGAAATCCCGCCGGGCGACGTAATGGTCCTGCGGCCAGTCGATCGGGAAATCCCGTCGCCACTGCGGTTGATCCTCCATCGGTCGGCCGTCGGGCGCGATCGTCACCTGGTCGGGATCGTAAGCGGGCTTGTAGACGCTCAGCGGCGCCGTGCCCGCCAGCCCCTCCCGACCGGGGTTGTTGAGTTGGATGTCCAGCTTGGCGCGATCCTGGTCGGCCTGCCCGCAACACGAGCAGCCGCCGGTCGAGCCGGATGTCGGAGGATTGGTCTGGTTCATGTCCTATATCTCCACTTCGGCGAACGGATCGAACGACGGCGCGCTCTCCGGCGCCTGCGGGGAAGCCATCACCTTCAGCGACACCGCCCGATTGCGCGGCCGCTCGTCCATGGCGTCCGTCACATCGACATGCACCGACGCCTCCACGCTGTCTCGAGGGACCATCATGAACACGCGCGTCGTGATCGTCTGATCACCGAACTGAAACTGGTTGGTTGGCATCGACATCGGACGCAACTGGTCGATCTGCTCGCGCGTCCCGAAGAACAGCGCCTGGCTCGGGCAAACCGTCGTACACATCGGCTTTTTCCCGACGCTCGAGCGGTCGTAGCACATGTCGCACTTCATCATGATCTGGCGGTCGAGATAGACCTCGGGCACCCCGAACGGACAGGCCACCACGCAGTTCCCGCACGCGATGCAGCGCGGTTTGCGGGCGCTTTGCACAACGCCGTCGCCCGTGCGCTTGATCGCGTCCGCCGGGCAAACCTCCGCGCAGGTCGGCTGCTCGCAATGCATGCACACCACCGGCACGGTCTGCACGCTGCTCGGACGATCGACATATTCCAGGTGGATCATCGAATCCCCCCGATGCGTGTCGCACTCGCTGCATGCCTGCACGCAGGCCTGACAGCCGATGCACCGGCTGGGGTCGATGTAGAAGTTGAGGTGTTGTGGCTTCATGAGAAAAACAAAGAGACAAGCGGCTGTGTTGATTGTCTCCCCCTACTCTTCATTGCCGCGGCTCCCTATTGCTGCGGCTCCCGCGTATCGACGTAATCCGGCGGGGCGTCGGCCTTCCGCACGCGGCAGCCGCACACCTTGTACTGGGGAATCTTGCTGATCGGGTCCTGCGCCGCGACCGTCAACTGGTTGGCGCTCTTTTTTCCGGCCCAGTGATAGGGGATGAAGACCGTGTCCGGTCTGATCGTCGTGACGACCATCGCCTTGAGCGTGATCGTGCCGCGACGGGTTTCGGCCGTCGCCCATTCGCCGTCGGCGATCCCCAGTTTCTCCGCCAGACGCGGGTGCATCTCGAGTCGCGGCTCGGGATATTGATCCACCAGCGGGCCGATCCGTCGCGTCTGCGTACCCGACAAAAACTGGCTCACCACCCGCCCCGTCGTCAGGAACAACGGATATTCCTCCGAGATGTCATCGACCGGCGTGCGATAATCCGCGACGTTGAACCGCGCCTTGCCATCCGGGAAATAAAACCGTCCCGCGCCCTTGGCAACCGGGTTGTAGCTGCCGGCTTCAAACAGCCGGGGCGTTCCCGCGTGGTCGATCGGCTCGCCGGTCTTCGGATCATGGCTGTAGCAAGGCCAGAACACCCCGAACTGCCGTTCGATCTTTTCATAGGTGATGCCCGAGTAATCCGCGACCCCGCCCTTGCTGGCGATGCGCAGTTCCTCGAATATCTCCCGCGGGCTGTTGAACGTGAATCCATGCGGTCGGCCGAGCGCACGGGCGATGTCCTGGAGGATCACCCAGTCCCGCCTCGCCTCGCCGGGGCAATCCACCGCCTGGTTGATCTTGATGACCCGCCCTTCCACCTGGGTGACCGTCCCCTCATCCTCCTCCTGGAGACTGCCCGGCAGAACGATATCCGCGTGCAGCGCGGTGTCGTTCAGGAAGAAATCGATCGCCACATAAAATTCCAGCTTCTCCAGCGCGCGTTTGACGAAGTGGTTGTCGGGCAGGGAAATCTTCGGGTTGAAGCAGATCGAGATCAGGCCCTTGATCTCGCCGGCGTCGATCTTGCGGAACATCTCGTAGGCGTCCACGCCCGGTCCGGGGATCTCGCTTTCCTCGACGCCCCACACGCCGGCGATGTATTTGCGGTGCTCGGGATTGACGATGTCCCGCCAGCCGGGAAGCTGATCGCACTTCTGCCCGTGCTCGCGCCCGCCCTGTCCATTGGCCTGACCGACAATCGTGCCGTAGCCGCTCTTGGATTTGCCGATCCGCCCCGACGCCAGCACCAGGTTGATCATCCCCAGCGCGTTCTGCACCCCATTGCTGTGATGCTCGATCCCGCGTGCGTGGAGAATGAAGCTGCTCTTCGCCTGCCCCCACAGTTCCGCCGCCTGCCGGATCGCGCGCTCGGGAATGCCCGTCGCCTCCGCCGTCTTCGACACCGTCCACTGGCTGCAATAGTCCGCGACCTGCTCGAAGCCCGCCGTCTCCTTCTCGATGAACTCGCGATCGACCCATCCGTTCTCGATCATCAGGTTCAGCACGCCCGCGAACACCGCCGCGTCGCGCCCCGGCTTTACCGGCAGAAACAGGTCGCAGGTGCGCGCCACCGGCGTGATGCGGGGATCCTGCACGATGATCTTCGCCCCCTGCTCGCGCGCCTGCCAGATGTAGTTGGTCGTGATCGGCGAGCATTCCGCGACGTTGGACCCCGCGATCCAGATCACGTCCGTGCCGACCATGTCCGACCAGGGATTGGTCGTCCGGTCGATACCGAACGCCTTCTTGTTCGCCGCCCCCGCGCTCACCATGCACAGGCGCCCGTTGTAGTCGATGAACGGCGTCTTCAGGCAGACCCGTGCGAACTTGCCCAGCAGATAGGTCTTCTCCGTCGTCAGGCTCGCGCCCCCGAGGACGCCGATCGCCCCGTTCCCGTGCGTCCGCTGAATGCGCGAAATCTCCGACGCGACTTTCTCGATCGCCTCGGCGTACCCCATCGGGCTGAACCCGGCCGGATTCGACGGATCGCGCCGGATCGCCGTCATCAGCCGATCGGGGTGTGACCCCTGCAAATATCGCTTCACCCCCTTTGGGCAGAGCATCCCGCGGTTGAACGGAAACTCCTCCCACGGCTCGAACCCGATGACGGTGTTGTCCTTCACCTTGAGTTGAATGCCGCACTGTTGCCCGCAGAAGCAGCAGTGCGTCTTCACGAGCCGGTCGGGTTCGACCGATGTGGAAAGGCTCTCGCGCTGCATGTACTTGCGATGCGGCCCGAACGCCTCGATCACCTTCAACTCGTCAACGGGAATGGTCGCCATGTTGTTTACTCCCTCGCCGCCGCCGGTTCATCGAGATGAACCTGCAACAGCATGGTGGATTTTTCTTCGGCCAGGACATCGTGCGAGACCTTCGAGGCGAGCACCAGCAGATTGCCCGCGTTCAGCACATGCTCGCCGCCGGGGGTGCGGATTCGTAGTCGTCCCTCGAGCACGTTGATCGCCACCGTTCCCGCCGCGAGGTGACTCGGCAGGCTGGCGCCGGCCTCGAACAGAAACATCGCGATCGTCATCCTTCCGTGACGATACAGCGTGCGCTGCCGATGCCTGCGCGGGGCGGCGATCGGCTCGAGCGCCAGCTCGCGCGCCGCGGCCTGAAGATCGAACTGATGCTCCGGTGGAGCGAACCGCGTCTCGGGATGCTCCCGCAGGCGATCCGATGTTTCGTGGGATTCGTTGGGCTGGGATGAAGTCATCTTGTGGTTCTCCTCGTTGAGTCGTCGCCCGCGAACGCTTCACCGACGCGCCCGCGCCGCGTTCCAGAGCTTTCCCTGGGCCAATCCGAACAAGGCCCGACGGCACTTCGGACAAATCTCCTGGTAATGTTCCGCGCCCCCTTCACCGTTCATCTCGTATCGGAAACCCAGTTGCCGCTCGACCGTCACCAGGTCCTTCACCATCATCGCCGACGCGAACGGCTTGCCGCAGCGCCTGCACTCGGCCTGCTCTCCGCGCATGCCGATGTCCTTGTAAAAGCTCACCCCCAGTTGCGCCGGACGCTGGAAAATGTGAAAGAATTTCCCGAACGGCAGCCACAGCAACGTGAAAATCACCGTGATCGCGTGCAGGATCGCCAGGAAGTCATACGCGTATCCCTTCATCCATGTATAGCTCGCCGCCAGCATCAGACCCGTCACGCTGATGGCGAACAGCATCAGCAGCGGCAGCACGTCCTCCGCGAACTGCTGCACCGCCGCCGCCCCGTGATCGATCATCCGCCGCCGAAACGCCAGCATTACCCCGGCTATCACCAGGAATGACGACCAGACCAGCCCGTGAAACATCATGAACGCGAGAAACGAATCGACGCGGAAATCCTGCATCGCGAACCCGAACACGAACGCGCGATAGGAATCCATGTCCCCCGGAACGGTTTCGAAATGCACCCACCCCCACACCAGCGGGAACGTGATCGCCGCCGCGAGGACGCAGCCCCACATGACCAGCCAGTGCGCGCTCCAGCGCAGCTTGCCCCGCCGGTAAATGAACCGGTTCGCGACGAACTCCACCGTGAATCGCCGCCCAAGTTCGGCCAGGTTCCGTCCGATGAACCGCGGCTTCAGGAACATCTGCCACCCCCGCCACCAGTACATGCGCGTCGGCGGGCGCTGCAGCCACATGTTGTAGCGATAGGTGATCCCGAACGCCGCGAACAACGTCGCGAACGTGTACCCCACCAGCGCCGCGTCGAAGTGATCGAGATTGCGCGAGCCGACCACGATCAGCGCCGCCAACACCGCCGTGATCAGCAGCCCCCAGCTCATTGCCCGGATTCGTTCGGCGGTCATGAGGTTCCCTTTCGGCAAAAGGCGATCGAAGTCACCGATTATGTTCCGTCCGCACTCCGCGACGCAGCGCCATTTCCTTGCCCACTTCCTCCAGCGCCGCCGCGTCCACGCTCCCCGCCGCCAGTGGAAACACTTCCTTGTCTTCCACCTGGATGTGATGACTATACAGCGCCATCAGCGATTCGATCACCTCCGTCATCCTTTGCGTCTGCTCCGTCGAAAGCGTTCCGGCCTGCAGCCATCGCGCGCCCCATTGCAGCATCTCCTCCTGCAACCGGTCCGCGACCTGGTGATCGGCCTCCAGCGCGTCCAGCTTTTTCAGCGCCTCCCGCACGCGATCGTCCGTCTTGGCGACGGCGCGCATGCGGGGAAACAGCGATTCCTCCTCGTCGGCCGTATGACGCGGCGCGGACTCCTCGAAATATCGCGTCGCCGCCGTCAGCGCCTGGCGATGCTGCTCATCCAGCTCCCCGCCGCGCGCCGAACGGACCACCCGCTGAAACACGCCCAGGAAGTTCTCGATCCGCCGATGGCAATCGCTCAACATCCCAAGCGGCTCGTTGAAACTGTGCTGAGGTTTGGCTCCCAATGACACCGGCATATCATGCTCCTGAAACGGCGATTCACTCGCGGCTTCCCTTCAATCGCATCCACCCTTACACTCCGTTACAAAGGATGCCTCGTAATGTTTTCACAAACCACTGAATACGCGCTGCGCATCGCCGTCTATCTCGCCGCCCTCAACGGGCAGCCGGTGACGATCGCGCAACTCGCGACCGCGACCAAAATCCCCGAAGGCTACCTCGCCAAGGTGCTCCGCAGCATGTCCCGCGCGGGCATCATCCAATCGCAACGCGGACTGCACGGCGGTTCCATCCTCACCCGCCCGCCGGAGCAAATCTCCATCCTCGACGGCGCTGATGACGTCGAGGAT
>CAYUNS010000162.1:0-8094 GCA_964446155.1 uncultured Tepidisphaeraceae bacterium | reverse complement strand
CCAGTCGGGCGTTGTTGGCGCGATCGGCGATCTTGGCGGCGGCAATGGCGGCGTTGAGACGGACGCGCACATTGTCGTGTTTGGCGACCTGCAAAAATTCGGTGTTGATCCGGCTGGCGTAAAGATCGAGATAGGCGGGGGAAGCCTGCTGCCCCCGCGGGCCGGACGCCGCGCTGATCAGCGCCTCGCGCGCCGCTCTCTGCGCCGCCGGATCGGCGACATTGGTCAACCGGGCGACCTGACCTTTGACAAAGGCCTCAATGGCGGCCGAATACTGCATTGCGTTCCCCGCCGACTTCATCTCATCGGTCGGAGACGCCTGCGCAAAAACATTGTGGGGAAAAACACATAACGCCGTTAACAAGATGAGGGCAACACAGGTGCGGCGGTTCATCAGGCGGTTCTCCATCGCGCCGGAACGGACTGACCGAACCGGCGACAACATCGTGCGGCGTGACTCCTCCGCGGAAGAGCCAGTCATCCCGTCGAAAAACGGCGACTTCGACAGTGGCGTCGAACCGTAGCAAACGCCATAATTCGTGTCAAGCAAACATCGGTATTGGATCGGCTTATGAACAATCGCCCCCCGCCCCGCGACAGCGGGGCGAGGCGCTTCGTAACCATCTCGCAAAGACAGGGGAGATTCAGCCACCGATGGAGCATGGATTAATACCGAATATTATCAATCAATCGGATTTTCCAGTATTGAATCGGTGTTCATCCGTGCCTGAAACGCTGTTGGAATGGTTGCTTATTCCTGGGCAAGGGGGTCTTCGGGATATTGTTCCTTCAGTGTTTGACGAATCTCGGAACTCTTCTTCGGATCAATTGTCGCAAACAGGGTGGCGGCGCGGTCGAGGAGGCGCGGGGCATAGGAAGACCGTGGAACCGACAAGGCAAACCCCTCGGCGACGCGGGCGGCGGAACGGGGATTGCCGTGAAGCTCCATCAGACGTGTTTTCAGCAGGATGCTGTAGCCATCGAGAAAGCTGAGCGGGTACTGGATCTGCCAGCGATCCCAGGCTTCCTCGCCGGCGTCGGCTTCCTCGGCATGAATGAAGAACTCGATAGTCGTCGCCAGCGCCCCCATCAGGGCCTGGCGCTGCTCGGGCTTGCCGGTTTCGGGAAGAGACGCAAGGAGAGCGCGGCCTTCCTCGGCGCGGCCGTCAAGAACCAGCGCCTGACCGAGCAGCCGTTTGATATTCACGTCATCCCCTTCGCGCGAAAGCGGTTCAAGGAGCTTGACGGCGCGGGCGAAGTCGGCTGACCGCCAGAGGAGATAATCGGCGAGTTGGATCGAAGCGCGAGGCTGGAGCCTCGAGTTCTTCGGAACGGATTGCCAGAGGGCGACGGCGTCCTCGACACGATTTTTCACCAGCAGCGCGGCGCCGGCCTCCGTGAGCGCGTTCAGCGCGGAGCGGACATCATATCGTTCCGACTGATCGGCGTGCCTCGCCAGCGCCCTGGCGGCGGCGAGCATGTCGTCCATTTCATCGGTTCTTTCCTGTAGCAAGACGGCGCGCTGCAAGGCGAGGGATGTCATCTTGTCGAGGTCATATCCCTTGATGAGATGCGCGTGAACCGGCGGCTGATCGACCGATGGGGAAGCAAGGGAGGCGAACTGGCGCGAGACGGAAATCCGCGTGGTTTGCGTATCGCTGTTCCCGCCGATTCGCATGGTGAGCCGAACCGGATAGACCCCCCTGGTGAGATAGACATGCTCGACGGAGCTTCCCGCGTGCGTCTGGCCGTCGCCGAAATCCCATTCGCAGGTAAACTTCACGCCCGACGCGGGAGGGATCGCGGTGAGACGATACCGATGGGAGTATCCATCGGCGAAATAGCATTCACCGAGATAATCAAGCCTGAAATCCGCGGTGAGCGTTTTGCGGATTTCGTCGAGCGGCCCGGGCTTACCCACCAGGCATCTGCCGAATTGCTCGGCCTCGATGATGTCGATTTTAGCGGTGTCCGGCCGCTTCCACCCTAGGGAGATGCGCATATCCCCACCGGTGTTGAGATGATAAAGCGTGAAATCGTGCCTCCCGCGCTGGAGAGTGACTGTTTTGTTGAACCGCGTATCGCCGGGGGCGTGTTGTGAGAAGATCAGGGGTTTGCCGTCCAGATAAAATGCGCCTCTGTCGTCCGCGGACAGCGCGAACTGGTAATCCCCGTCCACCGGCGCAAAAAGCGTGCCGGTCAGCCGGGAAACCGTACGATCCTGATCGCCGATCGGATTCATGCCGATGAAAGGCCGATCGATCATCGTCGCGCCAAGGATCGGATCGCCCTTCTCCCAGGCGTTTTCGATCTCCTTGAAATTGGACGCGCCCGCGCGCGACTGCTTTATTTCCATCAGCACGCCGGATTGGATCTTCATCTCCCCCACCTGCTTCGGGGGCGGCGCGGGAGTTCCGTTGCCGAAATAGACGAAGTATTTGCGGACATTTTTGGCGGGTGTGAAAATGACCCGCACATGATCGCCAGGGCCGACCATAAGGACGCGCGAGGGGACGAGCCTGCCGTTTTCGGTCGCGACGCGAATGTCCTCGCCACCGGGCGCATGATGACCGGCGGTGTGGAATTCCACCATCGCAAGCTCGTCGCCGTTGCCTTTTTCGGCATTCCATGCAACATCAACGGATCGGCGAAACGACCAGGCGTTGTCGAACCATGCGGCATGCGCCATTGAAGCTGAAATCAGGATGAACCATAGATGCACGCGGATGAACAGGGACGGCATCGGGCATCGGAGCGTGGCGGATGCCGCGCGGGTTGCGGGGAAAGACGTTTTACCGGATCTGAGTGGAGCTGCGTTCATCCGCGATTCCTAACCATTGTTATTACATGAATTGTTCGGACCCGTTGATTCTACCCAAGGCCATCCTGTTCGACATGGATGGCACGCTCACCGAGGACCGCCTGGATTTCGATGAAATCAAGGGGCGTCTCGGGTTGGGAGAGGCGCCGATTCTCGAATCGCTTGCGCGGATGCCCCCCGAAGAGCGCACCCGCGCCGAAGGGATTCTGCACAAATGGGAAGCCGAAGGCGCCGCCGACTGCCGGCTCAATCACGGTTGCCTGGACCTGCTTGATTGGCTGGACGCACACGGGATTCTGTCGGCGTTGATCACGCGCAACACCCGACGCAGCGTGGAAACGGTGCTGGAAAAGCACGGGTTGTCGTTCGAGGTGCGAATCACGCGCGAGGATGGACAATTCAAGCCACATCCCGAGCCGCTATGGCTGGCTTGCGAAAGGCTGAAGGTGAAGCCCGAAGAAGCGTGGATGGTCGGCGACTGGAAATACGACATCGAAGCGGGCAACGCGGCGGGCGTTCGGACGGTGTGGCTGAGCTACGGCCGCAAACGGGTGTTCGAGGCCGTCCCCTGGCGGACCGTGGCGGATCTTCCCGCGCTCTCCCGCCTGCTGGCCGGGTGCGCCACAAGCGCTTCGTGAAAATCGTCGTGTAACTTTTCCACGACCAACGTGTCTGAGTGTTGAGACCATCAGATGAGGAGACGAATGCATCAACTGCCCGCCTGGATCGCCATATGGATGTTTTGCGTCCATTGTGCCGCCGCGCAAACGCCGCCTGTGGAACCGCTCAGCGCGGATTCGGACATCAATCAGACGCTCGACGCGCTCGATCGCGTCGGCAGGGAGTTGAAGAATTTCACCGCCGAGGTCAGTCTCACCGAACAGGATGTGACGCTGGGGACCGATCCGGAGACGCGCACCGGCAGGGTTTACTTCGACAACGGCACGGCCGGCGAGCCGAGGCTGCGCGTGGTCTTCGAGGAAAAGGAGGCCAACGGAATCATTCGTGACGAACGCATTGAATACCTGCTCGCCGAGGGGTGGCTGACGGATCGCAACTACCGCAAGAAGATCGAGGTCCGCCGGCAGGTTCTTCGGCCGGGCGAGAAGATGGACGTGTTGAAACTCGGGGAAGGCCCCTTCCCCCTTCCCATCGGTCAGTCGCGCGCCGATGTCCTGCGTCTGTTCGAGGTCAAGAAGATGGAAACGACGGAGGACGAGCCGAAGGAGACGGTTCATCTGCAACTGGTTCCCCGGCCGGGAACGGATCTGGCGCGGAAGTTCGCGTCGATGGATATCTGGGTCGATTTCCAGTCGCATATGCCGATCCGCATCGACGCTCTCGATGCGAACCAAGGGGCGCTGCGCCAAACGGAGCTGAAAAATGTGACGCTGAACGGGGGTCTGGACGACGCAGATTTCACGCTGCCCACGCCGGCGGGCCTGGACGCATGGGATCGCCACGAAGAGGCCTTTGAATGAATTTCCCGGTGCTTCTCCTTCCATCATGCCGGCGGCCTTCCTGCTCCGGTGCTTCCCGTCCGGCGCGGGTGTGTTAATCTGGTTGGCATGGCTTACCACCATCAACCCGGATCGCGGTATGCGATTTTGTATCATGACGGGATCGACGATCCACACTTCGACCTGCTGTTCGAGTCCTCCGCCGGCGGGGATCTCTGGACCTGGCGCAGCCCGGCGTGGCCTTTCCTGACCGAAACGCTGCTCAGGCAACTGCCGAACCATCGCCGTCAATACCTGGAGTTTGAAGGTCCGCTGACCCATGCGCGCGGTTTTGTGACACGCATCGAAGCCGGCACTTTTTCCTTCGATCCGCGCGGCGACCACCAATGGATTTTTCATCTGAACAGGTCGCCGGCCTTGCGCCTGCTCGTGAGACGAACGGGCGATTCGGAATGGGTGGGCGTGCTTGAAGCCCTGACGTGAGATTCAGCAACGGGTATCATGCAACGCCGTCGCCCGCGATGGAATGCCATGCCGGGGTTCAGTCTGAAGGGTCGGTTTTCAACAGGAGCGATAATGACCGATGAGTTGAACGGAGCGGTGCGTCTGGGCATGGTGGGTATGGGGGGATACGCGGCGGCGGTAACTGATCGCATCCTGAACGACCCCTCCTCCGCGCGAGATGGGATGCATCTTGTCGCCGCGTGTGATCGTGCTCCCGAAACCCTTCCCGAGCGATTGGAAAAACTGGCGGCGGCCAAAGTGGAAATCGCCGAATCGTTCGATGCAATGCTCGCCGATCCGCGTATCGAGGCGGTGTGGCTGCCGCTGCCGATTCAACTGCATCGCGACTATACCGAGCGCGCCCTCGCCGCGGGAAAGCATGTGATCTGCGAAAAACCGGCGGCGGGAAGCGTGCAGGATGTGGACGCCATGATCGCGGCGCGCGATCGATCGGGGCTGCAATGCCTTATCGGATTCCAGGACCTTTACCAGCCGGCGGTGCATGAATTGAAACGACGGCTGCTCTCCGGGCAATTGGGCGCGCCGCGCCACGCGAGCGTCCTGGGCTGCTGGCCTCGCTCGACGGCGTATTTCGGCCGCAGCAACTGGGCCGGAAAGATGCGCGTCGATGACACCTGGGTTCTCGACAGCCCGGCCAACAACGCCATGGCGCATCCGATCCATCTGGCTCTTTTCCTTCTCGGCGATTCCGAGCATCAATCGGCTTCTCCCGTCTCCGTCGAAGTCGAGCTTTACCGCGCCAACCGCATCGAAAACTACGACACCTGCACCATCCGCGCCATCCTGCCGAATTCGGTGGATCTGCTTGTCGCGATGACCCACGCATGTGAAGTCACCATCCATCCAACGATCATCATCACCACCGACCGCACGACGATTCAGGTGTCTCATCAGGCGGACATCGTTTACGGCGAAGGCGATGATCGCGTCGTTCTTCCCCTGCATCGGGGCGATCCCTGGCATGTTCCCCGCGCCATCGCGCGGCGATTGCGGAGCGAATCGGCCGATCCCGTCGCGACGTTGGAGATGGCCCGCGCGCACACCCTGCTCATCAACGCCGCCAGCCAGACCACTCCGGTTCTCCCCATCCCCAACGACTTCATCGATGAGAAGGAAGACGGAACCCGCATCGTCAAAAACTTCGAGTCCGTGCTCGGAACCTGCATCGAGCGCCGCCGGCTTCTTCACGAATCGCGGCAGGTGGACTGGTCTTCACCGCCGGGCCGAATGGAACTCGGGAACTACACGCACTTCACCGGTCCGCGCGAAACGGCGGGATGACCGCGATCTTCACGAGGCGACCATGGCGTCAGACGATACGGTGATCATCGGTTCCGGTCCCAATGGCCTTGCCGCCGCGATCATGCTGGCGCGGGCGGGATGGTCCGTCACTGTCCGCGAAGGCGCACCGACCATCGGAGGCTCCACGCGATCGGCGGCGCTGACGCTGGAGGGCTTCATCCACGATGTCTGCGCCTCGGTTCCCGCGCTGGCGCCGACCTCTCCCTTCTTCCGCGATTTGCCTCTCGAACAGCATGGCCTGCGATGGATTTTCCCGCCCGCGAGCTTTGCGCATCCGCTGGATGACGGCAGCGCGGGACTGGTGATGAAATCCGTCCATGAGACGTCCGACTCGCTTGGCGCCGACGCGCGCGCCTATCGCCGCCTGATGCAACCGCTGGTTGACGACTGGCCGATGATCGCCGACGACGTGTTCGCTCCCCCGCGCCCGCCGAGGCATCCGTTCGCCATCGCGCGTTTCGGCATGCGTGCGATCCGATCGGCGACGGCCCTTGCGACGACGCATTTCAAAACGCCGCGCGCCCGTGCACTGTTCGCGGGTGTCGCGGGTCATGCGACCACCTCGCTTGATCTGCCCGCGACAGCCGGCTTTGGCCTGGTTCTCACCCTCGCCGCCCACCAGCATGGCTGGCCGATCGTGGAAGGCGGCACGCAGGCGCTGGCGAATGCGATGGCGGGTTGCCTCCTGTCTCTCGGCGGGCGAATCGAAACCGCCGCGCCGGTCGTCAGCCTGGATGAATTCCCCGATACGCGACTGGTCTTTTGCGATGTCACGCCCCGGCAGTTTCTCAAACTCGCCGGCCGGCGCCTGTCCACCAGCGGACATCGCCGATTCAGTCGCTATCGCTATGGCCCCGGATCGTTCAAGATGGATTTCGCACTCGACGGGCCGATCCCCTGGCGGGCGAAGCAATGCGCGATGGCGTCCACGGTGCATCTCGGTGGAACGATGGAGGAGATCGCCTCCTCCGAGCGCGATGCCTGGCGCGGCCGGCACAGCGCCCATCCCTATGTCCTGCTGGTGCAGAGTTCCCTGTTTGATGCGACGCGCGCCCCGGCCGGGAAGCACACGGCGTGGGCGTACTGCCATGTGCCTCACGGCTCGCAGGTGGACATGCGGGATCGAATTGAACGGCAGATCGAGCGCTTCGCACCCGGTTTCCGTGATCGCATTCTCGCACGACGCGCCATGAATACGATCGAACTCGAACGCCACAATCCCAATCTCGTCGGAGGGGACATTTGCGGCGGCGCCAATGATCTGCTTCAACTCGCGGCACGGCCCTTCCTGCAACGAAATCCTTACGCGACCCCGTTAAAGAACGTCTATCTTTGTTCCTCCTCCACTCCCCCCGGAGGCGGGGTTCACGGCCAATGCGGATACCATGCCGCTCAATCCGTCCTGCGAATGCGTCGATCTCCCACTTGAAGAACCGGGCACAAGATTGTATACAAGAATTCCAGTTGTGTTCGATCCACGGAACCATTCCTTTCAAGGCGGCTGAAACGTGAACGTTGACACCTTTTTGAATCCGGGCAAAGCGTATCGGGGCGTGGCGTTGTGGATGCTGAATGATCGTCTGGAGCCGGATCAGATCACCCGGCAACTGGATGAGTTGTCGGCCGCGGGATGGGGAGCGGTCATTGCCCGGACGTTCAATGGATTGCGCACACCTTACCTTGGTGAGGCGTGGATGGAGATCATCGGCCGCATCATCTTGCGAGCCGAGCAACTAGGCATGCGCGTCTGGTTGCAGGCCGGTTATATGCCCGGCGCCGTTCCTGATCTGAATCCGGCTCACGCGCATCGTGGGCTGGTCGTGCGTCCACTGGATCAGCCCGCCGAGACAAACGAGACCCGCCTCTTCGCTGATGATACCCATGCCTATTACGAACATCGTTCGGAATCCGTCCTCGATCTGCTGGATCGCGACGTGGTCACCGACTACCTGAACCTGGCGTATCGCGACCCGTGGTATTCGCGCT
>CAYUNS010000161.1:0-8246 GCA_964446155.1 uncultured Tepidisphaeraceae bacterium | reverse complement strand
CATCTCGAACTGCTCGCGCGACTTCTTGTCAATATGCGGGCTGCGGAGAACCGTATACCGCTCGATGCGGGTCGGAATCGGAATGGGACCGCAGACGCGGGCATTGGTCCGCTTGGCGTGCTCGACGATTTCCTTCGCCGACGCATCCAACGCCCGGTGATCATACGCTTCCATCCGAATTCGAATCCGATCGCCCTGCATGCTTTTAATCCGTTTCCGTCGTTTCCTTCGCTCTTCCGGGTCATGCCCGGCTTGTCCCGGGCAGATAAAATCTCCCGCCACTCGCTTGGGAGTGAGGGGGAGAATGTAGCGAGTATTCTTAACGTGTCAACAGAGGTTTAAGACGAATTCCGATCCCAGGAACTGTCTTCCGATGCCGCATCGCCCTGAACGATGCCCCAAAGCTCAGCGTATTTCGGCCGACATAGGGATTTAATTGCCCACGCAGGCCTCCAGGCAGCTTCAACTCCCTGATCCGTTCCGTCACGTCCGCCAAATCCTTAAGGCGACTCACGTTGGATATTCCAGATGCCAGCTTGAGTTCAATAAGTGTCGGCAGGCGAAGATATTTGGATGCCCGCGATTTCAATCGAAACATCCCTGAGATCGGGAAACGCCACCGGCCTGGGCTTTCCATCCCCCGGAAACCATCCTGACTCCAGAAACCCGATCTTCACCCCTGTCTTCGGTATCGCAGGCGCTTGGCCGGCGCGCCTCCACGTCGCATGAGATGCTCATGCCCTTCGATTTCAGATATCACGCCATCCATGAAAAATCGCCTTGCGACCACGGCGGATCATACTCACCGACGGCCCGCATTCGCAAATAAAAACGGGAGGGCGACGAATCGCCCTCCCGCCAAGCTTCAGGCTTGCTGTTTCAGGTCAACGGATTACCCAAGCTCCTCCAGAATCGCATTCCGCACGTTCGTGGGGACTGGGGCGTATTTGAGCGGCTCCATCGCACCGGCGGCGCGGCCTTGCGACATCGAGCGCAGCTCGGTCGTGTAACCAAACATTTCGCTGAGAGGAACCTCGGCCTCGATGATGACCGTGTTGCCCCGCTCCTCGCTGTCCACGATCAGGCCGCGACGGCGATTGAGGTCGCCGGTCACGTTGCCGACAAACTCCTTGGGCGTGGTGACGACGATCTTCATGATCGGTTCAAGCAGCGTGACGCCCGCCTTCTTGGCGCCGTCCTTGAACGCGCCGGCGCCGGCAAGCTCGAAGGCAATCTGCGACGAGTCCACCTGGTGGTAGCTTCCGTCCGTCAGCGTCACCTTCGCGTTGATCAACTGGAAGCCGGCCAGGACGCCGGTCTTCGCCGCCATCCGCACGCCGTATTCGACCGAGGGAATGTATTCCTTCGGAATCGAGCCGCCGAACACCTTGTTCTCGAACGCGACGCCCTCGCTCCAGCCGAGCTTCTTGAGCACCTCGGGATCGACACCGGTCGGATCGAACGCCTCGACGTTGAGGACGGCATGTCCGTATTGCCCGCGGCCACCGGACTGCTTCACATGCTTGAACGACACGTTTTCCGCCGAGCCGGTGATCGTCTCGCGATAGCTGACCTTCGGCTTGCCGACCTGCACGTCCACCCGGTAATCGCGAGTGAGGCGCAGCTTGATGATCTCGAGGTGAAGCTCGCCCATGCCCGCGATGATGGTTTCGCCGGTCTCCTTGTTGTAGGTCGCGGAGAACGTCGGATCCTGCCGGCGGAGATTGGTCAGGGCGTTGCCGAGCTTGTCCTTGTCACCGGCGCTCTTCGGCTCGATCGACATGCTGATGACCGGCTCGGGGAAGGTCGGGCGCTCGAGGATGAGCGGCGCGTCGGGGGCGCAGAGCGTGTCGCCGGTCATGGCTTCGTTCACGCCGATGACGGCCACGATGTCGCCCGTCTCGGCGGTCTCGCGGGGAATGCGATCGTCGGCCGACATCTGGAACATGCGGCTGATGTTCTCCTTGGTCCCCTTGTTGGCATTCAACACGCGCGTGCCCTGCACCAGCCGGCCGGAATAAACGCGAACATAAGTGAGCGTCCCGAACTTGTCATCGACGATCTTGAACGCCAGACCCGCGAACGGCTCGTCCGGATCGGGCTTGCGCTCGATCACCTTTTCATGATCCTTGAGATCCAATCCATGGATCGGAGGAAGATCCAGCGGATGGGGCAGGAAATCGATGATGCCGTTCAGCAGCGTCTGCACTCCGACATATTTGTACGCCGACCCACAGAACAGCGGGTGGCACTTGAACGTGATCGTCCCCTTGCGCAGCGCGGCCCGAATCTCATCCTCGGTCATCGACTCGGGATCGGTGAGATATTTCTCCATCAGGTCGTCGTCCAGTTCGGCGACTTTCTCCAGCATGATCGCGCGATAATGCTCGTACTTTTCCTTCATGTGATCGGGAACCGGGCGCTCGGTCAGGGTCTGCCCGCGATCCTTGTCGTTGCTCATGTCGGTATAGATGCCGATGCCGCGGATCAGGTCGATGATTCCCTTGAAATCCCCGCCCTGCCCGTCGGGGATGACGACGGGGATCGCCGGCGCGCCCAGGCGATCGAGGATGGTCTGGTAGCAGAACTCGTAGTCGGCGCCGGTCTTGTCCATCTTGTTGACAAAGCAGACGCGGGGCACGTTGTACTTGGTCGCCTGTCTCCAGACGGTTTCGGACTGCGCTTCGACGCCTTCCTTGCCGTCGAAGACGGCCACCGCGCCGTCGAGCACGCGCAGGGAGCGTTCGACCTCGGCGGTGAAGTCCACGTGGCCGGGGGTGTCGATCAGGTTGATGTTGTAGGTCTCGCCGTTGCGCTTCCATTCACAGAAGGTGGCGGCGGAATTGATCGTGATGCCGCGCTTCTGCTCCTCTTCGTCGAAATCCATGACGGCGGTGCCTTCATGCACTTCACCGACCTTGTGAACCCGTCCGGTGTAATACAGGATGCGCTCGGAGGTCGTGGTTTTACCGGCGTCGATGTGGGCGGCAATGCCGATGTTTCGAATCTTCGTCAGGTCGCGAGACATATTGAGGTTCCCTTTCCAGCACAAAACCCGCGGGCGCTCCGCGGCAATCGTCGGCCGATCGACGGGAAAAACGTCGAACGGCCCATTCCTTTTTGGCGACGACCGGTTCCCGAATCATCGGGAGCGGCCCCTGCGGGTTTATTCAAAAATGACCGGTGGGTTTCGAGGGTTGCTACTCAAAGCCCGTCGAGAGAAGCGACCTCCTCTCAACCTGCACGATCCACTCATACTGACCATGCAGGGCTTCGGTCAGCATGAGCCGTTAGTTCGGCCCGGTCTTCACAAGATTGACTCCTCATCCGAATCAGGAAAGTCATTACGGCAAATCCCCGCCGCATGTTTACGCATCCGGCGACGACTTCGGAAGGGGAAGTAATTTACTGCCGACCCCATATCCGTCAAGGGACGCCGCCCCGGCGAAAACCCGCATTTCCGCGCCGAAGGCATCTTTCCGGGCAATTCTCCCCCCGCCGTGGCCGCCGCGCCGGCGATGTTTCCCCCCGAATCAACCCTGAACGCGTCCCCGAAGGGAATTCATTGGATCGACTGCGTGAAATACCTCACAAAGCACTGCGAATTCTTGAGTTACAACTATAGACCTGGAACAAATTTCGCCTAATGATTCTATAAATGCAGGCCGATAAGAAGACAAGTCGGTTGGTCTCCGCAGGCATCAGGGCACATGCCGCGCTCAGATCGGCTGTTTTCTCGCGAGATCCCATGTCACGTTTTGTTTTGGCTGCTGCTCTTCTTCTGATCGGTGGGATCTGGATTCACCCGCTCATGAGCGATGCGGGCGACCGGATCACCCTCCCCAATCCCGATCTCTGGGATCTGCCCTCGGTCCATGACGCCGGGGTCCATGATGCCGGTATGCCCCACGCGCCGCCCTATGTCCTTTCCCCCCAGCCCCGTCCGACGCAGTATCGTGCCGTCCGCGGCAGCGCCGGATTCTGGCGCCTCGTCCAGGATCAGAACGGCGTGTGGTGGTTCCTCAGCCCCGACGACAAGCTCGAATTCCTCAACACGGTCACCACCGTCCAGCCCGCCCAGAAGGGTCGGCATGAAAGCGGCCCGCACTACGTCTCACGCGACTGGAACGGAGGCATCACCCGGGAAGGCGACATTGACACCTGGGCCGCCGCCACCCTCCGTCGAGTGCTCGACAGCGGATTCAAGGGCCTGGGCGCCTGGTGTCATCCCGTGTTTCACGACCTGGATGTCCCCGTCGCCCGCGACCTCAACCTCTGGACCTGGATGAGCGGCAGCGGCAAGCGACTCTACAGCCCCGACTGGGCCACCGTCGCCGAGTACGCCGTCTCGTCGCAAGTCGCCCATCTCCGCGACAACCGCAACCTCATCGGCTACTTCACCGACAACGAGCTTGACTGGGGCGATGGCTCGTCCGGCCCAGGCACCTACTTCGATCATCTGCCTCCCGACGATCCCAACCGCCTCGAGGTCATCAAGGTGATCCGAAGCGTCTGGACTTCCATCGACGCCTTCAACGCCGACTGGGAAATGGATGTCGCCGACTGGAGCGAACTCAACACCTGGCAGAAGCTGCCCCACGAGCCTGCGCCCGCCTACGGCCGGCTCTTCAGCGCCTGGCTCTCCCATCTGGCCGAGGATTACTTCCGCATCACCAGCGATCTGGTCCGAAAGTACGACCCCAACCACCTCATCCTCGGCGTGCGATTCAAGGGATATGCCCCCCTCGAAGTGGTGCGCGCTTCCCGCGATTACACCGACGCGCAATCGCTCAACTACTATGTCAGCGACGCCCGCCTCGATGACGACCTGTTCGAGATGATGTACGAGCAGTCGGGCCATCAGCCCATCATCATCGGTGAATACTCGTTTCACTCCCTCGACGGACGCAGCGGCAACCGCAACACCGTCGGCTTCTCCGCACAGGTTCTCGACCAGCAGGCCCGCGCCGACGGCTATCGCCTCTTCACCACGCGGCTGGCGCGACTGCCGTATGTCATCGGCGCGGACTGGTTCCAATGGAGCGACGAGCCGCCTTCCGGGCGCATCTCCGACGGAGAGGATGTCAACTTCGGCGTCGTGGACATCGACGACAACCCCTATGAACTGCTCGTCAACTCCATTCGCGAGACCGCGCCGCGGCTCAACGCCCTCCACGCCGCCAGCCACGAGGACGGGTACGGCGATGTCTTCCGTGAAAGCTTCGCGGAAAAGCCCGTCGTCAACGTGCCTTATCTGGTCAAGCCGATCTATCTCAACGGTGAACTCAGCGACTGGCCGGCCGAAACCAGGCTCACCGGCGTGCGCCACGCGCAGACCGTCGGGCTTGAACGATCCCGACTCCCCCTCCCGAACATCCACCTCGGCTGGAACGAGGACGGCCTGTTCATGGGCATGGAAATCTTCGATGACGACATTCAAGGCGCTCCGCCCCAGGGCTGGTGGTGGACGCGCGATCACGTCGAGTTCTGGATTTCCTCCCGGCCACCGGGGTCGGACCAGAACGGATATGATGTCTATTCGCACCAGTTCTTCTTCGTCCCCGTCGATTTCCCCGGCAAGGACAACCTCGCCGGCATCATCGGGCAGTGGCATCGCCCCGGCGACGCCCTCCAGGACAGCCTGATCCCGCATCCGCAGATCAAGAACGCCGCCCGCGTTCTGCCCGGTCGGTATGTCGTCGAGATGTTCATCCCCAACGCCGCGATCAACGGGTTCGATCCCGTGAATCAACCCGCCATGGCATTCAACATCCATGTGCGCAACTTCCAGCACGCCATCAGCTATTTCTGGTCCGCTCCCAAGGAGATCATGACCCAGCTCCGCCCGAGCACCTGGGGACACATGTATCTCGACCCCAAACCCGACGCGCCTCTCATCGAGAGTGCCGCCGCGATCGATTGAAACCGGCGGGAACCGGAGACCGGCTCCAATGCCATCTCTTTGTCGAACGCGGCTCCTTCACTAAAATCCCGCTCGATGATCCCCCTCCCCCCGCCGCAACCCGCTGAAGCCCGCATCCGAATCCGCTCCCTGGTTGTCGTGATCCTGCTTGCCACGATCGCGCGGATGATCCTGCTGGATGTCCCGATTGTTCCCAACGACGAAGGCACGGCGGCGGGCATTCCCATCTGCGCGGCGGTCAACTATGCCCGCTACGGACCGCTCGCATCGCGCTTCGCCGCGGTACTCAACTGGGGCGATGTGCCCCAGGAACACTGGACGCTTTATGTCCACCATCCGCCTCTCACTCCCCTGTTCAGCGCGGCCGTCATCTTCCTGTCGGGAACGACGGATGAATGGGCGATCCGACTGGCGCCGGCCGTCTTCTCCATCGCCTCCACCGCCATGATCCACCTGCTGCTGGCCAGACGGTTCTCCACGCGAGCCGCCGTTCTCGCGGCGATGCTTTACACCTTCGCGCCCATCACCCTCGCGTATGGCGGCATGGTCGATTACATCAACGCGCAACTCGTCTTCTTCTGTCTCTGCTGCATTGAGTGCCACCTGCGGTTTCTCGAAACCCGCCGAAAAGCCTGGCTCGCCGGGCTGGGAATCGCCTTCCTGCTGGGCGCGCTCAGCGACTGGCCGACGTTCTACCTCGCCCCGCTGCTGGGGGCGCACGCGCTCTTCACGATCGGCCGGCGCGCCTGGCTGCCGCTGGCGGGGTTCGCCATCGCGACCATCGCCCTTTTCAGCGCGATGGTTTTCTGGACGGAATGGGCCGGAACCGACGTGCCCGTCCTGCGCCAACTGATGGTGCGCGCATTCGGGGAGACCGACCAGCATCACCACCAAATCGGCTTCACGACGTGGTATCGCACCGTCTTCCTCAACCACCTCGCCCGGCTTCACGGCTGGATCATCCTGGCGCCGGCGCTGGCGTACATCGCGTTTCTCATCGTCGCGATGCTCCGCCGCAACCGCGCGATCCTCCGGCGGCACGCCGCCCCCATGCTTGTCACGGGGCTGGCGATCCTGCATCTCGCCGTCGCCGTCCAGGGAAATGTGCAGCATAAATGGTGGTCCGTCCTCGCCACCCCGGGATTGGCCGTCGCCGCGGCGATCCTGATCGAAATGCTCCTCGTCCGCTTCATCGGCCGGCAGCGCGGGGGTATCAATGCCGCCATTCCCGTATTGCTGCTCGGCGCTTTCATGCTCCTGTCCATTCCCGTCGGATATGCCGAGCTGACCGATCAATTCCCCCATGCGCGACAAACCCCCTATGCCGCCAAAGACCTCGGACGCGCGATCCGCGCCGCCGCCGCGCCTGACGAAGGTGTCCTCACCAGCGACCGCGTCTGGGAACCGCCGCTCTGGTTCTACGCCGACCGCCAGCTCCGCGCGGTCATCGATTCCCCCAAGACGCTGCGAGGCAATCTCCTTCCCGGCGACTACCAGCTCACCTACGGCTACATCCAGAACGGCGGACCGGCGCCGGCATGGTTCGTCCTCCCCGCGGCCCACCGAATCGCGCTCCCCGAACTGACGGAGGCGTTGGACGCCGCCTACCCCATGCACAGGAACGGTGAATTTTACATCTACGACCTGAGACCTGCCCGTGACGGCGGTTTGCGATAGAATGCGGACGATGCGAAACGCGAAAGAAACCCTGGAACAGTCCTTCCTTGAAATGCGATGGCGATGCCTCTCCCTCGCCGCGGACCTCGACCGGATCGAGCGCGCCGAGGACGGCGTGGCCGTGCTGCGGGACGATCCGCGTCTCGATCGGCTCCGGCAGGCCATCCGCGTTCTTCAGGACGGCTCGGACAACCGCGCCGAACAGGTCCAGATGATCTTCAGCGACATGACGCCCCCGCCGGCACGATAGTTCGGTCCCTTATCTCCGCGAATCATGCGATACATCGATCCCCATATTCATTGTGTCAGTCGTACAACCGAGGACTATCAGTACATGGCCCGCTGCGGCGTGGTCGCCGTCTCCGAGCCTGCCTTCTGGGCCGGGTACGATCGCTCCTCCGCATCGAGCTTCGCCGACTACTTCCATCATCTTCTCGATGTCGAGCCGAATCGCGCTGCGCGCTATGGCATCGACCACTACTCCTGGTTGTGCATCAACGCCAAGGAAGCCGAAAACGTCGCGCTGTCGCGAGAGGTGATCGGGCTTATCCCCCCGCTGCTCGATCATCCACGGGTTCTCGGTATCGGCGAGATCGGACTGAACAAGAACACCCGCAGCGAGCTGGCCATCTTCGAGGAACACGTC
>CAYUNS010000160.1:4183-8247 GCA_964446155.1 uncultured Tepidisphaeraceae bacterium | reverse complement strand
ACCTTGGCGCCGTCGGGAAATTCACCCTTGCGCATGCGCTCGAACAGGTCGAGGTTCTCCTCGACGCTTCGATCACGATGCGGGCTTTCCCGGCCGGGCGAGGTGAGCGTGCCGCGATACTCGCGAATCCGCTCGGCATTGAGGTCATCGACGTAAGCCTTGCCCTTTCGGATCAGATCGACGGCCCAGCCGTACATCCGCTCGAAGTAGTCGGAGGCGTAAAACTTGCCCGACCACTTGAAGCCCAGCCAGCGCACATCCTCCTCGATGGAGCGGACATACTCATCCTCCTCCCTGGCGGGGTTGGTGTCGTCGTAGCGCAGGTTGCACTGCCCGCCGAATTCCTCGGCGATGCCGAAGTTGAGGCAGATGGACTTCGCGTGGCCGATGTGGAGGTAGCCGTTCGGCTCCGGTGGAAAGCGCGTGACGACGCGCCCATCCCATTTCCCGCCGCGCTGGTCGGCGGCGACGATCTCGCGGATGAAATCCGTCGGCGGGTTGCCAACCCCGGCGGCGGTTTCATTGTCCTTGTTCATTCCGGTATTGGCTGGGTCAGACATCATGCTTTCCTGCGAGTGCGCGGTCCTTCAAACAATATGATCTTCTACCGCATTCGGATCGTTTTGTCGCCTGAGCGCGGCGACGACGCGATCGGGGGCATCCGTAAGGATAATTTCGGGACGATATTGCAGCACGCGCTCGATGTCGTCCGGCCGATCGACCGTCCAGACGCCGATCGCCTTTCCACGCTTTCGCAGTATCCGGGCGCTGGCGGCGTCGAGCAGGTGGTGATGCAGGTGAATCGCCTGCCATTCCGACCTGGCCGCGGCGTCGAGGCGCTTGTCGTCGTCGATCAACCACGCAAGCGGCTCCCTCGGCCTCCGGGCGCGCACGTGCGCAAGGACCTGGCGATGAAATGACTGCAGGCGACATCGTCGGTTGCGCTGAATGAGAAACTGCGTTTGGGGAGGTTTGATCTCGACCAACAGGCGCCCGCCACGCGGCATGGCGGCAAGGACATCGTCGAGAAGCGGGATGCGTTCATTGGACAATGACCCATCCGCCCGTCGCAGCCGGAAGCCGCAGGTCTGGCGATAGGTCAGCGCATCGATCCGGCCGGCGCCGTTGCTTGTCCGGTCCAGCGTTTCATCGTGCAGGATGACGGCGTGGCCGTCGGCGGTGAAGTGGATGTCGCATTCGCACCAGCGAAAGCCCCTCCGCCAGGCCGCCCGGAACGCGGCAAGGGAGTTTTCGGGCGCGTCGTGATGCAGGCCCCTGTGGGCCACAATGATGGGCTCGTACCGGCTCATGTCATTGCCTGTGGGAAGTGGCCCGGCGGATCTCGCGGTCCTGCTCCCTGCGCTTGATCGAGTCGCGCTTGTCGAACAGTTTTTTGCCCCGGCCCACGCCGATCTCCACCTTGGCTCGTCCGTCCTTGAAATAAAGGGCCAGCGGCACCAGCGTCACCCCACGTTCGTGGGTCGCGTTCGCCAGCTTGGCGATCTCGCGCTTGTGGGCGAGCAGCCGGCGCGCGCGCAGTGGCTCATGATTCGCCGCCGCCGCCGCCTTTTCATAGGGATCGATGTGGCAGCCATGCAACACCAGATCGCCGCCTTCGATCCGGGCATAGGATTCCTGCAACTGGGCCTTCCCCTGCCGCAGCGACTTGACCTCGCTGCCTCGAAGCACGATGCCGCATTCGAGCTTTGCGTCGATGAAGTAATCGTGCAGCGCCCGCCGGTTGACGATGCGAGGGGAATGAATGATGTCGCCCTTCCTGGCCATGTGCAGGATGATACGCCCCCCGGCAACGCCTGCAAACCTCGCGCGCTCGCGAGCAATAAGCAGCCATCCCGAAGGTGTTCTTGCCACAGCCGCCATCCGCGGCGGGCCGGGCCATGTCAGGCGGTGGGGTCCGCCTGCTGATCGCAGAGGACGAACACCTGTCGCAGCGCGGCGATCGGGTCGCCATGCGGCCAGAATTCGTGTCCGACATAGAGCGAATAACCCGTCGCGGCGATCGCGCGGCAGATGCCGCGGTAGTTCAGTTCCTGCCGGTCGTCCATGTCCTGCCTGCCGGGGTTGCCGGCGGTGTGGAAATGACCGATTCGGTCGATGGCGCCCCGGATCGTCCGAATGATGTCCCCCTCCATGATCTGCATGTGATAGATGTCATAGAGCAGCTTGACGCGCGGGCTGCCCACCCGGTCCACCATGGCCACGCCCCACTTGCTGGTGTCGCACTGGTAGCCGGGGTGATCGACCTTCGAGTTGAGCAACTCGACGTTGAGATTGATCCCATGCCTTTCGGCATAGGGCGCCACCCGCTTCAGACCGGCGGCGGTGACTTCCAGGCCTTCTTCATCACTCTGGCCTTCGTTGCGATTGCCACTGAAGCAAATCAGCCCGGCAATGCCATGCCGCGCCGCGAGGTCGATCGAGTCGCGCAGCTCGGCCTCGATGCGGTCATGATTTCCCCGCTTGTTGAGACCATCGGTCAGCGTCTTATGCCCGCACATGCTGGCGACGCGCAGCTTGTGGGCGCTCGCGGCGACGATGATCTCATCGAAGGTCGCGTCACGGAAATGAATCTCGACGGCGGCGTAGCCGATCCCGGCGGCGGCGGCGAATACCTCGTCGATGGTTCGATCCTTGCTGTACAGTCCGTAACAAAACGATTGTTGAATGCGCATGTCGAAAAGCTCCGTCCGTTTTCAGTGCGATGGGTTGGCGAGGGCGTCGTACAACTGGGCATAGGTGCTGGGCCGCAACCCCAAGGCGCGCGCCCGCTCGAAGGTCAGGTCCAGCATCTTGTGCTCGGGATCGAACTTCGCCAGCGACCAGGGATGCCAGATGAGGGATACGAATGGAAGATTTTCCCGCGCGGCCTTTTCCATGAAGACGGCGTTGATCGCCGCTTCTTCCTGCGGGGTTTTGATGAACCCCGGCGGGACGGCTTCGGGCATGGCCGGGGGCCAGAGCGTCAGACGCCTGGGTCCCCAGCCATTGTGGTTCTTCAGCAGATTTTCGTGCCAGCCATGGCCGGGCAGTTCCCACAGGTCCGGGAAACCGTCCTTCTCATAGGTAAACGGCTGCGCAAGCGGCGCCGGCATCGAATAGTCTCGGCCCCACAGCAGGCTGCTGACGTATTTCACACCGGCTTCGCGCATATGGCCCAGGACCTCACGAGCGGTTTGCAGCCCATTGTCGAAGCAGACCGCCGGGCGGAATCCAACACAGTCGCGTTTGAACACGCGTTCGACGACCTCGACGCCGCGCAGCACCTCCTGCCGCACCACCTCCGGCGCCGGCGCAGGTCCGATCAGGGGATGATCGCGCAGCAGCCGATGCGAGTAGGTATGCGAGCCGACCTCGAACAACGGGTCGTCCAGCAGCCGGCGGTAGGCGTCGGCGTTGGCCTCGAGCCGCTCGCCGACGATGAAGAACGTGCCGGGCATTTGGTGGCGACGATGCACCTCCACGATCCGGCGGCAGGCCTCCAGGCATGCGGGCGCTTCCGTGTCGTACGCTGGAATGTAACGCGTCATGGTGTTTTCCTCAGAACCACACCGCCGCGTCGGTGTCGGCGGTGCAATAGGCCGAAAAGACCTTGTTCAACGCATCAGCGTATCGGTCGCAATCCTCCGGCGTATACCACCACTGCACGCTCAACGTCACGCAGCGGTTGTGCAAATCCTCGGCGACCGGGCATTCGCCGCGCTCGCAATTTTTCGCGCCCGTGAGCGTGACCGGGTACATGTCGCAGTACAAGTGCCAGTCCGGCGCCGCTTTCGGACCGCGCGTGCCGCCGCCGATCCCCTCGGCGCGCAGCGCGGTGACGATCTTGTGGGCCAGATCGTGATCCCGCGGGAAGAAGCGGATGAAGTAGCCGACCTCGCCGTCCACGTCGTTGATCCATTGCGGCTGGATTTCGCGATGGCGATTGAGTCGCGAAAGGATGCGCATCTTGTTCTCGCGATGACGCATGGCCAGGTCCGGCAACTTCTTCATCTGGACCACGTTCACCGCGGATTCCAGTTCGGAAAGACGATAGTTGGCGCCGG
>CAYUNS010000160.1:0-4173 GCA_964446155.1 uncultured Tepidisphaeraceae bacterium | reverse complement strand
GCCGGGGAACAGTTCCCCTTCATAAACGGGCGGCGCGAAACGATTCCGGCGCCACAGCCCGCCGGCTTCGGCGAACTGGTTGATGCGGTCGAAGAGGCGATCATCGTTGGTGACGGCCATGCCCCCTTCGCCGCCGCCGATGATCTTGTAGGCCGAGATGCTGAAGCAGCCGATGTCGCCGATCGATCCGACCGGCTGCCCGCGATACGATCCGCCGGGCGTCTGGGCGCAGTCCTCGATCACCTTCAAGCCATACTTGCGAGCGATGTCCATGATCGGGGCCATGTCGCACACCGAGCCCCAGTGGTGCGTCGGCGCGATGGCGACGGTGCGATCGGTAATCAGCGCTTCGATCCGGCGCGGGTCGATTTGCAGCGATTCATTCACATCGCAGAAGACCGGCACACCGCCCGCCAGGGAGGCGGCCATGGCGGTGGCGAGGAAGCCCAGCGCCGGCACGATCACCTCGGTTCCGGGCTTGACGCCCACGGCCACCATGGCCGAATGCAGCGCCGCCGTCCCCGAGCTGGTCGCCAGCGCATGTTTCACCTTGAAAGTCTCCCGGGCGATCGCCTCGAACGCATCGCCCTTGGTGGGCGTGGGGAACGGGGTGGCGTACCGCGCCAGGTTCGGGCCGTTGCCCTGTAAATCGGAATTGGACAGCGAACCGCGCAGCCGTGCCATCGCCTCGTCGGTGAAGCCGAACCGTTCGGCAATCGACAAGAACTCCTCCACGCCGATCTTGGGTTGCGGTTTTCCCGAGGGCTTTGCGAATGCCTTGGGGCCGCCGTCAATGGCCAGTGTGGGCGTCAATATTTGCGTCATCGCGCATCTCCAGATCATAATGCCGCTGCTCGTGGCCGACGGATGATCCGCCGGACCTTTCATCCGAACATTGTGACCGCCTTTCAAGCGATCACCATGGCTCAATCTGCACGAATCATGAACGAGACTGCACATTTTCCGGTTTCCGCGCCGTTCGCCGACGAAATCATGACGCTGCTGGGCGGCCTGCGGCTGCTGGCGTCGGACGAGTATGTGATGCATCCGGGCCTGTCATCCGTGTTGCTGCGCCCCTATTGGTTGCTCGAGATCATCGTCGAAGGAGAGATGCAACTGATGATGGACAACGGATCGACCGTGAATCTTCGCGCCGGAACCGGCGTTCTCTATCTGCCGCAATCGCGCTGCCGCGAGAATGTGCCCGACAAGCCTCGTGCCTGCCGCAGCCAGACGATCATCTTCCAGGATGACAACGACCAGTTTCGCGCCCGACTGCGCGCGGGGGGATCCTACCTGGGGATCGAGGACAACAACAACCTGTTGCAGCCGTTGATCGAGGCGACCATGCGGGGCTTTCACTCCGGTTTGACCGGAGTGATCAGCGCGGTCGGGCGGTTCTACCAGGTCATCGCCCTGCTGCTGGCGGCGAGGCAGAAGCGGGACGACGTGCTGAGCATCGAGCCGGAGACCACCCCTTTTCCGCTGGTGCTGCAGGCCCATCGCTTCATGAGCCACCGGCTGCCCTATCCGATTTCGATCCGGGACATCGCCCGTCACATGAAAATGAGCGAATCGGGTTTCGCCCACGCCTACCGCCGGTTGACCGGGCGCACGCCGATGGCGGCGCTTCGCGCCATGCGCGTCGAAGCCGTCCGGCATGAACTACTGCGGGGACGCTACAACCTGAACGCCGTCGCCAAAAGGACGGGATTCGCCGACGCATCACACTTGTCGCGCACGTTCAAGCAGCTCGTCGGCCAAAGCCCGCGCGATTTTCTCCAACGCCATCATCCGAATCGACCCGGCAGGGCAGACGAATGAAAGGCGAAGCAAAGTAAGGGTTCGTCTCACTGGGGTGTCTTCTCGATTGGCTCAACCAGTTCCCGTGACATCCATCCGCACTCCGGGCAGCGGTCTGGACTTGCGCGGAGGTCGTAGCCGCACGCCGGGCACAACCCTTTGGCGCGCCGGCGATGCCGGCGCCAGTCGGGTTGGATTGCCAGCAAGAAGATCATCCCCGCAACCATCGCGATCAGCCAGTGAGGCACAAGCAATTTGAAAAAGATGCCGCCCGTCGGGTCCGGCTTCATTTTCTCGCCGTACGCCGCCGAGCCGTCGTTGGCAATGTACAACCTGAACGCGATTCCCTGGCGGTGCAAAAATGGCTGAACACCGTCAAGAACGAGGTCATAGTAATCCGCCATCTGGGTATCGATCGGATTTGGAGGTACCCAGGTCATTGTCGCATCCGTCCGCGTGTGTGCGAACCGCCAACCAACCGGCTCACGTGGCTCAAAAGAGCCATTCCAAACGTTAACGCCGATCACACCGCGGCGCGAACCGACGTCCACGCCCCACCCATTTGTATAGACAACCCCATTGAGCCGGTATTCCGCTTCGTGATGAAGTCGAAAAAAATCCCCTCGTTCCCACGTTCGCACCAGCCACGCCAACGACAGCACGACCATCAACAACGCGGCAGCGGCCACCGCTCGGCGAAGCAGGACTCGGAATCGTCTCATGGCATCCTGATCGGTTCGATGAGCGCCATCACATTTTGCCTACAAGCCCTGCTACGCTCCCATTCACATAGGTCTTCCTGAGGGCTCGTTCCAGTTCCCATCGCACTTTGATCAAGCTGGCGCTGGTGGGTGGCGGGGGGAAGTGGCCGGCGCCCGGTCGATCACCAGCGTTTCAGCTTGTACGGGTTCCACGACGGAGCATCGTCAAGATAGGGGTAGGCGTCGTTCCGCTGAATGCGGATCTTCACGTCCGGGCCGAGGATTCCACCACGGTGGAGACCGTCGAAGACGCGAACGACGATGACGTTCTCCTGGCCGTACCGGATGGCGGCGGCGGGGATCGGGTAGTCGCGCGGATGCTCATAGGCGCCGGGAGTGGACGAACTGGTCGCGCCGATCCGCTTGCCGTTCAAATAGGTCACGTCGAAATCATCGACCGGGCCAAGCAACAGCGACAGGTCCGCGTCCTTATACTCGACTGGTATTGTGATGCGGCAGCGATACCAGGCATATCCGTCGTATTGGTGCTTACTGTCGGGGAATTTCGGGTTCACCGTGTTGACGCCCTGTGATTCCCAATACCCCGGCACGCCGATCGATTGCCACCCGCCGTCGTCGAACGTCGCGTCGGCCCAGCCTTTGCTCACGCCTTCGTTCTCGAGGTCGATGGAGAATTTCCACTGCGCCGGCAGGGGCAGGTCGGCCAGCGCCGACGACGAAGCCAGCGTCTCCCCCACGCCGCGAAAAGCGCCACCGGCATTGGCGATGATCGTGCCCAGCGTGCGCGAGAGCTTGCGATGAATGCGATTCATCCGTTCGGGCGACGTTTTGCCATCGGCATAAGGTCGCGGGTCGATCGTGAAAAGAACGACCTGCCCCTTGCCCAGGGGCACGCGCGCGATGAAGCCCGGATCGGCCAGCGCTTCGACGCCGGCGTTCCAGATCGCTTCACGCCGTTCGTCCTTGAGGAACAAGTCGGACATGCTCACGCCGGCCATCAGCGGCGAGTCGGTGTCGGGCACGGCGCGGAAGAAAGTGACCGGTTGCGGCGACGATGAGACATCAAGCCATTTCAGATCCGCCGTCGCCTGCTTGCCCAACAGCAGCACCGTGCCACCGGCCTGCGCGAAGGATCGGAGCGCCACCCGTGTTTTCTCATCGGGCGCGCGGTCGGTGATCCGCACGGCCGTATCGCCGCCGGGCTGGTCGCTCGTGACGACGCCAAGTCGCTGAAGATAATCGCCCAGCGATGGGTCGCCAACGACGACAACGGGCGTCGGCGCAGGCTTGAGCGGCGCGGCGGCATAGGCAAGAAGGCGCTGCGCGATCAGCGTGGCGGCCGGATCGACGCCGTAGCGTCGCGTAACTTCCAGTTGGCAGAAGACCAGACGGCCTTTGCCTTCGCGGAACTCGACCAGGGGCGAATAGCCCAGGTCGTACTCGCATTCGAGGATCGCCCGCGCGCCGCCGGCCGACGGCTTTTCGATCATCCGCCCACTGACGGTTCCGCGATTGCCGAAGCGGAACGGTTCTTCAGGATAGCTGTCTTCGGAAACGGGCTGGGGATACGGTTCGAGCAGGCTCGCATCACCGCGCCAGTTGGCCAGGTCGGTGTCGGTCAGCCCGGCGATGACCGGATGATCGGCGA
>CAYUNS010000159.1:0-8491 GCA_964446155.1 uncultured Tepidisphaeraceae bacterium | reverse complement strand
CCCCGAGAGACCCCGGGTAGACCACCCGGTTGATAGGCCAGAGCTGTAAGCACAGAGATGTGTTCAGGTTACTGGTACTAAAGGTCGATTGCTTGACCGCTTTTATCGATCATCGTTACACGATGGTTCGATCAAACGCGGGTCCAACACCAAAAAAGTGTTCGACGAATGATGACCGCGCTTGTCGCGAGTCATCTCAAGCGGAGTCAGAACCGAAATAAACCTCGAATTCACGAATCAACAACCCTGCCGGGTCTTAACCGGCCCGGCAGGGCTTCGTTGGTGGCCATATCCACAGGGTCACACCCGTTCCCATTCCGAACACGGTCGTTAAGCCTGTGGAGCCGATGATACTGCTTCAGCGGGAAAGTAGGTTACTGCCAGCGTTTTTATAAAAGGCCCCGGTCCCTCAAAGGATCGGGGTTCTTTTTTGCGCCGATTTTTCACGCTGACGGGATCGATCGTCGGCGGACGCCCTGCATCACCGCTTCAGGCGATCAAATGAGAAAAGCGCCGTCGAGTCGTTGCTTCGCGAAAGCACCAGGTCGCGTATGACCTGGGCCGCGATCAGGCTGTAGGTGACGCCGTTTCCCCCGTATCCGAGGGCCAACCAGCATTGCCGCGACGGATCGGCCTGCCCGATCAGCGGCAGGCCGTCCTCGGTTTCCGCGAACGTGCCCGCCCATGCGAACCGGGATTCAATGTGCAACGCCGGCTGAAGGGCGCGCATTTTTCGAATGATGCGGCGCGTCTTTCGGGGTATGAGGGCATCGCGCAGCGTTGAATTCTTGAACGGCTCATCTTCTCCGCCGACGATAATGCGGTGGTCCGGCGTGAGACGCGCGTAGAGATAGGGATCGGCCAGTTCCCACAGGAGCGATCGATCGCGCCACAGCAGCGATTCCTCAAACGGCTGGCTGGCCAGGGCGAACGTGCTGTGCAGCGAGCAGAGGTCGCGCGCCTGGGCAAACATTTCAGGCGCCTCGTATCCCGTCGCAAAGACGATCTCGCGACAGTGGATGGTGTGGTTTTTCGTCGTTTTCACCGAGAGCGTTCTTCCGATCGAGCGATCGATCCCGATCTCGGTCTCGTGATAAGCGCGCACGCCGCGCTCCATGCACCAGCGAAGGAGTTCGCGCGTCAGACGGACGGGATCGAGTTCGTATTGCACTTCCGACAGGATCGCTCCGGGCCGATCAATCCCGGATCGCGCCAGCAGGTCCACGCGATCCAGGTAGCTCGTCTCGATGCCAAGTTCCGCGCGAGCGGCCGCCTCGCGTTGCAGTCGCGGCACATCGGCCGAGCGAGTCGCCAGATAAAGCCCGCTACGCCGATCGACATCGCAGTTCAACTTCAAACGATGGATCAGCTCCACCAGATCATCAATCGCTTTTCTCGTCGTCGAATAAGCCTGCTTCGCGCTTTCCGGCCCGACTTTTTCTGCCAGGTCGATCAGGGGCGTGTCGACGTCATATTGCACCAGCGCCGTGCATGCGCAGGTGCTTCCCATAACGAGTCGTCTTCGGTCGATGATGACCACATCCAGGCCGGCTTCCGCCAGGTGTTGCGCGACCATCGCGCCCGTGACACCGGAACCGATGACCAGCGCGTCGCAGGACTCGTCGCGCATCAGGGGTTCGGCCGGAGGCAGGGGCGTTTGCGGCAAGGACTGCCAATAGGATTTGCCCGTGCGGAGATCCAAGCCCGATCCTTTCGCAATGGGTTCGACGATGAAGCCATTGGAGAGTATAGGATATCGCCCCGTCGTTCGGGGACGGACATTCGCCGCGGCTTGCCGGAGAACATCCAGGGCCTACCATCCATGTGCGTGCATGACAACGGGCACATTCTCGATCGGCATACCTCCTGGCGCCCAGGCGCGGATTTCGAGGCGTTCCTGGAGACAATTCCGTCGAAGTGGGTGGTGTATCTGTTGAGCGATGAGGCGGATCGGCCCGTTCAACTGCTCTGCGTGAAGAATCTGCGCGCGAGCCTGAAGCGCCGGTTGAGCGGGGAGGAGATGCCCGGGCCGACGCGGCGGGTCAACTATCGCGAGATTGTCCGGCATGTTCGCTGGCGACGGGTGGACAGCCTCTTCGAGGCCGACTGGCTTTACTACGAAGCGGCGCGGCTCGCCTTTCCGCAAACCTACCAGGGTATGGTTGGGTTCCGTCCGGCGTGGTTTGTTCACGTCGATCCCGAGGCGCCGTTTCCCCGATACATCAAAACGACCCAACTGGCCGATTGTTCCGGCGCGCTCATCGGCCCGGTCGAGAGCAGGCAGGCGGCGACCGAACTGATCGCGCGGATCGAGGACGCGTTTGATCTGTGCCGCTATCACAACATTCTCGCGCAGGCTCCGAACGGGGCCGCGTGCGCGTACAAGGAAATGGGGAAATGCCCCGCGCCGTGTGACGGCTCGATTTCGATGGAGCAATATCGGCGCATGGTCGAGTGGAGTGTCGCGACGCTGATCGACCCCTCGGAGATGATCCACGGGCAGACGAATCGGATGAACGCCGCCGCAGCGGAACTGCGGTTCGAGTCGGCGGGGAAGATCAAGGCGCATCTCGAACAGTTGTCGCAACTGGGCAAAGGTCCGTATCGCCACGCGCGCCTGTTGAAACACTTCGCCTTTCTCTCGCTGCAGCGCGGCCCGCGCGCCGGCAGCGCCAAGGCATTCCTCATCACTCCCGAGGGGATCGAGGAGATCGCCGGATTGATCGCCGAGCCGGTGAGGCCCGTCGATCTGTTGCGGCTCGCCCTGGTGCGCGCCGAGGAACGCGCCGCGCATCCTTTGGACGCCGTTTCGGCCGAGCGAATCAGCATCGTCACGCACCATCTTTTTCTCGCAAGACAAACCCACGGCGTCTTTCTTCGCCTCGACTCCATCGATGAAAAATCAATCCTCAAGGCCTTCCGCAATCTGCAAAGGCAGAAAATGCAGGAGGCGCCGGAGGAGGAGCAAGTGGTGAAGGAACTCCGGGCGATGGGAGGGGCAACGTGAAAGCGCGATTGACGTGGGGGGGAGGGGGATTTATGGGGTCTTGCGGATCGTCCCATAATGAGGAGTGACATGGGACTTCGTTCACGCTGCATCGTCCGCGCGGCCGATGACATTCTCTGTCAAGCCGCTGGAAAGGATGTGTCATGGCGGACGAAACTCACCATTGCCCGTTTCTGAATCGAACGGACCCGAGATGCGCGGAGTATTTCAATCTCGATCATTTGCAGCACGCCTTCAAGTATTGCTTCAATCGCTACAAGGCCTGCCCGCAATATCTCGACCGGCTGGTGGAGCGGCGCGTGCGCCGCAGCGTCAACACGGAATCCAATGTCGAGCGCAGCCATGGTCGTGAACCTCTTGTCCAAGTCACAATCGCCCGTCGAAACTCGCAGCGAGCTGCCCATGCTGCGCTCGTTTCTGCTGCATCTGGCCGCTGAGCGCGGGCTGGCGGAGAACTCGATCCTCGCCTACCGCCGCGACCTGGAGGATGCGGAACTTTTTTTCGGGGAGCATGGAAAGAATCTGGTCACCGCCGACACGGGTCTTTATCGGTCCTATATGCAGGAACAGTCTCGCCGGGGCAAAGCCACCCGCACGGTCGCGCGGCGCCTCGCGGCGATTCGCCTGTTTCTGCATTATGTCGAAGCGCAGGGGCACGACACCGGCCGGACGCTCCAGGAGCTTGAACGCCCCAAACCCGAGCGCGCCCTTCCCAAGGTGCTGAGCAAATCGCAGGTGAATCAGCTCATCGCCGCGCCGAATCCCAAATCAACGCTGTTTTCACGCGATGTCGCGATCCTCGAACTGCTCTACGCATCGGGGCTGCGCGCCACCGAGTTGTGCCAGTTGAAGCTGAGGGATGTCAATCTCCAGGTCGGCTGTGTGCGCGTGCTGGGAAAGGGGAACAAGGAGCGCATCGTCCCGCTCGGGCGGGCGGCGCATGAGGCGATCGGGCGTTATCTGGACGAATGCCGTCCAAAGCTGGCTCGTCGGCCCAGCGAATTGGCGTTTCTCTCCCGCACGGGCAAGCCGCTCGATCGTATCGCGCTCTGGATGCTCGTCGAAAAATACGGCCGATCCAGCGGATTGCTCCGGCATGTCTCTCCGCACGTGCTGCGGCATTGCTTCGCGACGCATCTGCTCAGCGGCGGAGCGGATCTGCGCGTCGTCCAGGAACTGCTCGGACACAGCGACATCAGCACGACTGAAATCTACACGCACGTCGATCAGGATCGACTCAAAAGCGTTCACAAAAAATATCATCCGCGGGGATGAGGCGAGTCAGGCCGCGTGGGAAAGATTGATCTCGGGAAGCTTCTGGCACTGGAGGCACAGGGCGAGAAAAATATGGCGCAGGCGCTCGATGGATTCGTTGTTGAGGAACTCGGGCGTGAAATCGACCGGAAAGCCGGCCTGGTAATTCTGGAATTGTTCAATGAGGCTTGAACGGTCCAGCGCGGACACGAGGCAGATCAATTCCTCAACCTGT
Organism: uncultured Tepidisphaeraceae bacterium; assembly: GCA_964446155.1. Lineage (GTDB taxonomy): Bacteria > Planctomycetota > Phycisphaerae > Tepidisphaerales > Tepidisphaeraceae > CAYUNS01. The sequence continues at coordinate 3,995 of CAYUNS010000159.1, read as the reverse complement.
TGTGACTGAAGCATCCGGTCTCCTCGTTACATCATAGAACATCATAGACCCCCCAGGCCACCGAGTCGTTAGATAAAGAAATCAATCAGCATGCCTTTGCTTACGATATCGGGTTGAATGAGGGTGATCTTTATCTTTGGCGCGACTGGAAGGGGAGCTTCCCACGGGAGGGTTTTCCAGGGCGGTTCGATCGGGCCGCGGAGGGAGGCGGCGTGATCGGGTTCGACGGGAACCGTCGAATCGGGATGGGCTTCCCATCGCGGCGCGGGATGGAGGATCGGGCGCGGCTCGAAGTGGGGCGTGGGGGTGATGCGCTCGCGCGGCTCGATGACGGGTTCGGGATCGAGACGGGGGCGCTGCCCGATCGCGGGCGCGGGATGAAGCCCGCCGTCCACGCCGGCCGGACCGTTGTTCATCGCGCCGCGAAGCAGCCGGACCAGTTGCAGGTCGAGCGATGCGACGATGAGGTTGACGCCGGTTTCCAGTCCCACATGCCAATGGGAGCAAAGTCCGGCGCGCCGCGCGGAACCCGCGCCCTGGCATCGCGCGATTCGCCTTGAAATGCGGGAGAAAACCTATTATCCACCATTTAATTGGACGGTCGCGAAGTCGTTCCGATTATGCCGGATGATGCGTGGAATCAACATCGGCGTGGTGTGAAGCAATCAAACTTTCACCGTATCCGCAAGGGCGGTGGGGGCGTCAGGCGGGAGAATGACGCCGCGTTCACGGGTGTTTTCATCCGTGGTCGCCGGCGCCCATGAATGGATCGAGGCGATATGAAAGCGAGTGATCTGGATTTCGACCTGCCGCCCGAGTTGATCGCGCAGGCGCCCGCGCCGGATCGGCCGGCGTCGCGATTGTTGCATTATCGGCGGGAGGATCGCTCGATCGTCCACCGGCAATTCTCCGATCTGCCGTCGCTGCTGCGCGCGGGCGACAACCTGGTGCTCAACGACACCCGTGTCGTGCCGGCGAAGTTCGTGCTGCTCAAGGAGACCGGTGGGCGCGTCGAGGGGTTGTTTCTGAATGAAATCGAACCGGGTCGGTGGGAGGCGCTGCTGAAGAACCTCGGCCGGCCATGTGCGAATGCGGTGCTGCGGTTCGCCGAAGCACCGAACGTCCGGGTGCGAATCCTCTCCCCCGGAGAGGCGGGGTTGTATCGCCTTGCGGTGGAGACGGAGGAATCGGCCGGCGAGTTGCTCGATCGCATCGGGCGAATGCCTCTGCCGCCCTATATCAAGCGGGACAAATCGCACGATCCGCGCGATGAGTCGGATCGCCTGCGTTATCAGACGGTGTATGCGGATCAACCCGGCTCCGTCGCGGCGCCGACGGCGGGACTGCATTTCAACGAGGGGATTTTCCGGCGGCTGGATGAGAAGGGGATCGAGCGCGCGTTCGTGACGCTGAAGGTCGGCATGGGGACGTTCAAGCCCGTGACGGCCGATGTTTTGGCGGATCATGTGATGCACACCGAATTGTATTCGATCTCTCCCGTCGCCGCCGACGCGATCAATCGCGCCCGCGCGTCTGGTCGTCGCATCGTCGCCGTGGGGACGACCTCGGCGCGGGTGCTCGAATCCCAGCCGACCGATCAGCCCATCCTTGCCTCGGCCGGCTCCACCTCGATTTTCATCCATCCGCCGTACCGCTGGAAATTCGTCGATGCGATGCTCACCAATTTTCATCTTCCGCGCAGCACGCTGATCGCGCTGGTCGCCGCGATGACGGGACTGGATGAGCAAAGACGAATCTATCGCGAGGCGATCAGGGAGAGGTATCGCTTCTTCAGCTACGGCGATGCGATGCTGATCGAATAAGCGCCGATCCGATCTCAATCCCGCGCGGAGGTGGTGGCCTGCATCGCGTGGGGGATCCACTGCGAAGGTTTGCGCTTGTATTGGTTCGGATTGAACCCATACAACACATCCGCGATCCGCGACGGAGGCAGGGGGAGATCGGGAGAGGCGGGAACCTGGAGATAAGCGAGTGTGCGTTCGATCACCCGTCCGGCGGCGGGGGCGGAGACCACCCCGCCGTAGTGGGCGATGCCGCGATCGGGTTCATGAATGATCAGGGCGATGACGACGCGGGGGTTTTCCGCGGGGGCGCCGCCGACAAAGCTGCTGGTGTAGCTCGATTCGTTGTACGAACCGGCCTTGGCGACGTGAGCGGTTCCGGTCTTGCCGAAAATATTCCAGATGTGGCTGCGCGCTTTCGTGCCCGTGCCGCGGATCGGAACATCGGACAGGATGCGCTTCACCTCCGCGGCCGTGATCGGATCGACCACCTCGGGGAGCATCTGAAGTTCCGTCGCATCCTCGGATTTCACGATCGCGCCCGTGGCGTCGAGCGTTCCCTTGACGATGCGGGGGGTGATCAGCCGCCCGCCATTGGCATAGGCGCAGAAAGCCCGTGCGAGCTGAAGCGGCGTCACCATCATGGAATAGCCCTGGGCGGTCGAGACCATGTCCGAGTTGCCCCAGTTTTTCGCCGCACGGAGCAGGCCGGGGTCTTCACCGGGCAATTCGATGCCGGTTTTCCGGCCGAACCGAAAGCCCGCCAGCGCGTTCCACATCCGCTCCTTGCCCATCCGCTCGGCGAGCATCACCATGCCGATGTTGCTCGACTTGACGAGCACATCCCACGTCGCCAGGGAAGGGTAGGGATGAACGTCGATGACGGGCTTGGATCGCAGGGAGGATTTGTAGCTGGGTCCGTGAATCGGAAAGACCTCGTCGGCGCGGGTGATGCGTTCGGCCAGCGCCGGTCCGACGAGGAACGGCTTGAGCGTGGAACCGGGTTCGTAGGGGACGACGATGGCGCGGTTGAGGCGCATCTCGGCGGTCGAGTCCTCGAGGTTTTGTGGATTGAAGGTCGGATAATTCGCCAGGGCGAGGATGTCGCCGTTGCGCGGATCGATGACGACGACTTCGCCGGAGACGGCCTTGTATTGCCGGCAGGCGGCGGCGAGCTCCTGCTCGGCGATGAGCTGGATGTTCGAGTCGATCGTGAGCATCAGATGCCGCCCGTGCTGTGGGGGAAGATAATCCTCGGCGGCGACGGAAAGCCCCTGGCGCCGGGCGGTTTTCAGGGTGCGCTTGTAACCGTCCCTGCCGGCGAGGATTTTCTCGAACTTCAGTTCGAGTCCTTCCAGGCCGGTCCCGTCTTTCCCCACGCCTCCGAGGACATGGGCCGCGACCGAGCCGGCCGGATAGTAGCGCACATTGGTCGGCTGGATGCCGATGCCGGGGATGTTGAGTTCACGAATGTGACGGACGGACAGCTCGTCGAGATTCTCCGCGAGCTTCACGAACCGCGCTTCGGACCGTCGCCCCAGAAGCCGCGCCAGCTCGAATGAGTCGGCGCCGATCACCTCGGCGAGCTTCTCGATGGCGTCATCCAGATCGACGAGGCTTCGGCCGTCCTGCTGGTAAACCTGGAACAGAAAGCTCGGATCGACAAAGAGGGTGCTGGTCTGGACGGTTCCGGCCATCAGGATGCCGTTGCGGTCGAAGATGTTGCCGCGGCGGGAGATGAGCGGTTCGGTGCTGTGTTGTTGCCGCTCGGCGCGTTGAATGGTCTGCTCGCGGCCGTAGGTTTGCAGGTACGCCACCCGCCCGAGCAGCGCGGTCAGGCCCAGCACGATGCAGATCATCATCAATGCGGCGCGGAACGGAGAGAACAGGGGCATAGACAGACTCCTCGGGTCCGATAATCATCGGCCGATCGAGGGGTGGGAGTTGAATAGTTTGCCCTGCCTCCCCAAGCGGCAGTAATCGATCCACCCGCTACCGCATTCCCGCCCGCCGCCGCCTTCGTGGATGGCGGTTCCCTTCGTCAGTTCCGGCTTCCATCTGTCCAGATGACCGGCTCATTTGGGCAAATGGAACCCTCATCCCCAGAGGGCCGACTTCCATTTCATGAAATGCGGGTTCCATTTGACGAAATGAGAGGCCCATTTGGCTGGATGACAGTTCCATTTGGCGAAA
>CAYUNS010000158.1:8033-8561 GCA_964446155.1 uncultured Tepidisphaeraceae bacterium | reverse complement strand
CCCAGTGCGATATACCCCGCCACCGCCACCATCGTCGCGATGCCGAAGTAAACACTATTCAGGGTGCGATGAAAAAGCTGCTTTAGAACGTTTGACAAGGGTTCTTCCCGTCTCAACAACAACCCCGAGAACAACTTCCACCAGGGAATGCCGGCGGGTGATTGTAGTGCGGGGATCGATGATTTCTACCACAATTCCCCCTCAAATAAAGCGGGATTTCCGCTCTCCCGGCCATCGGCTTTCACCGGCGCCTGGGCCGCTCATCGAATGCGGTCATAAATTTTACAATTAAAATTGGCCTGTCCGAATTTTATGAGATAAACTGTTGCGTAATTGTTGTACAAAATCTGGAATTGTTGTTATCCACGGTTTCACCCCCTATGGAGCATGGCCATGCGGCGAACACACCTGGGTCGATGGAAACGGATTCTGTGCGGCGTGGGGATTGTGGCGATGCTTGTCCTTCCCTGGTCAGGCCGAGCCTACGGAAATGAGACCTCGCCGCTGTTCCGCGATTTCATGGGATTG
>CAYUNS010000158.1:0-8023 GCA_964446155.1 uncultured Tepidisphaeraceae bacterium | reverse complement strand
GCAGGCTAAGGGCAATGTATTCATGCCGCACTACATCGTCACCCAGACGGACGGGGAGATGTATTCCCCGGTCGCGGGGCTGCTTCGGGACTATCACAATCTCAACTGGGACATTTCCAAGTCCAACACCGGCGTCTTTCCAACCCCGCCGCCGTATCCGTATCAGTTCCCCTTCGCCCTCAACGGCGTGAACTGGGAACATCACGCTTACAAACCGTGGACGGAAGCCGGGTTCAGAAACAACGCCGCCATCCAGTTCGGCACCGGCGATATCAGCACGCCCGAGGCGCGGGCGACCAATTCCTCGATCCAGTACTACGACTGGAACGATCTCGCGGCCGACGCCTACAACTACGGCTACGTCTTCGCCGATTACTTCAAGACCGGCGGCGAGCATCCCTATGTCGATTCGATCCAGATCGGCAACGAGCCGACCAACTACACCGCCGGCGAGTATCGCGAGGTGCTCAAGCACATGGCCCGCGGCATCAAGGCCGCCGATCCGAACATGAAGGTCGTCACCGCGGCGATGTCGGTGAATTCACAATCGATCTATTCCAAGCCGGTCGAGCTTCTGATCAGCCAGAACGACAATCTGCTCGATGACATCGACGCCATCGCGATTCACACCTATCCACACGCCGATCCCAACCCCTGGCCGGAGTGGGAACGCACCTATCCCGAAGACACGCGGCCGAACTTCAACTATCTCAAACATGTGCAGGACCTGATCGACTGGCGGAACGCCACGCCGGGCGCACAGAACAAGGAAATCTGGGTGACCGAATTCGGATACGACTCGAGCACCAGGACCAATCCCCCCTGGGTCGGCGTCACCGACGCGCAGCAGGCGCAGTGGCTGACGCGATCCTATCTCGCCTTCGCCGCCATGGGCGTCGATCGCGCCTACATGTTCTGGTTCCATGACTCGGACTCGCCAAGCGTGCATGGGTCTTCCGGGCTGACGCGCGGACAAGGCGAGACGTTCGAATACAAACCCTCCTTCTTCGCGCTGCGGCATCTGTACGAAACGCTGGGCGATTACCGGTTCGGCTCCGTCATCCTGAAACTCGACGGAGACCTGTTCATTTATGAATACGAATCGGAAACCGATCCGAATGACATCATCTGGGCGATCTGGTCGCCCACGGGCAATGGCCGCGAGGTGGAAATGATCCTCGACGGCATCGTAGGCACGCCCTTGTTCGCCGACAGAATGCCTCTCGACGACGGCCTGGCGCAACTGGTGGATTTCGATCTTCTCGGATCCGGACGTATCCGCCTGATGGTCGGGGAATCCCCGACGTATCTGCGCATCGCGGTCCCCGAGCCGGGCGCGATCGCCCTGGTGGGGATCGCCGGCGCCGCCGCGCTGCTGCGGCGGCGAGGTGGGAAAACCCCGGGCTGATCCACGCCGCCAGGCGTCACCCTCTTCCGCTCTTGCGGATGATCCGAAAGGTCAGGTCCAGCAAGAAGCGACTTTCATTAATTCGGTATTTCTCCAGTGTGTCCGGTCCACAGCTTGCCGTGCCCACCCCGCGATGCGCGGCGTCGATGCAGAGGATCGTCTCGGGACGCGGATGCAGATCCGTCGTGTGCTTCGCCGGCGTCAGGTCCTCCGGGCGGAAGTGGCCGGCGCTGAATGCGATCGGCCGCGCGCTTTCCACCCGCAGCGCCGTTCGACCGTGACGCAGCTCGACCCGATCCGTTTCGCACTTCAACCCATGCTCCTGCGGCATGACATACGGAACGTATTGCTCCGTGACCGTGCTCACATGCTCCGCCCGCCAGCAGCAGCTCTTGCGATCGGGATAATTCTCCCACGGACCAAGCCCCATCCATCGCAACGCCTCAAACCCCGGCGCCAACGACAGTAGCAGCCCGATGCGAGGCAGATCGCGGATCTCCCGGCTCACCGCGAATTCCGCGCGCAGGCGCAGCGAATCGAGCGAGGGCATTGTGATCGCATAACTCCAGGAGAAATCGCTCCATTTTCCGCGGCCGGTGGATTGATAACGCCATGTCCAACCGGATTTGCCGCGGGATGAATCGACGAGCCGCGACTCGATCCGGTCCAGCCCCATCGCCCGCCAGCGCCCCATGGGTTTGTGCTCCTGACCGGTCCAGAGCTTCAGCCCGTCGTTGTCCGTCGGCGCCCGCCACACGCTGAGCATCGGCGCGGCCGTCAGAATCGCCCCGTCGCCGCTTCGGATCGCCGTCAGCCCGCCTGCGGCATCGAATACCGCTTCGAGCGCGCCGTTCCGCACGACCTCTTGCCCCCGATCCGACGGCAGCGCTTCGATCCGTGCCGCCGGCCACGGCTTCTTCACCGGCTGAAGCATCGTTCGCGGCAACGCCAGTTGCTCCCACGCGACGACATGCCCCGCCGGACACCAGGCCTGCTTCGATTTCGTCTTCAGCCGAATGAACAACGACGCCTCGGCGCCTTCAAACCGCCTCGCGGGCGCTGTCCAGCGGATCGTTCCCTTCTCCTGCGGGCCGATCGCCGGAAGGGCCAGCTTCCCGCGCGCGACCGATACGCCGTCCACCAGCATCTCCCATTCGCCCGTCAGCCAATCCAGCGGGCGGAAGAAATCCTTGTTGCTGATTTCAATCCGCGGCGCTTTCCCCCGCCATTTCAGGGCGACCGGCTGGGCGAGCTTCTTGAACTCGAAGATTCCCGGATGCGGCGTGCGATCCGGCCAGAGCAACCCGTCGCAGACGAAGTTGCCGTCGTTCGGCTCGTCCCCGAAGTCTCCGCCATACGCCCAGTATTCCCGCCCGTCTTCCGTCTTTTGCTTGAGGCCGTGATCGATCCACTCCCAGATGAATCCCCCCTGTACGCCGGGAAGCGTCTCGAACAGCTCGAAATAGTCCGCAAGCCCGCCGTTGCTGTTGCCCATCGCATGCGAGTATTCGCAGAGAATCAGCGGCCGCTGCCGATCCGGGTGCCCCGCATCCGTCGCCCACTCGCGAATCGCATCCACGCCCGTGTACATCGGACACACCACGTCGGTCACACGATGGCCCTGGTCGAAGCGATGCCCGCTTTTCTTCCGCGTGAAATGCGGGGACCAGAGCGCCCCCTCGTAATGCAGCGGACGGGATGCGTCATAGCCGCGGACCCAACCCGCCATCGCATCGTGGTTCGGGCCATAACCGCTTTCATTGCCCAGCGACCAGAGAATGACCGACGGATGATTCTTGTCCCGATCGACCATGCGGATCGCGCGCTCGAGAAACGCCCCCGCGTAGCGCGGATTGTTGCAGAGGTTGTGGCTGAAGGCGTGGGATTCGACGTTGGCCTCGTCGATGACATACAGCCCCAGCTCGTCGCACAGATCAAGCCAGTGGGGATCATTTGGATAATGCGAGCAGCGCACCGCATTGAAGTTGAATTGCTTCATCGTCACGGCATCGAGGCGCATCGTCTCGCGATCGATCGCCTTGCCCCGCGTGTCGTGATGATCGTGCCGGTTGACGCCCTTGATGAGCACCCGCCGGCCATTGATGAGAAGCCGCCTGTCGCGAATCTCGATCGATCGGAACCCCACCCGCGTCGCGGTGGATTCGACGCGCTTTCCTTTCGGATCCTTCAGCGTCACGACCAGCACATGGAGATGGGGCGTTTCCGCCGACCAGAGCGCGGGCTTCTTCACCGCCGCCTCGATCTCCGCCTGCCGGCGCGCCCACTCCGACGGGGCGCCCGCGTTGATCGGCGCCCGCAACGGCTTGTCGAAGACCGCCTTGCCCGCGCCGTCATATAACTGCGCCTCGATCGACCATCCCGCCTCCGGCTGACGGGGAAATGCCGCAGTGACCCGCAGGCTCAACCGCCCGTCGCGATGATTCGGATCGAGATGTCCCGTCGCGAACACGTCGCCGATATGCACCGGTCCGGTCGAGTAGAGATACACCTCCCGGTGCAGCCCGCCCATCCACCATTGATCCTGATCTTCAATGAACGTCGCGTCCGACCACTTCACCACCACCGCCGCGACGAGGTTCTTCCTCCCGAATCGGACGAACGGGGTGATGTCGAATTCCGATGGCAGACGGGAATCCTTGCCCATCCCGACGAATTGCCCGTTCACATACACGCACAGCACGCTTTCCGCGCCGCCGAAGTGGAGGACCACCCGCCGCCCGCGCCATGCCGCAGGCACGTTCATCTCCCGCGCATAAACGCCGGTCGGATTCTCCGCCGGCACGAACGGCGGCTCGTCCGGGAAAGGCATCTGAACATTCGTGTAATGCGGCCGGCCATATCCCTGCAACGTCCAGTTGCCCGGAACCGCCACGCGATCCCAGCCGGATCGATCCGTCGCCTCCATCACATCCTCGGGCGCGACATCCTCCGGCTTGTCGTGCATCCGAAACCACCAGTCGCCGTCGAGCAATTGAAACCACGGCGAGCGCCCGCGATCGAGCGACCGCGCCTGCCGCGCGGTCGGATACGGATACAGCGTCGCGCGCATCTTCACGCGATTCATCGCGGAAAGTTCGGGTTGTTCCCAGAAGCGCGTGGAGAAAAATGGCGTCGGCGATGGAGGGTTCATAAGAATATCGGTGGATGTCGTTCGGCTGAAGAACTCAGGTTCAGATGCACAAAGCGCGATGTTATACCCTCACACGCGTGAGTCTATCCAGTCGCAGACGGTGTGGAACATCAGCTTGTGCGCTTCCTGGATGCGCGCGGTCTCCATCGACGGCACGAGTAGTTCGATCCCGCATTGCCCGCGCAGGCGGCCGCCGTCCTTGCCGATGAACGCAACGGTGCTCAACCCCTGCCGCTTCGCGAGTTCCACCGCCCGGACGAGATTCTCGCTCCCTCCGCTGGTGCTCAGGACGATGAGGATATCCCCGGCCTGCCCGAGCGCCTCGACCTGCCGCTCGAAGATCGTCGCGTAGCCGAAATCGTTTCCGGCGCAGGTGATGACAGAAGGGTCCGACAGGGCGATCGCCGCCAGCGCGCGGCGATTCTTCTTGAATCGGACGGACAATTCCTCCGCGAAGTGCATCGCGTCGGACATGCTCCCGCCGTTGCCGGCCAGCAGCACCTTCCCGCGATTCTCCCAACACGCCATCATCGCCTCGCCCAGCCGCGTCAGGGGTTCCCCCAGCCCGGCAAGCTTCGGCAGCAGCTCGAGCGATTGATCGATGGCTTCCTGCAACGATTCCCGCATATTCATAGGGACGAGTTAACCCGAGGCGCGGCGATTGGTCAAACCTCGCGCCGGCCCCCGCCGGTTCCCCGCCCGCGCGGGAACAAAGAGGTTCCCATTCCGCCGCTTCCCTTGTTTATTTGCTTGTACCCGCGGACTCACGCCCTACAATTCATTTCCCAGATGGCCAAGAAAAAACTCCCCAAAGTCCTGGCGCTACTTGATGAGGACATGTGTACCGGGTGCGAGGCGTGCCTGGTGGTGTGCCCGGTGGACTGCATCAGCATCATTCCCGGCCCGCGCAACGCGGCCTCGTTCCAGGTCTGTACCATCGATCTCCCACGCTGCATCGGATGCACGCTTTGCCATCAGGTCTGCCCCTGGGATTGCATCACCATGCTTCCGACGGACCAGTTTCTTCAGAATGAAAAGACGATCCCGCAGTTGCAATAGCGGCCTCGCCGCAAGGGCGGCATCACCCCAAATCCCTTATCGCAAGCGCCCCGTCTATCCGACCGCGCGATCGACTTCATCGAAGCCCGTGACGCCTTCGGCAACCAGTTGATAGCCCGAGGTCTGGAGCCGCTGGAATCGCGTTCCCTTCAGGGTTTGCTCGATGTCGGCCATGTTGGGGTTCTTCAGCAGGACATCGCGCAGGCGGTCGTTGACGTTCAGCAGTTCGAACACCACCCGCCGCCCCGCCCATCCGGTGGACAGGCAGCGCGGGCAACCCGCGGGCGCGAAAAGTTGCGTGACGCCCTTTGCGGCGTCGCCCATGCGCTGAAGCTGCTCGTCCGTCGGTTTCACCGCCGTCTTGCAATAGGGACAGAGCTGCCGAACCAGCCGCTGCGCCAGCACCATGTGCAGCCCCTGCGCGACCAGGTATGGCTCCATCCCCAGGTCGAGCAGCCGGAAGACCGTGCCCAGCGTGTCGCGCGCGTGCACCGTCGAGAAGACCAGATGCCCGGTCATCGCGGCCTGCATGGCGATGCGCGCCGTCTCGGCGTCACGGATTTCGCCCACGAGGATCGCGTCGGGATCCTGCCGCAGCACGCTCTTGAGCAGGCTCGCGAACGTGTTGCCCTGCTCGACGTTGACCGGAATCTGCGTGACGCCTTCAAGCTGGATCTCGACCGGATCCTCGATCGTCACCACGTTGCGCTCCCCGGAGTCGATGCTGCGCACGCAGGCGTACAGCGTGGTCGTCTTGCCCGACCCGGTCGGTCCGCAGACGAGCACCATGCCGGATTCCTGCTGGATGGCGCGCTCGATCTCCTCCGCCATCCAGTCGGGCATCTGCAAATCCCAGACATAAAGCGGGGTGTTGGCGCTGTCGAGAATCCGCATCACCAGCTTCTGCCCGAACATCGCCGGCGCGAAGCTCACGCGGTAATCGACCCGCCGTCCCGGAACCTGCGAGGAGAAGTGCCCTTCCTGGATGATGTTTCGCTGCGCGATGTCGATGTCGCACAGGATCTTCACCACGGCGGTAAGGCGCGTGCCCAGGTCCTTGCCGAGGCGCACGACCTCGATCATGTTGCCGTCGGCACGGATGCGCACCTGGTAGTCGTCGCGCTTCGCCTCGATGTGAATGTCGCTGGCCTTGATGCGGAAGCAGAGCAGCAGCAGCAGCCGCAGGATGGTGATCGTCTCCTTGCCCTGCTCCGCGGCGGCTTTGCGGTCGGATGGGTCTCGGCTCGCATGCGCGACCTGGCCGCGCGCGTTGAGCAGCGCGATCTCGCCATCGGTGAAATCGCGGTCGGGCAGTGAATCGGCGGCCTGTCGGATCACCTGCTCGGGATCGCCGGCGATGCCCGGATCGACCCGATCGCCCTCCGCGCCCATCCGGTTCACGCCGAATGGATTCGACTGGGTGCGAGGCGGCTGGCGCGTCGTGGCGGGGCGCCGCGGCGGAGCCTTCACCGCCGCGGCCGCGGCGACAAACCGGATCGTGCTCCGCCCCACCTGCACCACGTCACCGTTCACCAGCAACGCCGCCTTCACCGGCTGACCGTTCAGGCGCGTGCCGTTTCGCGAATCAAGATCGCGCACCCGAAACCCCTCGGGAACAGGCTCGATGACGCAATGATTACGGCTGGTCAGATCGTCGATGAGCACGAGCGCGTTGGCGTTGCTTCTGCCGATCGTCACCGGCGCCTTGTCCAGCCTGATGCGTTTCCGACCTTCGGGGCTCGTGACTTCGAGGCTGGGTTCATCCATGGACCGCTTCTTGGTTGAGGACTGACTCATTGAAACCACTTTCACATTCCCCGCCGCGCCCCGAGGCGATTCCCGCGACGCCTTCTTCTTTTCGTTCCCGCGGCAATCTACCGTTGCAAGCCGGTGGGGTCTAGCACCGCGACAGCCGGATGATCGCCTCCGCGACCCGTCGAGGGGTCTCCCGATTCGCGAAAGCCTCCGTCACCCGCGCCAGCTTCTCGCGAACCTGCTCCCGCCGCTCCGGTCGCAGTTCCTCCAGCGCGCCTCGGGCGATGCTTTCGGGAGTAACCTGATGCTGCCAGAGTTCGGGAACGATCTTCTCCCCGCCCAGCACATTGGGCAGGGCGATGTGATCGACGGTCATCAACCATCGCGCGGCCCAGTAAAGATAGATCGGTCCGCGATACACCACCAGCATCGGCGTGCGATACAGCGCCGCTTCCAGCGTCACGGTTCCCGACGCCAGGATCGCCAGATCCGCCGCCGACAGCAGCGGGTGATTTTCGTTTCGCACCACCTTCAGGTTCGCAACGTCCCCGCCGCCCGCTTCCGCGAACGCCTTGTCAAAAAAATCATCCGACAGGTTTTTCGCCCGCGCCAGCGCGAACTCGAACCGTCCCGGCTCCAGTTCGTTCAAC
>CAYUNS010000157.1:0-8579 GCA_964446155.1 uncultured Tepidisphaeraceae bacterium | reverse complement strand
CAGATTCCCGTGATGCTCGGGCTGATGCAGGTGACCAACCTCGCGCTGCCGGTTCGCACGCCGTTCCAGGAGGGATCGGCGCGCTATGTCGTGGACAATGACCGGGTCACGTTCGAGTCGATCGAACTGCGGTCGCAGAACATGCTCATGCAAGGCCAGGGCGCGCTCGATTTCGGATTGAAGCGGGTGAGCCTCACGTTCGTGACCGACAACCCGAACTGGCCTCGGCTGCCGATCATCGGGGCGTTCATGCAGGGCGCGAAACGCGAACTGCTCCAGTTCCACGTGCGGGGCAGCATCGAGGAACCCAAGGTTTCGGCCAGCGCGATGAACACCTTCCAGACCACCGTGGACGAAGTCCTCCGCGGCGACGGCGTCCTCGAGGAGCGATAGCCCAAATCATTCAAAAAAACGGCGGCCGTGAAGGGATCGACTGCATCCCCGTTGCGTCCTTCGTGTTTAAAAAAAGAGGCGTGACCGCCAAGGTCACGCCTCTTTAACTTGCCTTGCGATCTTAGGCGTCGCCGTGCTCGTCGCTTTCCTGCTCGTCGCTTTGGTCGTCGCCTTTGTTTCCGTAGATTCCCTCGCCGTGGATGCTCATCATGTATTTCCGAAGCATGACCATTTCATCGTTGGTGATGGGCATCAGGGAGTGTATCTTTATGAATCGCTCACTGCCGTGGGTACCGGTTCGTTTGTAAAACCAGTGGCGATCACTGTCGTGTTGTTCAATCATGAATCGATATCCCTCATCCCAGCCGCGATCACCCGCCTCAAGTTGGACGTGAAGGACAGGATACCTTGTTTTCTTGGGCTTCCTGGATTTCCTGGGCTTCTTAGGGTCTTTAGGCATATGCTCTCCTGCTCTAGAGTACGTTGTTGATCCAGCCCACGCATCAGGTCATGGTCCACATATTGAATGCGGCCACCGGTCGTCAGGTTGATGATGATTTTCCTGGGCATAAGGTTTTTAAGCGATCGAGTCGGGGTCGATAAGCGCCCGAACCCGGTCCATTATTTCGATCAGGAAGCCGTCGTCCACCCTGGCGGCGAATGATGCGCTGCATTTCCGGTAATCAATTGATTTGATCTGGTGGATGTACAGCCATCCGTCCTTCTTCAGGTGCGGCAGCTCCGGCATATCGTCGGTCGGGTCAAGCGGGTTCATTCTCTCAGTCGGCGCCCGGGCGATTGTCCGGGATGTGGTGGACGGGCTAAGGAGGGAGCGGTAAGGTAAAGGGCGGTGGGGTGGCGCTCGCCTGGGCCGGCGTCAAGCGACGGGATCGACACGAAAAACCTCAACCTCCGCAAGCGACAACCATGGCATGGATTTATCTTGTGATCGCCGGATTATGTGAAGTGGTCTGGGCCGTCGGCATCAAGTACACCGACGGCTTTACCCGTCTGTGGCCGAGCGTGTTCACGCTGGGCTGGATGGGCGTCAGCTTTTATCTGCTCGGGCACGCGGTGCGAACGCTGCCGGTGGGGGCGGCGTATGCCATCTGGACGGGCATCGGCGCGGTCGGCGTGGCGATCTACGGCATGATCCATCTCGGCGACTCGACCGACTGGCGGCGGGTGCTGTGCATCTTCATCATCGTCATCGGCATCCTGGGATTGAAGCTCCTGTCGCCGGCATCGTCATAGCCCGAAGCGCTTGCCAACAACGGATCATGCGAAGGCATTACGACATCATCGTCATCGGAGGCGGTCACGCGGGCGCGGAGGCGGCGTGGGTGGCGTCGCGCCTGGGCGCGGCGACCGCGCTGGTGACGCTCGATCCCGGTCGGATCGGGCAAATGTCCTGCAATCCCGCCATCGGAGGACTCGCCAAGGGGCAGATGGTTCGCGAGATCGACGCCCTCGGGGGGTTGATGGGCATCGCCACCGACAACGCCGGCATCCAGTTTCGCATGCTCAACCGCAGCAAAGGCCCGGCCGTCCATGGACCGCGCGCCCAGGCCGACAAGTACAGGTACGCCTCCGAGGTCCAGCGCCTTCTCGCGACGTGTCCGAATCTCGATATCCTCCCCGGCGAGACATCCGAGATCGTGGTTGAAAAGGGAGAGGGGGACATGACCCGCGTCGTCGGCGTCGTGCTCGGCGACGGCACGCGGCTGGGCTGCCGCGCCGCGATCGTGACCACGGGAACCTTTCTTCGCGCGCTGATGCACACCGGCGAGCGCAAGACCGAAGGCGGCCGCGTCGGCGAGGCCTCGGCGCGCGGATTGTCCGGCTGTCTCGAACGTCTCGGCCTCGAGCTGGGCCGGCTCAAAACCGGAACGCCCCCGCGCCTCGATCGCGACACCATCGACTTCTCGCGGTTTGAAATCCAGCCCGGCGATGAAGACCCCATGCCGTTTTCGTATCTCAACGAATACCAGGCCCCGCCGAGCGATCCGACCGCCGGCGCCCCCGTCCCCACCGGGGTCTCCTCCCCCTGGCGACCGCCTCTCCCGCAGGTTCACTGCTGGATCGGATCGACCAATCCGCCCATTCACGACCTCATCCGCGCCAACCTCCATCGCGCGCCGATGTACTCGGGGCAGATCGACTCGGTCGGACCGCGCTATTGCCCCAGCCTCGAAGACAAGATCGTCCGTTTCGCCGACAAGGAAAAACACCAGATTTTCCTCGAACCCGAAGGACTCGACACCAACGAAATCTACTGCAACGGCGTCAGCACCAGTCTCCCCGCCGATGTGCAGGAGCAAATCATCCGCCTCGTGCCCGGACTCGAGAACGCGGTCATCCTTCGCTACGGCTACGCCGTCGAGTACGACATGGTCTGGCCGACGCAGATCCGCTCGACGCTGGAGACGAAGAAGATCGACGGGCTGTTTCTCGCCGGACAGATCAATGGAACCAGCGGCTACGAGGAGGCCGCGGCGCAGGGGCTGATCGCCGGCGTCAACGCCGCGCGCCGCCTCGCCGGGACAGCCTCGGATTTCATCCTCCGCCGCGATCAGGCCTACATGGGCGTGCTCGTCGACGATCTCGTCACCAAGCCCCCGATCGAGCCGTATCGGATGTTCACCAGCCGCGCCGAGCATCGGCTGCATCTGCGCAACGACAACGCCGATCAGCGTCTGACGGAGATCGGCCGGAAAATCGGTCTCGTGGACGATGCGCGCTGGGCGCGGTTCACCGCGCGGCGCGAGGCGATCGCAGCCGGCGTCGAACTGCTCGGGCGGCATCGCGTGGACGGCGTGCCCGCCCTCGAATGGCTCCGTCGATCGCAAACCGAATGGTCGCAGCTCGCCGGGAAGGTTCCCGCGCTCGCCGCGATCGCGTCGGACATCGGCCGGCGAATCGAGATCGCCGTGAAGTATGAAGGCTACATCGCGCGGCAGGACCGGCAGATCGAGAAGTTCGCCCGCATGGAGAACAAGCTCATCCCCGACTCGGTCGATTACGCCGCCGTCGTCGGTCTGAGAAACGAAGCCCGGCAGAAGTTCGCGCGCTTCACCCCCCGCAGTCTTGGGCAGGCCCTGCGGATCAGCGGTATCACCCCTGCGGATGTCACCGTTCTGGCGATCCATCTCACCCGCGCCCAGCCCGCCGGATTGTTGAACGATCCATCGTAGAACAGGCCATCGCGTTCCGAGGCCCTTTTCATCAACCCCTTGCTGAAAACCGCCGATATGATGGAATGGAAGCCTCGCCCGCTTCCGGAGGCCGGCCATGAGCCAGATCAACCACTTTGCCGGATCGGTCCTGCAGGCCACGCAGGTTCAGAAACAGCAGGAGACGGAAAAGAACCGCCAGGTTCGCCGCGCCAACGCCCTGCTCAAGAACATCGCCGTCGAGGACGACCGCCTCGAATATCAGGTCGAAAGCCCCGAGGAAATCAAGCCGATCCGCGAGGAATCCCGCGAAGGCCACGAGCCGCCGCACGTGGACCTCACGGCGTGAGCGGTGAGCGTGGAGGAGGCCACTTGCAGGGCAGGCCATCGCCCGCTCGACGGCGCCTGGCTCACAAATCGCAAATCGCCAGTCCAAACTCCCTTCTCCCCGCGTCGGCGGGGGCTATTATCGGTGGATGCGGCACAGGCTTTCGCGCAGGAGCCGGAGCCGGTTTTGGCCGATGAAGGCAGGAGCCTGCGGTGGCGCATCCGTTTTATTTTGAGAGGTTTTAACTCGGAGAGGTTGTTTTGACTGTCGCAGCGCCCCATAGCCCGGAGGCCGGGATCGACGATCGAATCAGTCGGGAGGACGTGCCCCGGCGGGAGCCGCGGGTGCTGATCGTCGCCAAGGACGCCGGGTTGCGGTTCGGGGGGGAGTCCGCGCGCCCGTTCCATTACTTTCGCGTCATGCGCGAGCGCGGCGTGGACGTGCGGCTGCTGGCGCATGCCCGAACGCGCGATGAGCTGCGCGAGCTGCTTCCCCACGAATTCGACCGGATGCACTTCGCCCCCGACACCCGGTTCCACCGGTTCATCGCCCGGCGCGGCAAGTGGCTGCCGGGAACCATGCGCTACATGCTGTTCGACACCCCGTCGATCCTGCTGACGCAGTTCATCCAGCGGCGGATGACGCGGGAGCTGGTGCGGAAGTTCGACATCGATCTCGTCCATCAGCCGATCCCGATCTCACCGAAGGCGCCGTCGATGATCCATGACGTGGGGGCGCCGGTGGTGATCGGCCCGCTCAACGGCGACATGTTCTATCCGCCGGGGCTGTCTTATCTGAACGCGCGGTTCGAGAGACGGATTTACCAGGTCGCGCGCGCGATCGGCAACCTGGCCAACCGGTTGATCCCCGGCAAGCTGAAGGCCAACACGATCATCGTCTCGAATCAGCGCACCGCGCGCGGGCTGCCGCGGGGAGTGCGCGGGCACATCGTCGAGCTGGTCGCCAACGCCGTCGATCTCCGCAACTGGCAACCGTCGCCGCGCGTCCCGCGCCGCGACGGACCGGTGCGATTCGTCTTTCTCGGCCGGCTCGAAAAGTTCAAATGCGTCGATCTGTTGCTGGAGGCGTTCGCGAAGGTCGTCACGCAATGCGACGCGACGCTGGAGATCATCGGCGACGGTGTGGAAAGGCCGAGGCTCGAACGGCAGGCGCGCGATCTGGGCCTCGCCGATCGCGTGCTGTTTCCCGGTTTTCTGTCCCAGCCCACCAGTGCCGAGCGGCTGAACGAATCCGATGTTTTCGTCTTCCCCAGCCTGCGGGAATGCGGCGGAGCGGTTGTCGCCGAGGCGATGGCCATGGGACTGCCCGTCATCGCCAGCAACTGGGGTGGCCCGGCCGACTACGCCAGCACCGAGTGCGCCCTGTTCATCGATCCCACCTCCCGCGAGGCTTTCGTCCAGGGCTTCACCGACGCCATGCTCCAACTCGCGAAAGACCCCGCGCTCCGCGACCGGCTCGGCCGGGCCGCACGCGACCGCGCGCTCACGCTGTTCAACTGGGAATCGCGAGTCGATGGCCTCATGGACATCTATCAACAGGTGATGCGACCAGCGCCGCGCGGCTGAACCGCCCGTGATCGATCGGATCGCGCCTTTCCCATTCCGGCGATTCTCGCCTCATCTCCGCTTTGGCTTTGGCTTGCCGCCGCGAGGGGGAGCGGCGGGATCGGCGGGGGGCTGACGCAGGATGAACAGGTAATTGAAGCCCCGCAGGTAGAAGTTCCCCTCTTCCGCGGCCTTGCGGTAATTGCCCATGTCCAGCGTCTTGTTGTGGCGAACGACGCTGACGATGTCCACCGGCGTGAGACGCCGCCGAAGCCGATCGAACAGCTCGAAGCCGATGGGATGAAACCGCCCCGGCGTGCCGTGAACGTAGGAATCGCTGACATACAGGCCCAGCGTCCCGCCGGGCCTGAGCACCCGCGCGGCCTCGTCGAACACCTGTTCCATCGCCGGATAGTATTCCTCCCCGGCCGCATCCAGCTTGCCGATGTCGCGGGGGTCCGGACCGTAATCCAGATGCGTCGAGTAGGGGGGATCCATGAAGACGAAATCCACCTTGCCCGTCAGTTCCGGGGGCAGCCTGCGGGCATCGACCTTGAAAATGTCCTTGCGAGTCGGATGCACGTCATACCCCAGCGCCCGGCGGTTCAGATCGCGGGCCACATCGAGCGTCGTGCCCGAGCCTGCGAACGGATCGATCACCAGGTCGCGCTCGCGGGTATAGCGCATCAGCAGGTTCCAGATGATGTAGGAGGGCGTGGCGCCCTTGTAGCCGGCGATGCCCTGTCGCCCTTCGCCATAATCCTGCGAGGGGTAGTCCCACAGGGTGGTCGGCTGAATGCGCAGCGGCGGACGTTTGAACTTCATCGCGGCATTGTAATTGAAAGAAAGACGACGGGGTAAGCCGGCCAAGGCGACCGGCCAAGGCTCGGCGCTCGAGCCTTCGGCATTCTTGTCGCCGCGCGCAATTTTTTCCGCGTTGCTCCGTATCCTTCATTGCCCGGCGGCAGGCTGGTCGGCGGATGCAGCGTGCATCCGCGCGGCCTGCCGCAGTTGCGTGAGAATCGCTCCACATCCTTCCTCAATGTCGTTTTTGCGGGATTTATCAGACCCTTGCAGCGCCCGGTCGTCGTCCGATAAATCGAAACGCTCCGAAATGCACGTTTTTCCTTCCGTTTCAAGCCGATGCCGTGTTAGAATCGCCAAGGGATGACGCCTGTGCCGGATTGAACGGTTCTCGCGGTCATGCCCGTGGCG
Source organism: uncultured Tepidisphaeraceae bacterium (assembly GCA_964446155.1). Classification (GTDB taxonomy): domain Bacteria; phylum Planctomycetota; class Phycisphaerae; order Tepidisphaerales; family Tepidisphaeraceae; genus CAYUNS01. Next base: position 1,905 of record CAYUNS010000157.1, on the reverse strand, counting down.
GAAGCGAACGGGACCGAACGTATCCGGGCGGATGCCCGTTTCCCGTTCGGCGATCACCGTCCAAACCCCCCGCGCGCCGGCCCGGAGCGCCGGAGGCGATACCGGAGGTTTCGACGAACCAGGCCGCATGGGATTCGTTCAATCAATGCCGCGGCCTGCCGCTTCACACCGAATCGCCCGGTGGACGAAGCGCATCCGCGACCGACGCCTCGGATGTTCTCCAGGCCTCGTGGATGCGGCCTGCATTGGATTCGTTTGGGATTTTCTTCAATGGCTGGCACACCACGCTCGAATCCTACCCCCGCCTCGCCTTCGCTGATCCCCATCGGGCAGCATGAAGGCAAACCCGCCATGCCCATCGACCGCAAGGTCGTCCTCATCGGCTCCCGAGGCAACGCCCATCTGCATCTGCTGTCCCAATCCGTCAGCAAGGCCCACGCGCTGCTCGTCGATGACGGCGACGCCTTCTATATCCGCGATCTCGCCAGCCGCACCCATGTGCTCGTCAACGGCGAGCGACGGCGGGAATCCGATCTCCGCGACGGCGACACCATCCAGGTCGGCGCCTTCACCTTCCGCATCGACACCGCCGGCAAGCAGCGGCAACGCCCCGCGCCTCCCGTTACGCCCGTCGCCCTCGAGGTTGACGGCGCGCCCGCGCCCATCCCCCTCGATCAGCGCGTCGTCCTCATCGGCCGACGCAGCACCGCCGACATCTCCCTCATCGAGGAATCCGTCTCCACCGCCCACGCGGTCATTTTCGAGATGCAGGGCAAACGCTACATCCGGGACCTCGGCTCGCGATCGGGCACGTTCGTCAACGACCGCAGGATCCACCAGGTCGAGCTGCGACTCGGCGACCGCCTCCGCATCGGGGAAACCCACCTCGCCTGCGTCCCCGCCACCGAAGATGCCGGTATCGATGACGAACTGGAAAATCTCATCGGCACCGCGCCCCTCGTCTCCGACGAGGAACCCTTCGATCCCGAGGAGGTTCTCCTCGCGCCGGTCCAGCGCGCCAGGCCCGTCCCCGCCGAACCGACCGTCGAGTCACCCGTCGAGCCGCCCGACGAACCCGCTCCGGCGTCCGAATCGGCCCAGCAACCCATTGAATCCGACGCGACGGCCGATGAACCCCTCCCGCTCGATCCGGCTCCCCCGGAGCAGGCGACCGCCCCCGAAACGGCGGATGCCACGCCGGATCGTGAGGACGATCACCTTCCACTCTCCCCCGAGCCGGCCGGCAAGCGACCGCCCGCGCCCGTGATCGATCGCGACACGCCCGCGCCTCGGATTGAAAACGCCGACCAGGATCGCGACGAGGACGCCATCCCCCTCGCCGACGCGCCCACGCCCCAGCCCAAACCCTGGCGGGAGGTTCCCGCTCACACCGACGCGCAGACGCCTGCCGACGCGGAGGATGACGGCCTCGGCACGCTCGCGGCGGTGGACATCGATCTCGTCGTCAACCCCGAACAAGGCGAAACCTTCACCCCCGTCGATCGCGCCATGGCCCGTGCCGGCCAAAAAACTGTTCCCGAAAACCAGCCTGCCAAACCGCCTCCCAGCACTGATATCCCCCTCGCCGACGCGCCGTTATCGGCCCCCGCCACCCCTTCGGAAGAAAACTTAAGCGCGCTCCCGTCTCCCGTCGAACTCGACACTGCGGAAGTTGACGCTTCCACCGTCGAGACCGAGGCCCCCGCTTCGTCCCGACGCGGCTGGCGGGCGCTGCCCGTCGAGGAAAAGGACGAAGCCGACGACGCCGATCCGGCCACCAAAGCCCCGGACCCGGCCCGAAAGGATGATGTGTTCCGAGTTCCCGAAAAACCTGGAGAGTTCGACGCCCATGACGGCGGCGCCTCCACCCTCGAACTCGATGCCCCCGAGGAGGAGCTGATCCCC
>CAYUNS010000156.1:0-8583 GCA_964446155.1 uncultured Tepidisphaeraceae bacterium | reverse complement strand
CGATCAAAAAAGTGGCCGAGGACATCGGCGGGCTGCGCTTCAACACCGCCATCGCGGAACTGATCAAGTTGAACAACGAGATTGGCAGGCTCCAGACCATCCCGCGCGAACTGGCGGAGAATTTCGTCCTCATGCTCGCCCCCTTCGCGCCGCATATCGCCGAGGAGCTGTGGCATCGTCTCGGGCACGAAAAGAGCCTGTCGCGGCGCCCCTGGCCGACGGTGGACACCGGCAAGCTCGTCGAATCGAGCATCGAACTGCCCGTGCAGGTGAACGGCAAGGTGCGCGACAAGATCGTCATCGCGGCCGATGCGACCGAAGACGACATCTTCGCCGCCGCCCTCGCCGCCCCCAAAGTCCTTCCGTGGATCGAGGGGAAGGAAATCCGCAAAAAACTGTATGTCCCGGGGAAGCTGGTGAATTTCGTCGTGGGATGATCGTCCATCCGCATCACGGAGGCCGACCGGGGAATGAATTTCCCCGGCTGCCGCTTTCCCACGGCCGGGATTCCCGCTACAACCCCACTCGGGCCACGGGCACACCGCCCGCCCAGGGGCATCCGTTCGTTGAACGGCCCCGGTTCGGAATACGACAAGGAAGATTATGCCGGTTGAAATCGAAGCCAAGATGAAGGTGGACGACCTCGCTCCCGTGCGCGAGCGGTTGCGCGAGTGCGGCGCGTCGTTCGTGGGAACTTACTTTGAAACCAACACCTTCTTCGACACCGCGGATCGGTCCCTGCTCGCCGCCGACAAAGGCCTGCGCACACGCCACACCCACGATGTGGAAAACGACGAGAACATCTTCACCATCACCTATAAAGGCCCCCGCCGGCATGGTCCGTTAAAGAGCCGCGATGAGCGGGAGGTGAACGTCTCCGACGAAGCCGCCGCCGCCGCCCTGCTCGAATCCCTGGGTTTCATCAAGATGCTGTCGTTTCAGAAGCGCCGCGAAAGCTGGATGCTCGACAACTGCCGGATCGAGCTGGACGAGCTGCCCTTCCTCGGTCTTTTCGTCGAGATCGAAGGCCCGGGCGATGACATCGTCCTCGGAGTGCGGGAACGGCTCCATCTCGTCAATTACGCCCTCGTCAAAGCCAGTTACATCGCGCTGCTCACCACTTATCTTCAGGAGCGCGGGAACCATCAGCGCACCGTCCGTTTTCCCCAGGAACCGGCCGCCACCGTGTGAGCCGCGCATGAATTGAAATTGAACAGGCCGAATACCTGAAAATGCCGACAGAGGCGTTGCTCGCGGTTATTTTTCGTTCACCCGCTCGATGTCGGCGCCGACCGCCGCCAGCTTCTGCTCGATTTTTTCGTATCCGCGATCGATGTGATAAACGCGGTCGATGCGCGTCGTTCCCTTCGCGACCAGCCCGGCCAGCACCAGCGCCGCCGAGGCGCGCAGGTCCGACGCCATGACGCTGGCGCCCTGCAATTCCTTCACGCCCTGCACGATCGCCGTCGCGCCTTCCTTACGCACGCGCCCGCCCATGCGGTTCAGTTCGCCGACATGCAGAAACCGGTCGGGGAAAATCCGCTCGGTCACCACGCTCATGCCGTCCGCGAGGCAAAGCAGCGCCATGAGCTGCGCCTGGAGATCGGTGGGAAAGCCCGGATACGGCTGGGTCGTCATCTCGACGGAATTCAATCGGCGCGACGAGCTGCAGAAGATCGTCCCGTTCTGGCGCTCCATGCGAACGCCCACCTCCTCGAGGCGATCGGTCACGGCGATCAGGTGGTCCATGTTGCAGTTCTTCAGCTCAAGCTCGCCGTTGGTGATCGCCGCCGCGATCATGAACGTGCCGCATTCGATCCGGTCGGGAATGATGCGATGCTCGCAGCCGGTGAGCTTCTCCACGCCTTCGATGCGGATGTCCGGTGTGCCGTGACCGCGGATCTTGGCGCCCATCTTGTTCAGCATCTCGGCGCAGTCCCACACTTCGGGCTCGCAGGCCGCGCCGACGAGGACCGTCTCCCCCTCGGCCAGCGCCGCGGCGCACATGACGTTGATGGTCCCGAGCACCGTTGGGCCTTGCGCCCCGCCGAGATACATCCGGCATCCCTTGAGCCGGCCGCGCACCTCGCCGACGATGTTGCCGTTTTCCGTTCGAAACTCGGCGCCCAGCTTCTGTAACCCGCGCACATGCAGATCGACCGGACGATCCCCGATCGCGCAGCCGCCCGGGATCGACACGATCGCCTTGCCCCGCTTGGCCAGCAGAGGCCCGAGAACGCAGATGCTGGCGCGCATCGTCTTGACGATGTCGTAACGCGCCTCGCACTGCGTTTCATCGGTGACCTCGATGTCGAGATCGCCGTTGAGCGCCGGACCGTCCCCGACGCTGCCGTGGGGATTGTCGTGACGATAAATATGGCAGCCGAGTTCACCGACGAGCTTCAGCATCGAGTCGATGTCGCTGAGGCGCGGCACGCTCTTGAGAACGGTCTTCCCCTCCGCGAGCAGGCACGCCGCCACGATGGGCAACGCGCTGTTCTTGCTGCCGCTGATCTCGATTTTGCCCTTGAGACGATTCCCGCCGCGAATGAGGAAACTATCCATTCTGGCCCTTCCTTGGCCGCAAGGCCCGAAGTTCATCGCACGAAACAGAAGTGCGCATCCCGACGACGCGAGACATCCGCGTCGTCTTTTTCGGTCTATCGGCCAGTCCATCGGCCGACGATCAATCAATGCTGAAAGGCGATTGATACCCGGTTTATCGGTCGATGACCTTGCGCCATCGGCCAATAAACCATCCCCATTCTGAACACACGGGCATTTAATTTCAAGTGCGACGGAAGGACATGTCGCAATGATTTCACCGCCGCTTTCCCACCGTGATGGACGAGGGATCAATCCGCTCCGGGATGCCGCAGGGCCTCCAGGATGCGCCCGCCGTCGAGAATCTTCATGTACGGCAGTGGATCGTTGACCTGCTCGATCACATAATCGGTCAGTTGCTCGCGAACCACGGCATGCAGTTGCTCGGGCGACCAGGGCTTGGCGATGTAATGGTCCAGCCCGGCGTCATTGACGGCCTTGATCGTGTCCTGCAAACCGGCCTGGGCGGTGACGAGCACCTTGCGGGTGGGTTGTGTCGGGGCGGCAAGATTCAACTCGACGAGGAAATCCACCCCGGTCGTGCCCGGCAGAAGGTGATCGGCGAGCACCAGCGCGAGTTGGTCGCCTCGTCGCAGACATTCCCGCACCAACGGGCGCGCCTCCTCGACCGATTCGGCCGCCTCGACGCGAAACACACCGGCAAACGGCTCGAGATCGCGCACCATCGCGTCAAGCACGGCTCGTTCGTCTTCGATGCACAGAATCAGGATTGCCATGTCTTGCCTCTTTCAAAAGCCCGGACCTCATGGAAGCGAGGCGACCGGAACGGGTTTCGGCGGTTGAACGGGCAGCACGACGCTGACCGCGGTGCGGCCGGGCGCGGAATCAATGGCGATCGTCCCACCGTGCCGCTGTACGATCTGCCGACAGATCAACAGCCCCATGCCCAGCCCGAACGCCGCCCCGCCATGCTTGGTCGTGAAGTTCACGTCAAAAATGCGGTGCTGGTGTTCCGGTGAAATCCCCGGGCCGTTGTCGATGATCCGCACCCGCACATGATCGGCGTCGGGACGATCGGTCTCGAGCGTCAACTTCCCCGAATCCCCCATCGCATCGAGGGCGTTGGAGATCAGATTGGTCCAGACCTGGTTGATCTGCCCGGAATGACACTCGACCGGGGGAATCCATCCAAACACGCGCTCGACCTCGATGCCGCGCATTCGATGCGAGAAGAGCATCAGCGTATCCTCCAGCCCCTCATGGAGATTGACGATTCCGGCCGGCTCCTGGTTGGGTCGGGCGTGCGAGCGCAGGCTCTTGACGATCGCGCTGACGCGCTCGGAACTCGATCGGATATTGCGGATCGACTGCCCCAGTTGATGGGCGCGTTCCATCCCGGCGAGGCGTGAATCCCGCTCGACCGGGGACAATCGCGCGATCTCCCGCTCATAGTCCGCCAAGGTGGTGATGCCCACCTTCATCAGCCGCCGGACCAGCTCCTCGTCGCGCAGCGCATTGACCAGCGCCTGTCGGCGGAAACGCAGCTCGGCGGTCGAGACGGGCGTGGTCGTCATCGCGGCCCGCAGACGCGACTCCATTGCCGCCGCGTCGGGGAGCATCCGCATCACGCCCAGCACGTCCTCCAGCACATAATCGATGGCCCGTCGGATCGCGGTCATCGGATTGTTCAACTCGTGCGCCACGCCCGCGACAAGCTGCCCGAGCGTGGCCATCTTCTCGGTCTCGATCAGCTTGGATTGCGCCGCCCGCAACTGCCGAAGCGCCCCCGCGAGGCGGTCGCGCTCGTTGCCCAGCGTGTTGTTCAGCGCCTCGATCTCGAGTTGCAGTTCGGAGGTGCGTCGAAACCGCTTGTGCAGTGAATCGATCAGTACCGCCATGAAATGCACCGTCAGCGACGGATCGGCCACCAGCGCGCGATCCAGGTCGTGCCATGTCAGATGGATCGCGGTCGTGTCCGTGACCGTGCGACAGGAGAAAAACGCCTGCTGCCGTCGCGTCATCGCCAGCAACCCGACGATCCGCCCCACCGATCCCGACAGGAACACCACTTCGCCATACTCCGCTCGCCGGGTAAGCTGCACGCGCCCTTCCAGCACGATCCAGATGCCGTTCACCGCCTTTCCCTCCTCGAGGAAAACGGTGTCGGCCGGAATCCTCAACCGTGGGGGCTTGTCGAGCGCGCGATCGACACCCTCGATCATGGCGTTTTCCGCATCATCGATGTTCAACCCCTGTGCCGCATGAATGATCCGACGCAGCGACTGGAGATGCTCCTGCCCCTTCCGCCGCGCAAGCTCCGCGTCGGCGAACGCCTCGGCGAGCCTGAGCGGATCGATCCGATCAACGAACATCGCGGTGTTTTGCGGATCATGCCGCAGCACGCGCTCCGTGAGCAGCGCGCCGATCCGCTCACGCAGCGCACCGATGTTCCAATCGGCTTCAATCGAAACGACAGGCGGGTCTTGCGACGGATACCGCGCATCCTCCACCGCGATAATCGCCAGCGGATGCGCGCGCCGTCCGGCGAATGCCCCGATGCGCTCCAGGCCCGCATCCACCGAATCGCAGGGGATGACCTCCACGCCCTTCGGACAGACCGCGCGCAGATCGCGCGCCAGCCGTTCCAGCCGCTCCGCGGGCGCGGCGGCGCAGAGGACGGCATACGCCGCCTCCCCGGACGACGGGGCGTTCACCGAGGAAGAATGCCCAGCAACTGCCATAACCATGGTCCCACCGTCACGAAGACGAGCCAACCGATCACACCGATGATCGCGCCCATCACCGCCATATCCCTTACCTTGATCTCACCCGTCGCGAAGGCGATCGCGTTGGGTGGGGTGCTGATCGGCAACGACATCGCCAGCGAGGAGCCTATGGCGATGAAGATCGCCGCCGACACCGGATTCAGCGCCACCACGCCCGACACCGCGAGGCTGATGCCGATCGGCACCAGCAGGTTGGCGGTCGCACTGTGCGAGATGAACGTGCCCACCAGCAGCGACGCCAGCGTCAGCACCGCGATGAGGACGAACGGACCCATGTTACCCCAGGGGAACAGCCCGATGAACCAGGTGTCCATCCCCGTCCGGCCGATCCCCAGCCCCAGCGCGATCCCCCCGGCCACCAGCCACAACACATGCCAGTCCAGCGATTGCAAATCCTCGACGCTGAACACCCGTGTGCAAAGCAGCACCACCACGGGCACGAAACCGACCACGTTGGAATTGATCCGCATCCCCATCTGCTGCTGAAGGCTCTCGGTCATCCAGAGCACGACGGTCACCACGAAAGTGATGTAGAAAATGATCGCCGGGCGCGACTTGTCGAACTTCGCCTCGCCGAAATCGAGATGAATGGCGTTCAGTTTACATGGGAAAAACAGGATCAACACGATCCAGGCGAGCGCGAGGAACACCAGCATGAACGGCATCGCGCCCACCGTCCATTGCATGAACGTGGGAATGGCGAAATCGAGCGTGGGATCGGCGGACTTCGCTGCCGAGAGCGCGCCCAGCGCGATGGCGTTGGGAGGCGTACCGATCGGCGTGCCGATGCCCCCGATGTTGGCGGCGATCGGAATCGACAACGCCAGCGCGCTTTTGAACCGGTCGCCCGACGGCAACGTCGCGATCACCGGCAGCGCGATGGTCATCATGGTCGCCGTCGTGGCGGTGTTGCTCATGAACATCGAGAAAATCGCCGTGATGAGCATCAGCCCCAGCAGCACCGTTTTCGGACGTGTGCCGAACGGCTTGAGCACCGTTCCGGCCAGGCTCTTGTCGAGCGAGAACTTGCTGGCGCCCGCCGCCAGAAAAAATCCACCCAGAAAAAGGATGATGACCGGGTCCGACATCGAGGCGAAGATGGATTGGTAAGCAATGGGCTGATATCCCTCGGGCATGGGCAGCACACCGCGATCGCTGAGCATCAGCACCATCAACAACATGATCAGGACGCCCGTGGCGTGCATCGGAACGGCTTCGCTGATCCAGAGCACGATGGCGAGGAGGAAGATCGCCAACATGCGATGCCCCTGCGGGCTTAGGTTGTCAAATGAAATCACCAGCGGAAGGCAAAATCCGGCCAGGGCGAACAACATCCCAATCGTGCGGCCTGACACCCGGCTCCGGGGGGCCGCCAAGGCGATGGCGGTCATAAAGGTGCATCCATTCCTCCGGCGACTCTCCCGCCGGCATTCGGCGTCGCAGCTCCGGCAGTTTCTCCGAAACCGCCCATTTGTCAAGATAATCGGACAAATAAATCCTTTTATCTTTCCCCGCCCTCCCCGATCATCCCTCCCGTTTCCTGACCGTCAGGACGCGATCCCGCCCCCCGTAGTCCTTGAGGATTTTCGCGTCCTCATACGCATTCCGTTCGCACGCCGTCCGCATCGCCAACTCCCCCTGGTCGAAGGCGATCTCAAGATACATCCTCCCGCCGGCGACGAGGCGATCCGCGCCTTCGTCGAGAATCCGCCGATGAATCGTCAGCCCATCCGCCCCGCCGTCGAGCGCCGTCAACGGCTCGTAGTCCTTGACGCTGCGGTCCAGCGTCTTCACCTGCGCGCTCGGAATGTAAGGAGGATTCGCGAGGATGAGGCTGAACGGCTGGGCGTCGACGATGCGCGACAGCGGCTCGAACAGGTCGCCTTGCTCGACGGTCACGCGATCAGCCAGCCCGAGCTTCTCGATGTTCCGCCTGGCCACCGTCACCGCCGTCTCGCTGATATCAATCGCCAGCACCGTCGAGCTTTTGAGATGATGCGCGATCGCCGCCGCCACGCACCCGCTGCCCGTACACAGATCGAGCACGCGCGGCGATTCCATCCCCGGCTGATGCCGCGCGAGCTGCAACACGTTCTCGACCAGCGTCTCGGTGTCCGGCCGTGGAATCAGCACGTCCCGATTGACATCGAGTTCCAGATTGAAGAAATGCCCCCGCCCGGTGAGATAGGCGATCGGCTCCTGCTCCGACGCACGCTGCACCAGCGAGCGAAACTTCGTCAATTCCCTTTCCGCCAGCACGCGCTCATGATCCGTATACAGCTTGATGCGCGGCACATCCAGCACATGCGCCAGCAGCAATTCCGCCGACAGCCGCGGCGAATCCACCGCCTTGCGCGCGAAAAAACCGCTCGTCCATTCCAGCAACCGTCGGATCGTCCATATCCCGGCATCACTCATGGCGAAGATTGTAGAACAGGGCGCAGCGCGAGCAAATGCCCCGGCGGACCAGGATGGACCGAACCGGCCGTCATGCTTCGGTGAATCGTCCCGCGAATCCCGCGATGCCCACACCCACCGCGCCGGGGAAATACCGCCGGGCGATGGCGACGATGTCGTCCCGGTATGCGAGAGTGACGCCGCGCGGGTCGATGGCGGCCATCGCGAGGGGAAGAGCGGTTTTGCGAGTGCGGGCGCCGGCGACAGAGCCGTCGCCACCGATGAAATGATCGATCACCACCGCGTCCGCGACCTCGCGCAAAGCGGCGAAAAATCGTGGGGGATCGGCGATCGGCAGCAACGGCGCCACGGTGACGACGACGTGATGCCCCGCGGCGCGCAGCGAGGCGCAGGCGTTCATACGCTTCTCGACCGGACTGGCGCTGCGCGGCAGGCCGGGCAGCGTGTCGCGATCGCTTTCAATGCTCACATGAAATCGAACCCTGCAAACGCGGGTGAGCCGCTCATAGACATCGGGGTAATCCGCGACGTGATGCGAATGCGACTGCACGATGAGAAAATCCGGCGGGCGATCGATCATCGCCTCCAGCACCCGGTGCGTCACCCGCGCATGGCGTTCGATCGGCTGAAACGGCTCGGTCGAGCTGGAGAGAAAAACCCCGAACCGCCCGTGCGCTCGCCGCGCCCAGCGTTGTTCCGTGCGATGCTGACGCCGATAGGCGTCGGCGGCGTTGTCGCGAATCTCGACAAAGCTCCCCCACGCCTCGCCGCGCGTGACGTAAATGTTGTGCCGCACATAACACCCCGCGCCGCA
>CAYUNS010000155.1:0-8667 GCA_964446155.1 uncultured Tepidisphaeraceae bacterium | reverse complement strand
CCAGTGAGGATGAGGTCGAGGCAGCTGCCCTCCAGTTCGTCCGCAAGATCAGCGGCTTCACCAAACCGTCGCAGGCAAACCAGGCCGCGTTCGATGAAGCGGTTGTTGACATAGCGGCCGTGGCCCGGCAGCTCCTTGATTCGCTTGAAACCAACGCCCCACCGCGCGACCGCGATGTCGAAGCTGCGAAAGCCAGGGCTCGCAGTGCCGAGCGGTTTGGCCGTGTTGCCTCCTGATTTCGATGCGGCCGGCACGGGCCAATGACAGCCAGGACTCCGCACACGGTTACCACCGCGCACATACCCCGGTCTGCGACGGCGTCCAGATCCAGGCGTTCGACGCCGCCACCCGCACATGGAGCAATCAGGTGCGCCTCGCACTCGTCTGCCAACCGACCGTCGCGGTCGTCATCCTGTCCTCGCTTCCGCAACACGCTATCCTCCGGAACGGCCCCAGAACTTCTCTCCTGGGGGCATGCTGGCGTTTCCGGCTGGTGTAGCATGGAAGCCTGACTATTCTGGCGGCGCTCCAGGGTAACCGTGCTCCGCGCGGAGCACCTTCCGGCATGTCGATCCGGCTGCCGTGGTGGTAACCTGGCCACCGTCCCGAATGAGCGAGCGCCGCATGCCCAACGCTTTCCCGGATGTTCGGTTCAACATCCCTGCACCGCCACGCACCCCCTTGTTCGGGCGAGCCCGCGAGCTCGAGGCGATCGTCATGCTGCTCCAGCGCGACGACATCCAGTTGCTCACGCTGACCGGCCCAGGCGGCGTTGGTAAGACCAGCCTCGCCATCAACACGATTCCTACGCTCAACCCACTGTTTCCGGACGGTATCGTCTACGTTCACTTGGCCCCGGTGAGTGACCCAGCCCGCGTGCTGCCCGTGATCGCCCAGGCGGCCGGAATCCGTGAGTCCGGCGACGAGGATCTTGCCGCGCGCCTGGAATCCGCCATCGCTAGTAAACGATTCCTGCTAATCCTGGATAATTTCGAGCAGATCATCGCGGCGGGACCGCAGATCGCCTCGATGCTGACCGTGACCCAGACAACCAAGGCCCTAGTCACCAGCCGAATCCCATTGGGGGTGCGGGGTGAGCAGGAATACGCGGTCCAGCCCTTGCGCGTACCATCCGCCACAGCGGATATCTCGGAACTCACGAGGAATCCGGCTGTCGCCTTGTTCGTCCAACGCGCGGCCGCCGTAAAGGTTGATTTCTCGCTGCAGGAATCGAATGCAGCGGCGGTTGCGGAAGTTTGTCGCCGCTTGGACGGTCTGCCACTGGCAATCGAGCTGGCGGCGGCGCGAAGCAAGATCATGGCCCCGTCGGCATTGCTTGCCCGTCTCACCCAAAGCCTGCGCATCCTGACCGGCGGTCCGCGAGACGAACCCGAACGACTCCAGACGATGCGCAACGCGATCGCGTGGAGTCACGACATCCTCAGCGAGGACCAGCAGACGCTGTTCCGCCGCCTTGCGGCATTCGCTGGCGGCGGCACGCTTGACGCGGCCGAGCAGGTTGCCTCGTTCGGGGCCATGGCCGGGGAAGATTGCTTGCAAGTCCTGTTCGACCTTGCCGGCAGCAGCCTGATCCACATCAATGAGGGAGCAGATGGCGAGCCCCGGTTCAGCTTGCTGGAGACAACCCGCGAATTTGCCCTTGAGCGGCTTGCCGCCAGCGGTGAAGAACACGAGACTCGACAACGCCACGCCGCCTGGTGCCTAACCCTTGCCGAAGCCGCCTGGCCAGCCTTTGCCTATCGGAATGAGCAGGCGATCTGGCTCGACCGGCTGGAACAGGAGCACGACAACCTGATTGCGGCACTCGACTGGCTCGACCAGTCGGGGGACGTGGACCTGGCCCTCCGGCTCTGCAGCCATCTCTTCTGGTTCTGGTATGTGCGGGGGCGCCTGATCGAGGGCCGGCGATGGATCGAACGGCAGTTGGAGCGTGCCAGCAACCCCCCGGCCGGGATCCGGGCCAGGGCGTTGCTGGGTTTGGCAATCCTCACCCACTGGCAGGGCCAGGACGACATTGCAGCCAGGAGCCTCGACGAAAGCCTCAAGCTTTGCCGGGAGGTTGGAGATCAGTGGGGAACGGCATTCGCCCTGGGCATTGCTGGCGTGCTCGCGGAGGACGAAGGGGATTTCGACCGCGCTGCGCCGTCACAGTTGGAGGCCCTCCGCCTCTTCGAGGAGATGGGCGATGTATCGAACGCCGCGCTCGCCCGGACCCACCTCGGGGTCATCGCCCTGGGACAAGGCGATCTCGATCGCGCGATCCCGATCCTGAACGAGTCGCTGGCAGCTCAGCGCGAAACTGGCGATCTCTGGGGCGCCGCCGTCTCGCTGAGCTACCTGGGCATGGCCGCCTGCGATCGGCATCAGTTTCCCGAGGCAGCCGCGTACTTCGGCGAGAGTCTCTCCATCCGCTGGGGGATGCAGACGCAGGAAGAGATCGCCCACGGCATCGCCAACTTCGGAGTATTGTCCGCGGCCCGCAGCGAGCATGCGCTGGCTGCCCGGCTCCTTGGTGCGGCTGAATCCGGGCGGGAAGCGATCGGCCTGATTCTCCAGGAGCCAGAGCGCACGACCTACGCGCAGGCAGTTGAAGTGGTCCGGGCAGGACTCAGCGCCGACCTGTTCACCGCTTGCTGGGCGGCGGGCAGAGCTCTCCCTCTGGATCAGGCCGTTACCGAAGCACTCTCGACCGTACCGGCACCGACCATCCCTGCCACATCGGGCTCGACGCCCCCGGGAGAACCCGGATTGACTGCGCGCGAGTTCGAGGTCCTGCAATTGCTCTCGCTGGGGCGCACCGATCGGGAGATCGCAACGGCCCTGTTCATCAGCGTACGAACCGCCCACGGTCATGTCGGCAACATCCTGGCCAAGTTCGGGGTCAAGACTCGCACCGCCGCTGTCGCGGCCGCCCTGGCCGCCGGGATCCTCCCCGGCCCCAACCAATAGCTCCTCCCACGACTATCGCAAAGAAGGCTCGAAACAGGTGACGGAAGCAGGTAATTTGGACGGTGGACGCCACTCCCACACGTTCGATGATCGCCCGATCGGGGCGATCCGAACGCCCCGGCGGGACTAACCGGAGGAACGACTGCCGCCATGGACCACGACCGTACTCCTGAAGACAACGTGAATGTCGTTCGGCGGTTGCTGGAAGACGGGTACGGGCAGGGGAATACCCGAATCCTGCCGGCGCTGGTAGCGGCCGATTTCGTCGGACACCTCGCGATCGGCGATCACTACGGTCCGGAAGGGGTTCGGGTCAGCATCACCTCCTGGCGTGCGACACTCCCCGACCTCACGGTCACGCTCGACCACGCGTTCGCCAGCGGCGATTTCGTCGCGCGGCGATTCACCTTTCGGGGCACAGTCCGGCACGATGTCGCACATTCACGGCCAGAAGGATCGCGCATCGTCCTCGTCGGGGTCGCCATTGATCGCTTGCGCGATGGACAGCTTGTCGAAACCTGGTCACGCATCGACCGCCTGCCAGACGAGCCGTAATCCGGAATCCACCTCCACCATCGGTCTTCCTGGCCGATATGTGTCGCCGCGGGCGGAAAGGCATGCGGCGCTTACTCACCCCTGCTGACCGCTCACGCCCGGACAGCCTGCTTCGCCTCCCACCACCGTCACCCTGTGTAGACCGTCCATGCTGATGTGTCCGGTCTGCACCCCCATGCCCGTCACCCTGAAGCGAAGCCGAAGGATGGCGCAGGACGGGTGAGCCTGTTCTGCGTCCCGACCCGCGGAAGGCACAACCGCTGATTTCCCCATACGCACTTACCCAGGTAATCCAATCAGGTAATCAAACCGGGTAATCGTGCCGGTGTGCCAGGCAATGGTGAATGCCACGATCGTTGCGGCGCCAGTCCAGCGACAGGTGCGCATCTCCCTCCCGGGCCGCGGAGTCGGCGACTCGATTTCGTTATGGCCACACATCACTCCGGAAAGGTTCAAACCATGAACAACCTCAATCCCGCCGCCGGCTTCGTTCCGGAACAGGGCGTCATTGTCCACGCCGAAGGTGTGGAGCGTACGTACGACACGGGGACCGACAAGGTTACGGCCCTGCGCGGGGTGGACTTCACCGTGCAGCGCGGCGAGATGGTGGCGGTCATGGGGCCGTCCGGCTGCGGCAAAACGACCCTCCTCAACTGCCTCTCCGGTCTCGACGATGTGGACTCCGGGCGGGTCTGGATCGAGGGCACGGATCTCGCGCAAATGAAGGACCGGCAACGCACCACCTACCGCGCGCGGCGGATGGGATTCATTTTCCAGGTCTACAACCTGCTCCCCGTCCTCAGCGCGGTCGAGAACATCGAACTGCCGCTTCTCGTGGCGGGGGGTCGCCCGGGTGAGGCTCGCAAGACAGCCCGGGAAGCCCTCGATACCGTCGGACTTTCGGGTTGGGCGAACCACCGGCCGGCGGAACTCTCCGGCGGCCAACGCCAGCGGATCACCATCGCGCGGGCACTGGTGAACCGTCCCGCGATCGTTTGGGCCGATGAGCCGACCGGTGCCCTCGACTCTGCCACCGCCGCCGAGATCATGGGCCTCCTGCGCGCGTTGAACGCCAGCGCTGGCATGACGCTCGTGATCGTGACCCACGACCCCGGGATCGGCGCCCAATGCGACCGGATCGTGCGCATGCGCGACGGCCAGGTGGTCGACGCGCCCCGGCCGGCCATGTCCGCGGCTCCCCAGGCACTCGTCGCTCACTGATTCCGGTGGTCGCCATGTACGTCGCCATCACCGGCCGGTCGGCCAGCACTCAACGTCACGCACAAGGAAGACATCATGGACGATATTTTCGGTATATCAACCAACGCCGTCATGGCGATTCTCCTGGCCGTGCTCGCCCTGTGCAGCCTCACGGTTGCCTGGGGCGCCATCCGCCACAACGTCATCTTCAAGCTCGGTGTCCGCAACATCCCCCGACGGCGCGAGCAATCCGGCGTCGTCGTGCTCGGCCTGATGCTGTCGACACTCATCATTGCCGCCGCACTCGGCACGGGAGACACGGTCGACCACTCCGTCACGAGCGACGTCGAAACCAGTCTCGGCAGCGTGGATGAGGTGCTGGTTTCCAGCCAGGACAGCCTCGCCAACATCGACCTCATCTCCGAGGGAGCCTTCCCGGCCGATGTGCTCGGCACCCTGGAAACGACCTTCGCGGACGGGTCCGCAATCGACGGATTGTTGCCGATGCTCGACGCCCGGGCGGCCGTGGTCAACACATCGACCAACCTCGCCGAGCCGGACATCATCATCAGCGGCGTCGACCCGGAGCGGCTCGGCGCGTTCGGCGGCCTGACCGCAACCGACGGCAGCGCAATCGACCTGACGGCATTGGCACCGGACGAGGTGGTTTTGAGCGAAAGCCTGGCCATCGACCTCGATGCCACACCCGGTCACACAATCACGATTCACTACGCAAACACGCCAACAACCTGGACGGTCGCCGCGATCGCTGAAGACTCATACCTCTCCGGCACCCGGCGTGGGGAATTCAGCTGGCTCGAAACCAGCGGGCTGGTGTTACCACTCGGCACTGTCCAGGCCATCACCGGTCAAGCCGGGATGCTGTCCGCGATCGCGGTTTCCAACACCGGTGGCGAGGACGCGACCGACGAGGTCGTCTCCCAGCTCACCGAGGCCCTGGCCGGCCAGAGCCTCGGTGTGGACCCGATCCGCCAGGACAGGATGGATACCGCCGAGCGGACCTCAACGGCGTTCACCAGTCTGTTCCTGATCCTCGGTCTGTTCTCGATCTCTGCCGGTATCCTCCTGATCGTGCTCATCTTCACCATGCTCGCGGCCGAACGACGGGCGGAAATGGGGATGGAGCGCGCGATCGGGACGCATCGCCGCCAACTCGTCCAGCAGTTCGTGTCGGAGGGCAGCGTCTATGCGATCCTGGCTGGACTGGTTGGCTCCGCCCTCGGCGTCGTGGCCGCGGTTGGTATCGCCACCGGGATGAGGCATATCTTCGGCGAGGACGCCCCGATCGAACCAATGGTCACGGCACGGACCGTGATCATCTCATACTGCGCCGGCGTCGCGATCACCTTCGCCACCGTCGTGGTGGCGTCATGGAGAGTTAGCAGGATCAACATCGTTGCCGCCGTGCGCGACATCCCCGACATCATCTCGCCCCATCGGAGTTGGAAGTCGCTGGCGTGGGGCATCCTGCTGATGTTGCTGGGCGGATTCCTGACGATCCAGGGGATCGATGGCAGCGATGGCCTCCCGTTCATGACCGGCATGAGCTTGATGCCGTTCGGCATCGCGTTGGTGTTGCGATTCTTCCAGGCTCCTGCCCGCATCACCTACAGCACAGTCGGGATCGCCCTGCTGGTGTTCTGGCTTCTCCCGGACGATGCCTTTTCGGCAATCTTCGGGCACTTCAACAGCGGTCTCGAGATGTACTTCGTCTCCGGCATCGTTCTGGTGATCGCAACGACCCTGTTGATCGTGAACAACCTCGACCTGCTCCTTGCCGGGTTGAGTCACCTCGGCAAGCTCGTCACCTCGATCCTGCCCGCGCTGCGCACCGCCATCGCCTACCCATCGGCGGCCAGGGGGCGTACGGGAATGACGATCGCGATGTTCAGCCTGATCGTCTTCTCGCTGGTGATGACGGCAGCGATGAACACGAACTACGCCGCGAACGTGCTTGGCGACGAAGCGAATGCCGGATGGCACGTTCGCGCGGACATGGTCGGCGGCACACCACTTGATGACTTCGAGGGCACCCTCCAGGCAGCCGGTGTCGACACAACGGGATTCGTGGCGGTCGGGGTCGTTCACAGTCCGACGACGGCACTGGCAGAAGCCCGGGTTGCCGGCTCCCCCGATCCGGACTGGAAGACCTATCCCGTTTTTGGGATGGAGACCAGCTTCCTCGACGGCAGCCGGCTTCGATTCGGGCAACGTGCTGCCGGTTATGAAACCGATGCGGCAGTCATCGAAGCACTGCGGACAGATCCGAACGTCGCCGTCATCGACACCTTTGCCGTGCCCCAGAACGATGAGATCGGCGCAAACGACGAAGCGTTCCTGCTCACCGGTCTCTCGAACGACGACACCGTCTTCGAGCCGATCACCGTGGAATTGCTCGACCCGGCGGATGGATCGGCCCACGAGGTCACGATCATCGGCGTCCTCGACGCGGAGATCGGCAGCCTGTACGGGCTGTACGCGGCGCAGCCGACGATCGACGCAATGTATCCCACGACGGCGCGAACGTCGTACTACATCACGCTCGACGATCCGGAGACCGCCGATCAGGTCGCCCGAGACGTCGAGGCGGCGCTACTGACCTACGGGGTCTCTGGCATCTCGATTCGCGGGGAACTGGAGGCTGCGCAGGCGCAGGAGAGCGGCTTCCTCTACATCCTCGAAGGGTTCATGGGTCTCGGCCTGCTGGTTGGGGTGGCGGCGGTTGGCGTGATCTCGTTCCGCTCGGTTGTCGAACGGCGACAACAGATCGGCGTAATGCGCGCGCTCGGGTACCAGCGACGGATGGTGGCGCTCTCGTTCCTGTTCGAGACAGCCGTCGTCGTCGGCGTGGGCGGGCTGGCTGGCACCGTGCTTGGCCTCCTCCTGTCCCGCAACCTGCTCGCCAGCGAGGAAAGTGGGATCGCCGGGAGCGAGTTCCTCATTCCCTGGGGCATCCTCCTGGCAATCATGGTGTTCACCAACGCTGCTGCCCTGCTCATGACCTGGATCCCCGCGACCCAGGCAGGCAGGATCGCGCCAGCCGAGGCGCTCCGGTACGAATGACATGGCGATGGCAGCGTGTCCGGCTCCGGTCACGCTGCCGCCCAGGGTTCTCTCCCCAAACCCAACAACGTACCGATTCGTCCGCAAGATCAGCGGCTTTACCAAGCCGTCGCAGGCCAACCAGGCCGCTTTCGATGAAGCGGTTGTTGGCATAGCGGCCGTGGCCCGCCATCTCCTGGAGTCATTGGAGACCACGGCACCACCGCGCGATCGCGAGGTTGAAGCCGCGAAAGCCAGGGCGCGCAGTGCCGAGCGGTTTGGCACCGTTGCTTCCTGATCGATTCCCTGGCGCCTATGGGGGGATAATGTTTACGGTCTGACGGTAAATGAGTTGATACGTGCCTGAACCCAGATGGTCACTACTCGCGTTCTGCCATTGGGTGAGTTGCAAGCCGTGGGTTCCAGTGGACCCGCAGTGATCCGGCCGCCAAAATGGGGAAAAGTACGCATTCCCCATTTACCCCCTTCTCCAGCACGATGTGAATCTGGACTCGCGTTGCGGGCTCCGTCATCACATCCATCTGCTGATCCCAGCAGCGGAGGAGGATCCGACCGTGGACCAATCATCCTCGACCGTTCCGACATTCTGGTATGGACGCCGTTCGCGGCGCGATTTCCTGCGTTTGGCTGCCATCGGGTTGGGGGCGGCCGGCACGGCTGGTGCTCTCCTGCCCCTGACCCAGGCCGTCGCGAACGCCAGCGGCACATATTCGCCAGTGCCGCTCACCAATCCCGCCCAGTCCGGATACGCCTGGGTTGCCAATCACGGTCTCGATGGCGATGCCTACCAGCGGGAATTCGATTCCCTGGCTGGTCAGGGCTACCGGTTGATCAAGCTGAGCGGCTACTCGGTCAACG
>CAYUNS010000154.1:0-8746 GCA_964446155.1 uncultured Tepidisphaeraceae bacterium | reverse complement strand
CTGCTCACGATGGCCGGCGGAAAGTCGGTCATGGTGGACAGCTACCCCGACTTCCGCTTCCATGCCGATCGCGTCGAGAAGGCGATCACGCCGAAAACCAAGCTGCTCATTCTCAACAGCCCGAGCAATCCCACGGGGATCACGATGAGCGAGGCCGAGGTGCGTTCGGCCGTCGAAATCGCGAGGAAGCACGGCCTGCTGATTCTCTCGGATGAAATCTACGAGCCGTTCCTCTACGAACCCGGCGGCTCGGGTGGGCTGCCCTCCCCCGCCCGGCTCTATGACGGAACCATTCTGCTCCGCGGCTTTTCCAAAAGTCACGCGATGACCGGCTGGCGCCTTGGCTACGCCGCCGGGCCGGAAGCGATCATCAGCCAGATGACCAAGCTTCAGCAGTACACCTATGTCTGCGCCCCCAGCCCGCTTCAGCACGCGGCGCTGGAAGCATTGGATCATCCCATGACCGACGCCGTGACGGCATACCGCCGCAAACGCGACATCGTGTTCGATCGGCTGTCGAAGAAGTTCGAGGTGGCCCGCCCCGACGGAGCGTTCTACATCTTCCCCCAGGCGCCGCAAGGCGCGCCCGCGAGCGACTTCGTCGCCCGCGCGATCGAGAACAACGTGCTGATCATCCCCGGCAACGTTTTTTCCGAGCGCGACACCCATTTCCGCATCAGCTACGCCACGACGGACGAGAAGCTGATCGAAGGCTGCGACATTCTCTGCAAGCTCGTCGGATGACGGTGCATTACGGGACATCGCCGCCGGCACGCCGCTCAAGGACGTCGACTTCCCGCCGGTTGCTTTTCATCTCGCGCCACAACGGCACGGCCACGCACGCGCCCAGGACCGGCGCGGCGAGATAGACCCACAGCGATTGCGGATTTCCCGACACGATCGCCGGTGCGAGCGACCGCGCCGGATTCATGCTCGCGCCGCTGATCGGACCGGCGAACATCGCCTCCAATCCGATCACGCCGCCGACGGCGATGCCCGCCATCACGCCTTTTTCTTTCAGGCCGGTCGAGACGTTGAGGATCACGAGCATCAGGATGCCGGTGAGAATCGCTTCGAGCGAGAAGGATTGCCGGTGCATAGGACAAGGATGAGTGGTTTGTCGGACATGGCGCCTCCGTGCATTGAGGATGTTCACCGTGATTTCATCGCAAAGATTTTCACACTGGCGGCATAGTCGTTGACGTTGTACTTGCGGAAAAGGGACAGCAGATCGGCATGGGCCGAATCGGCCGTACTGTTGGATGAACAACAGCCGCTTGCGACGGGCAAGGAACCGGGCGAGGCGCTGGGCGTGCAGCAACCGGCCTGGTTTTCGGCCTTGGTGTAGGCATTCAGGTCCGCGCCGCTGTCGATGACGGCGACGGAGGAAAATCCCGCGTCGGACAGCCCTTTCTCATAGTCCGAGATGAGAATGGCGCCGGCGACGCATCCGACGTAGGCCATCATGCTGCCGGCCAGTTCGGAGGGAAGTTGTCGCTTCAGGGCGATGTCGCTGATGGACAGGCGCCCGCCGGGTTTGAGCACGCGCATCATTTCGCGGAAGACCGCAGGCTTGTCGGGCGCGAGGTTGATGACGCAGTTGCTGATGATGACATCGACGGACGCATTGGCCAGCGGGAGCTTGTCGATCGCGGCCTGGTGAAACTCGACGTTGGCGAGAGCGGCCTCGGCCGCGTTGCGGCGCGACAGGGCGATCATCTCCGGGGTCATGTCGATGCCGATGGCTTTGCCGGTCAGTCCGACTTTCCGTGCGGAGAGAAACACGTCCAGTCCGCCGCCGCAGCCGAGATCGAGCACGACTTCACCGGGCTTGAGCGATGCCCATGCGGTGGGATTTCCGCAGGACAAACCCATATTGGCTTCGGCGGGAATGGAGGTCAGTTCCTCCACCGAATATCCGAACGCCTCGGCGACGGCGCGGACGCCGGATTGGTCGCTCGACAGCCCGCTGACGGCGGTGTTCCCATACCTGGAACGAACGGTGTCCATGATTGTGTCCGACATGCGATGCTCCTGTTGTTCAAGAACGGCGCGCCCAGGCGAGTCAAGCCAACGAGGCGAACCACGAAGAAGTGTAAGGGTTGCACCGGGGTGCAAGGTCAAGGGCTTGTGCGCGCCTCATCGCGCGGCAAGGCGGGAGGCGGGCATTTTGCCCTTCAATCGCTCGATTTCATCGCACCAGTCCGGCCCGCCTTTGCAGCAGGATTTGAGGGCGGCGGACAGGGCGCGATCGACTCGCTTGAGTTCACGCAGGCGTTCTTTCACGTCGAGCAGTCGCCTTTCGATGAGGGCGGCGACCTCTTCACAAGGTGAATCATCCGAGTAGGTCAGCGAAAGCATCTCGCGGATGTCTTTGAGGCTGAATCCGCTCGCCTGAGCAGCGCGGATAAACTTCAGCCGCTCGACCGAACGGTCGGAGTAGGCGCGATAGTTGGATTGCGTTCGCGCATCAGGCTTGAGCAACCCGCGACGTTCGTAAAACCGCACCGTCGACGTGGGCACGGCGGTCGCCTTGGCGAGTTGGCCGATAGTCAGGCTATCGCGTTTGGTTGGCATCTATGGCCTAATAGCATAGTGAAGATCCAGGTGGATCGCACTTGAGCCGGCTTCTTGATGACATGTCGTGTCCGCCGCCCCATCCACCGAAGAACGCGCAATCCCGGACCGGCCGCGCGCGGGATCGGGCAGGTGGGGGACGCCCCGATTCTCACCGGCGACGCTGATTGTTCCCGGAGGTGGGCTGGCCCCAACTCGGGGGCGCCCATTCAGTCAGTTCCCACGGAAAATCGTTGAGCAGATTGTTGTGGAGCTGGTATTTCTCGTGCAGATCGCCGCCCGGCTTCCACGGATCCTGCCCCGTGAGATGCTCCTCCACGAAGCCCGGTTCGGCGTTGAACGCATGGCAGAAGAGATTCTTGTCGCTGCCGAAGCCGCCGTATTTCTGCACCGCTTTGGCGATCAGTTTGGTCATGGGCTTGAGGTTCATCGCGTCGATGTCCAGGTCCGGGGGCAGCCGGAACCACTGCCCCTGGGCCGGGGCCAACGGGTTCTCGTCCGTGCCGTCGCTCTGCTTGGCCGGCCAACTGATCAACCCCTTGCGGGCGTTGGCCATCGTAAAGCAGACGGCATGGTTGATCTCGCCTCGCCGGGCCTCCTCGATGCCGATCTGACCGGGCGCGCCGATCATCATGGTGACGAAATCCGAACCCTCCGTATGCTGACAGGCGTAATTCGTCTCCGCCAGGTTGAACATGTTTTCGTAGTACCCCCCATACGAAGCGGTCCAGTCGCGTTCGGCATCCTTGATGATGAAAAAATACTCGCGGATGATTCCGGTGCCGATGTCGTAGATCGCCATCGCCGAATCACCGGCGCGCTGCGGATTGGCCGCCTTGGCCCAATCGGGAATGGGAATGTTGTCGTTGAACAGAATCTCGCGCATCCTCGGGGTGACCATGTGATTCCGGAAATCGGGAACCTTCACCCGGGCGCGCGGCGTCTTCGGATCGCGGGAATCCACGATATAGACGGGCAGATTGAAAAATGTCGCGTTGAGCGAGGTGGTCACATTTTTGTCGTTGTGCTTCGACGGCATCTCCTTCATGTACTTCCCGATCTCCGCCGAGTTTTTCAGCACCGGCATGTTCGCGACCCCGCGCGTGTAGACGGTCCCCTGGGCGATGTAATTCGGAAAGAAGATCGACCCGTTCACCTGGAACGCTGTTTTCTTTCTCCTTTCGGCCCTGGCCTCGCGCATCTCCTGACGCCTTTTTTCATAGGCCGCGCGCCGATCCTCCATCGTCGTCGTCGTCTTCTCCGATTCCTTTTCCTCCTCCTGTTGCTCTTCCTGTTCCAGCCTGTCCTTCGACCAGGTCTGAGCCTTCAGCAGCGACCCGCCCAGCAGCAGGGCCGCGGCCAGAATGGTCACGATGGAGAGGAAACTCAATTTCATGAAGGCAGGCATGGTGGTTTCTCCTTGCTGCGCATTTGAACGGCATGGCCGCAATACGTTCATTCACCCCGCAATCGAGACCCGAACCCTCGACCGCGGGAACGTCTTGTCCCCCTCCACGGATTATATTCAAGGATACAATCAAGGCAAAGAACCATCTTTCCCCCAATCCCATCGGGTACGCGCCAATCAGGGCAATCCCGCAGGTCGTGGGAGGGACGCGGGCGCGGGCCATCCGTGGTATGCTGCCGACTTTTATGGAGACCAACGACATGCCCGATGCGGAAATTCAGACGAAGTTGCGGCGGCTCAACCAGTTTCTCGATCAACACCAGCTTGATGGCGTGCTGCTGACGCGTCGGAACAATTTCGCCTGGATCACCGGCGGGCGGGACAACCATATCGCCAACAACACGCCCATCGGGGTGACGAGCATCCTTGCGACGCGCGATGGCCGCACCTGCCTGGCCAACACGATCGAGGCTCCGCGCATGCGCGCCGAGGAACTGATCGGGACCGGCATCGAGACGATCGATTTCCCCTGGTGGGACGGCGCCGCGGCGAGAAAGGTCGTCGGCGAGCTGATCGGGGGAAGAAAAATCGCGGCGGACTCCGAAAACTTCGGTCTGCCGCTGCCGGAACTGCCGCACGACTTCGCATCACTGCGCTGGTCGCTGACCGATGAGGAAATCGCCCGCTATCGCGACGGCGGCCGGCGCACCGCGGCCGCGATGGAGGCGACCTGCCGCGCCCTCAAGCCCGGCATGACCGAACACGAAATCGCCGGCGCGCTCGATAACCAGACGCATCGCGCTGGATGCAACCCGGTGGTGACGCTCATCGCGTCCGATGAACGTATCGAGCGATACAGGCATCCGATCCCGACGGATCGGAAAGCCCAACACACCGTCATGCTCGTGACCTGCGCGGAATTCGCCGGGCTGATCGCGTGCCTCACCCGGTTCGTCAGCTTCCGGCCGATCACCCCGGAAATGAAGGCGAAGCAGCAGGCGATCTGCAACATCGACGCCGCCGTCAACCTCGCCACCACCCCCGGGCGCTCGCTCGGCGAGGCCTTCGCAATTCTTCAGAAAGCCTACGCGGAAAACGGACACGACGGGCAATGGAAGCTGCACCACCAGGGCGGATCGACCGGCTATGCCGGCCGGGAGGTCATCGCGACCCCCGACAGCGCGGTGCGGATACTGAACAACCAGGCGTTCGCGTGGAATCCATCGATCATCGGCGCCAAGTGCGAGGACACGATTTTATGCGCCGCCCAGGGCATCGAGCTGCTCACCCCGCCGAGCGCGGACTGGCCGACGATCGAAGGCCGCGCCGGTGAGACGACGCTGCGACGCGCGGACATCCTCGTGCTCTGAGCCGGACCCGCACCGATCGGTCCACCCGCGATGCCTTGTCTTCGATCGTTCTTCCGCCGCGAACGCGCTCGCGTTTCTTGCGGCATGAAGGCGATCCCGATACATTCCCGCCGTGGGATTTCAAACATTTCGGGAGACCTGATTCATGATGCGCATTCCCCTGCTCGCGTTGCTCGCTTCGGCCGTGCCGCTGCTCGGTTTCACCGGCTGCAAGGATTCCAGCACGACCGGCCGATATGAAACGGAAACGGAAATCCTGATCGGCGAGTACGCGTCGCTGACCGGCGGGACGGCCAATTTCGGGCAAAGCTCGCACCAGGGACTGAAGCTGGCGATCAAGGAGATCAACGAAGCCGGCGGCGTGCTGGGAAAGAAAATCCGCATCATCACCGAAGACAACAAGTCCGAATTGAATGAGGCTTCGACGGCGGTGCAGAAGCTGATCAGCCGGGACAAGGTCGCGGCGGTGATCGGGGAGGTCGCCAGCTCGCGCAGCTTCGCGGGCGCGAGCATCTGCCAGAAGGAAAAGATTCCGATGCTCTCCCCGGCGAGCACCAACCCCGGCGTGACGGAGACCGGCGATTACATCTTCCGCATCTGCTTCACCGATGCGTTTCAAGGCCCGGTGCTCGCCACGTTCGCCGAGAAGCAGGGCTGGAAGAACGTCGCGATCTTCACCGACCTGGCCCAGGATTACAGCAAGGGACTGAGCGACGCCTTCAGGAAAACCTATCTCGAGAGCGGCGGGACGATCGTCGCGGACCAGAGCTATCGCACCAACGATCCGGATTTCCGCGCGCAGCTCAACACGATCAAGGCGGCGAACCCGAGCGCGGTGTTTCTGCCGGGGTATTACACGGAAGTCGGGCTGATCGTGCGCCAGGCGCGGGAGATGGGGCTGGATGTGCCGTTTTTCGGTGGGGACGGGTGGGACAGCCCCGAGACGCTGGCGTTGGGGGACGCGGTGAAGAACTGCTATTTCGCGAATCATTATTCGGCGGACGATCCGCGTCCCGAGGTGCAGGCGTTCGTGCGGGCTTACCAGGCCGAATACGGCCGCACGCCCGATGCGATGGCGATTCTCGGATATGACGCCGGGCGCGTGCTCGCCGATGCGATCCGGCGCGCCGGCAAAGCCGACCCGGAAGCGATTCGCGACGCGCTGGCGGCGACGACCGACTTCCCCGGCGCCAGCGGCACGATCACCATCGACGCCAACCGCAACGCCCGCAAGCCGATCGTGATCGTCTCGATCGTGGACGGCAGGACGAAGATCGCCGATGCGATTACCCCCGAATGACGTGACCGCCGCATGGATCAATTCCTTCAACAACTGATCATCGGCCTGTCGGTCGGCGCGACCTACGCACTGATCGCGCTCGGTTACACGATGGTGTATGGCGTACTGAAGTTGATCAACTTCGCTCACGGTGAAGTGTACATGGTGGGCGCCGTCAGCGGGTATTACATCTCGCACCAGATGTCCGGGATCGGCGCGCCGCTCTGGCTGACGCTGACGGCCACCTTCGCCGGGGCGATCATCCTGTGCGCGGCGCTCGGGATGGCGATCGAGTTCTTCGCCTACCGCCCCCTGCGCAACAGCCCCCGGCTGGTCGTGCTGATCACCGCGATCGGCGTGTCGCTGCTGCTCCAGAACCTGTTCCAGCTCGGCGTGATCTTTGGCCCCACCCCGCGCAGCTATCCCGATGAGATTCGCCTCGCCCTGTCGGCCCCGATCCTGGGCGCTGACTCGCCGCTCAGCCTCACGCGGCTGGACGTGCTGATCCTGGCACTGTCGCTGGCGTTCATGTCGATCCTGATCGCGATCATCCTGCGCACGCGCGCCGGGCTGGCGCTGCGGGCGGTGTCCTATCGCGTGGACACCTCGGCGCTGATGGGCATCAACAGCAACCGCACGATCGCCTTCACCTTCATGCTCGGCTCGTCGCTGGCGGCGGTCGCGGGCGTGCTGGACGGCATTCATTACAAGGTGTATCCGCTGATGGGCGTCTATTTCGGTCTGAAGGCGTTCATCGCCGCGGTGCTGGGCGGCATCGGCAGCATCGCCGGCGCGCTCGTCGGCGGGCTGCTCATCGGATTGATCGAAACATTCGTCAAGGTGCATGTGTCCAGCAACTATGCCGATGCCGTCGCGTTTCTCATCCTCATTCTCATTCTGCTCGTGAAACCCACGGGCCTGTTCGGCAAGCAGGCGCCGGAAAAGGTGTAGTCCAAACCATGTCGGAGCCGATCCTTCATCCGCATCGCAGGCCGTTCCTTCCCGCATGGGTCGTCAATGTCGCGTTGGTGCTGCTGATCGTCTGCCTCTGGCCGATGAACACGCTGTTCGAGGCGCGCCTCGATTCGTATTTCCTCCTTGTCCTGACTCTCATCGGACTGAACATCATCCTCGCGACGAGCCTCAACCTGATCAACGGCATCACCGGACAGTTCTCACTGGGACACGCGGCATTCATGGCGATCGGCGCCTACGTCACCGGCGTGGTGCTCAAGCATCACGTGACGCCCGGAGAGGCATCGACGTTCGGCGCCGGGGCGATGTTCATCGGGCTGGTCCTGCTTGGAGGGCTTGCGGCGGCGGCGGCGGGACTGCTGATCGGAATCCCCGTCCTGCGGCTGCGTGGCGATTATCTCGCCATCGCCACGCTCGGGTTCGGAGAGATCGTTTACACGCTGATCATCAACACGGAGAAACTCGGTGCGTATCAGGTCGGCGGCGCGAGCGGACTGCACGCCATTCCGGCAATGAACAACTTCTTCTGGACCTATGCGTTCGTCGTCATCTGCGTGGCGACGATCTGGCGACTGGTCTATTCGACCAAGGGCAAGGCATTTCTCGCGATTCGCGAGGACGAGATCGCGGCCGCGGCAATGGGCGTCAACACGACGTTCTTCAAGGTGGCGGCATTCATGATCGGCGCGTTCTTCGCGGGCATCGCCGGAGGGCTGTGGGCGGCGCTCAACGGCAGCATCGATCCGCAATCGTACCGCTTCATGCGGTCGTTCGAGATCGTGGTGATGGTCGTTCTCGGAGGATCGGGCAGCATCTCGGGCGTCATCATCGCCGCGGTGCTGCTGACGTGCCTGCCCGAAGCCCTTCGCCCGGTCAAGAACCTGACCGGCGAGGATTTTCGCATGATTATTTATTCCCTGCTGCTGATCGGCATGATGCTCCTGCGCCCGCAGGGGTTGATGGGAAACCGGGAACTGTGGTGGACGCGGCGGCGCCGACCGGCGGCGATGGTGAAGGTGTGAGCGACTGAAATGCCCCTGCTCGAACTCGACAACATCTCGATTCGCTTCGGTGGGCTGCTGGCGCTGTCGAATTTCAGCTTCACGCTCGACCAGGGGCAGCTTGTGGGACTGATCG
>CAYUNS010000153.1:266-8853 GCA_964446155.1 uncultured Tepidisphaeraceae bacterium | reverse complement strand
ATCGCCGGGCTTTGCGCAGGATGGCGGGGCTGGATCCGATCAAGGTCGTCATTGACAATTATCCCGAGGGGCAGGTTGAGGAACTGGACGCGATCAACAATCCCGAAGATGAGTCGGCCGGGGTGCGGAAGGTTCCCTTCGGCAGGGTGCTTCACATCGAGCGGGACGATTTCGCGGAAAATCCCCCACCGAAGTACTTCCGTCTCACACCGGGCAAGGAAGTGCGGCTGCGCTACGCCTATTTCATCAAATGCACGCATGTCATCAAGGACGACGCCGGCAACGTGACGGAGGTTCACTGCACCTACGACCCCGAAACCCGCGGCGGCAACTCCCCGCCCGACGGGCGCAAGGTGAAAGGCACGATCCACTGGGTTTCCGCGCAACATGCCGTCGATGCCGAGGTGCGGCTGTACGATCACCTGTTCAAGGCCGAACATCCCGAGGATGTCCCCGACGGCCAGGATTGGAAGGACAGCCTCAACGAACACTCGCTGGTCGTCGTCAAAAACGCCAGGCTCGAACCGAGCCTGAAGAATGCGAAGGTCGGCGAGAACTACCAGTTCGAGCGCACCGGATACTTCTGCGTCGATCCCGATTCCACCACCGACAAACCGGTCTTCAACCGCTCGGTCTCCTTGAAGGATTCATGGGCGAAGGTGGAAAAGGGGCGACACTGAGTTGTCCCCGCCCATCAGTGTCGCAGGGCGGGATGGCAATCCCGCCTCGCATGGCTGGTTTTTCATTTTTTGAGAGGGTTAACCAAGACAAGCCTCGACCAAAGTGGTAGCGGCGTCTAACATTCAGCCGGCTATGGTTGATCCTGCCTTCGTCCGTGGAGAAGAATCATGGTTTCCTTGAACGCCGAGACGCAGAGGCTGATCGAACAGCGGATGAAAGAAACCGGCGTCGGCACGCCGGATGAATTGGTCCAGCTTGCTCTGCAAACGCTTCATCAAGTACACGGTGAGGATTTCGAAGATCTGGACCCGGCCACGCAGGCCGCCATCGAGGAAGGGATCGCCCAGGCCGATCGCGGTCAGCTCCGGCCGTGGGACGAGGTCCGTGACGAACTGCGGACCCGTTTTATCGATAAGCGATAGGGTCATGCCATGCCCGAACCTAAGCGCTGGCGCATCGGAATCACGTCCCGTGCCGCTGACGACCTGGTTGGAATCTGCACCTACATCCAGCAGGATTCCCCTCAAAACGCTTCCGCGGTGGCGCAGAAGATTCTGGATGCCATCGATTCTTTGTCGCTGTTTCCCAACCGCTACAAAGTCCACCAGCATCGCAGCGATCCCGCCCGGACGGTGCATTCCATGCCAGTCACTCCGGTCGTCGTCTACTATCGCGTGGTGGCTGGCAGCGATCTGGTGGAGGTGATCGCCGTACGTCACGGCCACCAGCGCCAGCCAAAGCAGTTCCGATGATCCGGGGAGTCCTCCAACTTCGTCGGGCACGCGAATGCTGATTCTCTGGGCGACGACCGGTTTGCCAAGGGCGGATTCTGCGGAATCGACTTTGGCGCTTATGAAAACCCAATACTACACCGCCGAAGCCTCGACCAAAGTGGTAGCGGCGTCTAACATTCAGCCGGCTATGGTTGATCCTGTCTTCGTCCGTGGAGAAGAATCATGGTTTCCAGGAAGTCTTCCAGCCCGGTGGCGCCGGGCCTGCCGTGGGAATGCACGCCATGAGCGACAACACCCCGAGAAAGTCGAAGAAGGTCGCCGGGAAGGTTCGCAAGCCGCTGCCGTCCATCAAGCCCGGCGAGGTGAGGCTGCTCACTGGCGGCAATCCGCAGATTCCCAAGGGCTACGGCGATGCGCCGGTGCAGGCGTACATCGCCGCCATGCCCGGCTGGAAGCGGGACATCGGCCGGCGCATCGACGAGATCGTTGCCGGGGCCGTGCCGAACATCCACAAAGCCGTGAAGTGGAACTCGCCATTCTACGGTTTTGAGGGCAAGGGCTGGTTCCTGAGTCTGCACTGCATGACGAAGTATGTGAAGGTGGCGTTCTTCTTCGGCGCGAACCTCGAGCCGCCGCCGCCGGGGGAGTCGAAGCGGAAAAATGTCCGCTACCTCGACATCCACGAAGACAAGGGGTTCGACGAAGCCCAGTTCACCGATTGGGTGAAGCAGGCCAGCAAGGGGCCGTTCGAAATCATGTAGAGGGGGGCCGCGATGAGGAAGACGACTCGCACGGGGCCAGGGGTATTATTCGCCGCATGTCGAGCCATGACGGTGGAAGCATCGCTCGAAGCCTCGCAGGATTAACCCTGCGTTAAGTCGAGGCAGCGGTCGATGCGGACAAGGGCGCGCTCTCGGCCGAGGAACTCGAGGCAGGGGAAGATCGAGGGGCTGACGGTCGTGCCGCTGATGGCGACGCGGATCGGCTGGGCGACCTTGCCCAGGCCGAGGCCTTTTTGCTCGCAGTATTGCTGGACGGCTTGTTCAATCGCGCCCGACTTCCATTCGGAAATGCCCGCGAGAATCCCGCGCGCCTCGCGCAGCGGCGCGGCGCCGTTCTGCTTGCGCAGCACCTTCTCGACGGCGGCGGGGTCGTAGTCGATTTGATCGTCGGCGATGAAGAAGAAACGGCAGAGTTCATCCACCTCGCGAAGCGTGCGGAACCCCTTTTTCATCTCAAGCATTTGCCCGAGTTGCTCATCGCTGGCGGTATTCAGCAGGGAATCGGGATTGACCGAGAGGTAATCCCGGAACGCTTTGATGAGTCGCTCGGGCGATGCCGCGGCGCAGGCTTCGGTGTTGAAGGCGAGCAGCTTGGCGCGGTCGAACTTGGCGTTGCTCTTGCCGATGCCGTCGATGCCGAAGAGCTGGACGAGTTCGTCCATGCTCATCCGCTCGCGGTCCCCGCCGGGGTTCCAGCCCAACAACGCGAGGAAGTTGAGCAGCGCCTCGGGGAGATAACCGTTCTTGCGGAAATCGTGGACGAGGATTTCCGGCAACTGCGATTCCTTCAGGCCGATGACGCGCATGACCTGCCGCTGTTCGTCGAGGTCGAGTTGCTTTGTGCTGTCGTCGCTCCAGGTCGCGATGCGCCCGGGCGCGAGACCTGCGGCGGTGGCGAGGTCGGCGTCGGTCCTGTTGCCGTTCTTTTTCCACAGGCCGGCGTGATGGCGGACGGCCTTGTCGCGGTCGCGCTTGCCCATTTTGCTGCCGTCGGTGTTGAGGATGATCGGCAGGTGGCCGTAGATCGGTCGCCTGTAGCCGAGGGCTTCCTGAAGGGCGATGTGATTGATGGTGTTGAGCAGGTGTTCCTGGCCGCGGAGGATGTGGGTGATGCCCATCTCCTCGTCGTCGACGACGACGGCGAAGTGATATGTGGGCATGCCGTCGGCTTTGCGGATGACGAAGTCCTGCACCTGCTGCGCGGATACGGCGATTTCCTTGTCGAGCACGGCGTCGTGAAAACGGAATTCGCGATCAGGCATGGCGAAGCGCACGACATGCGCCCGGCCGGAGGCTTCATGCGCCTGCTCGGGGGTGAGAACGGGGCGGCGATAGACGAACGAGCGTTTTTCGGCCTCGGCGGTTTTGCGCATCGCGTCCAGTTCTTCGGGCGTTTCGTAGGCTTTATAGGCCAGCCCGCGCGCGATCAAATCATCGATGATGCTGTTGTAGACGTGCAGGCGTTTCGACTGGTGGACGAGTTGTCGCTCGTTGTCCCAGTGAAGGCCCAGCCATTTCAGGTCGGCGAGCAACTGGTGAACGGCCTGGTCGGTGCTGCGGGCGAGATCGGTGTCCTCGATGCGGAGGACGAATCGCCCGCCGGCATGACGCGCCAGCAGCCAACTGAACAGCGCGGTGCGCGCGCCTCCCACATGGAGATAACCGGTCGGGGAAGGGGCGAAACGGGTAACGGCGGCGGAGTTGGGCATAGTGCCGCGATTATGTCGAGTGCGGCGGGTCTGACAAGCCGGGCGTCAGCCCGCGCCGGCGCAATCGCAGGCACGACCAACTGATGGGCGCCGACATCGCATAAATCAGCATTCCGGCCGCCAGCGTGTACTGGAACCACACCCATAACAGCAGCGCCAGCACCAGCACGAACAGCAATCGTCCGATCGACCGCCGACCGCGCAGGTATCGATTCACGAGGTGCGGATATCGCAGGTTGCTGATCATCAGCAGCCCCGTGAGAAGCACGACAATCGGCAGAATCCACACGCACACCCGTGCCGCCGTCAGGAGCAGGCCGCTTTCCAGCCATGCCGCCTTGGTCAGCAGGTCCTGCTGCATGAGGATGAATGCGGCCACGGCGCCCGCGGCGCCGGGGCTGGGCAGGCCGAGGAAGCTGAAATGATGCTGCTCGCCATGCTGGTTGCTTACGTTGAATTTCGCCAGCCGCAGCGCGGCGCAGCTCATGAACAGGGCGCCGATCGCCCAGATCAGCCGGGTCACGAACAGAGGGGGATCCCAGTTTTGTTGCAGCATTCCCGACTTGAAGACCTGCAAGGCGATGAACGCCGGGGCCGCGCCGAAGCTGATCACGTCCGCGAGGCTGTCCAACTGTCCGCCGAAATCGGTGGTATGCCGCGTGAACCGTGCCAGCCGGCCATCCAGCGCGTCGAAGATCATCGCCAGGAAGATCAGGTAACAGGCATAGACCAGGTGATTGCTCGCGAGGCGCGCGGTGAGCGGGTCGCGCCCATGCACGTCCACCAGCCCCGCGACATAAATAGCGCCGAAGCCGCAGACCGCGTTGCCGAGCGTCGCGAGACTGGGCAGGAAATAGACCGATCGAATGTAGGCGCGTCGTCCATGTCGCCGCATCCGTCGCCGGCGGTGCAGGCGCGATCCATGCATGGATTCCACCTCGTCGGGGTCGTGCATCATGCGGGCGTCTCCCGCGGGACGATCTTCTCGAATTCCCCGTCGTCCACCTGCGTTTTGTGCGTGTGGATCGGATGATTCAGCACCGCGATGACATCCGCCGCGCCGCGCACCACCTGCCCGATGGTCACCTTCACCTGGGGTTCGAGCCATTTCGGAATCGACAGCTCGGTGCGGCTTCCGAATTTGATC
Organism: uncultured Tepidisphaeraceae bacterium; assembly: GCA_964446155.1. GTDB lineage: Bacteria > Planctomycetota > Phycisphaerae > Tepidisphaerales > Tepidisphaeraceae > CAYUNS01. The sequence goes on along the minus strand of CAYUNS010000153.1, from coordinate 3,800 downwards.
ATGCCGATGCGTTCCCCTCGCTCGACGATATCGCCGATGTTCTTGGTGCAGATGATGCGGCGTGCGATCAGCCCGACGATCTGCTTGACCACCGCGACCGGCCGGTCGCCCGCAGGCTCGACGAGCAGGATGGTGTTCGACTCGTTCTGATCCGACGCCGCGTCATGCCGCATGGCGTTGATGAACTTCCCCTTCTTGTAATCCACCTGGACGACCCGTCCGTCGCAGGGGCTGCGGTTGATGTGGACGTTGAAGACGGAAAGAAAGATGCCCACCCGCAATGCGGGTCCGCCGAGGAGGGGGTCATGTTCAATTTCGGTGATGTCGGAAACCGTTCCGTCGGCGGGGCTGACCATCGCATGTTGCTCGATGGGCACGATGCGCTCGGGATCGCGAAAGAAAGCGAACAGCCAGACGAGGACGGGCAGCACGATCAACGACAGTGGCCAGGCCACTGAGTACCCCAGCACCGCCGCCACCCCCAGCAGGACGACGGACCCGACAAGCATTTCCCGAAAACCATGGCGTGTCACACGAAGCATGGATGAAGGCTAGCAGAATTGTGGAATGGAATGAAGCGGGGAAATGTCGGAGTTTCGACGGCGGGGCCGTGCGCCGCGCTGATGGGATGGGCATGGTCGGCGATCATCATGCGGGGCCTCGATCAATGGTCTTGTCGGAACGCATCGGCGAGACGGGCGAACTCCTCCGCTTGCCAGGCGCCGTCGCGATAGGCGATGCGATAGCGCAGGCGGATCGACTGTCCCTGCGCAAGCTCCATCGGGGCATGGAAGAGAAAAGCGGCGTTCATGAGCGTGTAGCCGTTGCCGGAGCGGCAATACCAAGGGGTAGGCCCGCGCGGATTATCAGGATGATCGATCATGCCAATCGAGACTCGCTGCGCGTGCCCGGCATCCATGGTGGCCTGCAACACGACCCATTCGTGCGGCCGGCCGATCACCTCGTCCACCGTCTCACCGTTGGGAAGAAGATAATTGACGTCGTGCAACTCGCGTGATCCCCGAAACGTCATCCCGCCATATCCGCCCCACGTTGTGTAGGGAGTGCGATCCAGGAGCAGATCCCGCGTCGCGTGCAATTCGCTGGTCCAGTCGATCACGCCGACGCCGTCGCTCGTCGCATCGCCGGGATTTACGACGAGGGCGCGCGTCTCGTGCAGTGCCACGCCGGCGGCATCGGAGCGCCATTCCAGGCGATGGGTCACCCGCGCGCAGGTGGACGAGATCAGCTCGCAGGCAGGCTCCGACGCCGACTCCTGCACACCGAAGGGCGCAAGTTCCTCCCAGAAGTTGTCGCCGTTGATGAACTTGATCGCAAACCACAGTCCGCGATGCCACAGATGATCCGACATTTCGAAGCCGGTGATGACATGGCCGCGAGGGGTGGTGATGGGATGGAAGCAGGGTTTGGGCAGCGCGCGGGCATGGCGATAACTCGCCGCGCTGGAGGCGGAGACGGTGATCCGATCCTGCCAGACCTGGTGGATGGCGAGAGTCACTTGGAGAAGAACCGTTTGATTACATGGACCGTCGCCTGGCGTTGGACGGAGGCGATGCTTTCGAGAAGCGGAATGTCTTTGGGGCAGACTTCGACGCAGTTGCCCGCCTTGCTGCAATCGGCCGCGCCGCCTTCCTCCATCAGGACATCGAGGCGCTCGCTTTGCAGGGCGCTGCCGATCGGATGGTTGTTGAACAGACGAACCTGGCTGAGGATGGCGGCGCCGACGAACTGGTTCGTCGGCGTGTATTGCGGGCAGGCCTCGAGGCAGCATCCGCAACTGATGCACCGGCTGAGCGGATATCGCTGCTCCTGAAGCTCCTGCGAAACGGGAGGGCCTTCGCCGAGGTCATAGGTTCCGTCGATCGGAACCCACGCCTTCACGCGCTTGAGATCGGTGAAGAGCCTTTGCCGATCGACGAACAGGTCTCGCACGACGGGAAACTTGCTCATCGGCGCCAGCTCGATCGGCTCCTCGAGCTTGTCCACCAGCGCCGAGCAGCTTTGACGGGTCTTGCCGTTGATCAGCATCGTGCAGGCGCCGCAGACCTCCTCGAGGCAGCCGCTGTCCCAGACGGGGGTCGTCGTCTGCTTCCCATCGGTGGTGATGGGATGCGCCGCGATCCACTGGAGACAGGAAATGATGTTCATGTTCGGGCGGTAGGGCACGGCGAATTCCTCGACGCGCTTCGATTGGTCCGGGCCGTCCTGACGGTGGATGCGAATAATGATTTTACGATCAGAGGATTGATTGATCGTATTTTTCACGGCATCGGTAGTTGTCGGGTTCATGGGTACTTATGGTATTCAATGCGGGGGAAGGTGACAAGCCGGTCCTCTGGAGCGGCCGAAGGTGGGAAGGGGGCGCCGCTCCCCGGATCGCGCCGGTTGCCTTGTCTTCGGACCTTGCACCTTCGGCGTTGGATCGGGGATCGTGTATGATCGTCGTCGGTCTGATTTCGCATCCCACAGGAGCTATTTATGCCGGCGACCGAAGACGAAATGAAGAAGGCGATGAAAGCGTTCAAGAAAAAGCTGAAAATGCAGCAATTGGAGGATGATTCGCGGCTTGGGCGAAGTCCGCTGACGGGCGCGAAGGCGACCGTGGTCGCGATTCAGCCTCCGTCCGGATTTGGACGGGAGATCTGGGAGGAGCTGGCGCGAAACGGGTTGCTGCGCAACGATGGCGGTGGATTCTATGCGCTGGCGCGGCAGGGATAGGGCGATCGATCGGCACGCGCATTTTTGCGAGGGGTGTTTGCGAGGGGGCGGCCGATCCTATTTCTTTTTGAAGCCGAGGAGGAATCCGAGCGACCCCGTGCCTGCGGAGGGGATACGGTCGAGCAGGACATCGGTCAATCGGCTCGCCTGATCGCTCAGCCAGGCGGAGGCGGTTTCATAGCCGCTTCTGGCGGAGGTGAGATCGACGTTGAGAATGTCGAAGTAGGACAAGCCCAGAAAGACGCAGGCGGCGATGGCGGCGATGATGGCCATCGTTTTCAGGAAGGTTCGGAAGATCAGTCCGACGGACAATCCGACAAAGAAACTCAGGCCGATGCGCGAGACCCAGGGCGCCAGCCGCTGCGTCAGGGTGGGTTCCGGGGCGGGAGTCTCGACGGCAACGGCGGTGTCGCCGCCGGGGAGGAAGTTGCCGCGCGGGATCGCGGCGTCGGATCGGCCGGTGTTGTCAACGTGCGATGCTGTCTCGTCGGGCGCCTGCTTCGTCAGCAGCTTCGAGGACGCCTGCGCGCCCAATCCGATCACGCTGAGCACGATGGAGAGGGCAAAGAGCTTGCGCTTCCAGCCGGGAAGCGTTTTGACGGCGGTGGAGAGTCTGCCCTTGCCGCCCGTCGATAAATCGGATGCTTCATCTGACATGATATTGCCGACCATGCTAATTTTTTGTTGGTCGTGCGTCCACTTCAATTATCGGTGGGGGCATTTTCAGTTCAGGGACGGGTCGTCCGGCAGATGATCGAGGTTGACCCATCGGCCGACCGTGGCGCGGGTGATGAG
>CAYUNS010000153.1:0-256 GCA_964446155.1 uncultured Tepidisphaeraceae bacterium | reverse complement strand
GCGACCATTGGTTCTGGTCCGTGTCGAAGAGATCGTTCACCGAGGCGGAGATGATGATCCAGGCGCCTTCGTCGATTTCGTTTTCGAGTTGGCCAGGCCCCCAGCCGGAATAGTTGGCGAAATATTTGACGGAGGCATCGCCCTGGGACATGAGGTTGACGATGACATCCCGCTCGGCGGTGAAGCCGACGCCCGGAACGACGGGATCGAGCGCGAGATCGCTCTTGAACAGCACCATCAGCGGGCCGGCGCACGG
>CAYUNS010000152.1:0-8877 GCA_964446155.1 uncultured Tepidisphaeraceae bacterium | reverse complement strand
CCTTCGTCGACGCAAGGCCAGCATCCCCGCCCCCACCAGCAGGCCGACCGCGCCCGGCTCGGGGACGACGGTCCCCTCGAGCGTCAGGTCGCCGAATCCGCCGGTCTTACCACTATCGAAGTTGGTGGTGTTGGTCACATAGGGTGTCTCCGCGTACGCATAGATGCGGAAGGTGGTGGTCGACGAAAGACCGGTGAAATCCATCGACGAGGCGGTCAGGTCAATGGAAGCCGATCCCACGCCACCCGCCGGCGCATTGGTCGGTCCGAAGACGCCGAGATCGGTATTGAAGTTGTCGCCGTTGGCATCAGTCCGGACAAAGAAATACATCGTCGGGTTGCTGTTGAAGGAGCCGAATTTGAAACTAAGGGTGTCGAGATCCAACTGCAGGCCGGCATCAGGCGTGACGGTGAATGACCAGTAGACGTTGCTGTTAACCGCATCGGCCGCGGTGAGAGCCTCGCTGATCCCGGTCGCTCTCACTAACAACAGCTCGGAATCACCGACGGGTCTGTAGATGCTGGCGCTGACATTCAAGCCGCTACCCGCGGTGATGGCGGGCGCGGCCACGTTCTCGTGAATGGTCGTCGGCGCAACCAGCGTCCCGTCCACATGGCTGGTGTCAAACGAAAACTGAACCAGGGTTGCCGCCAGGCTCGGCCCGGCAAACGCCAGGGGCGACAGCAGAGCACAGGTCTTCATCATCTGTTTCAACATGATCATTTTCTTTCTCCATTACTGAGGTGGAAGCGTGTGAAAATCGCGGGCCGTCAATCATCGGGAACCCACTCCGAAACCGATGTTCCAAATATACTTCAAACATACTTCATGTATGGCGGGGATGACGGGAAAACTGTTGCCTGTTGTGCGCGAGTAGAACTGTCACCTCATCACTCAAATGGAGTGTCGTCTCCATGGTCAGGGCAAGCCGGCCGGATGGATGAACTTCGGATGTCCGGGAAAGAGTGCGTTCGTCCGGGCGCGATGCATCGCGGAATCACCGTCGGGCAATAACACCGCCCGGCCTTTTCAGGGACCGGGCGGTGGGAGGGTTGCAACGGATTGAACGGGGAAAATCCCGCGGGACACGCTCTTGCGTGCCGGTTCGCTTAATTTCGTCGCCGCCGCAAAGCCAGCAGCCCCGCGCCGGCGAGCAATCCGATCTCGCCCGGTTCGGGGACCGGGGTGATCATCACGGCGGTGAGGGGAGTGTTGGCCTGCGCGCCTTCACCCAGATCGGCCGCCACCACGAGACTGGGCATCGCTTCGGTCAGCGTCACGGTGAATCGGGCATAGTTGACGTTCATCTCCCACGCATCGGGATTGCCGCCGGACAGTTCCTGAACCGCCAACCCCGCATCGTAAATATCGTCAATGTCGCTACCGGCGGTATTAAGGCCGGTGCCATTCGGTGCAGTGAGACTCACGGCTCCAGCCAGCACATTGAGATCCGCGGTGGTATTGCCCGCGTAATGAGACACCACATAAACATAATATTGGCCGGCCGGCAGCCCCGTGATGAGCGCGCCGACGGGGTCGCGATAGGTTGTGCCCGTATAGGAAGCCAGGGTGTTTTGGGTCAGATTGGTTCCGAAGATGCCGGAGCCTGTACCGCTCGGATTCCTCAGGAATCCCCCGGCATTGAAATTAAGACTGTCAACGTAACCAGGGTTGGCTATCCCATCGAGGTTTCGACCAGGGTAAACAGTGATATCGTTGCCGGCGCTGTCCTGGACCGCCACGCTGGCGGTGTTATTGATCACCTTCCAGTCCGTATAGGTGTCCAACACTTTTCCTTCGGCATGGATGGGGGAATTAAAGCCGTTGTAGGCGGTGGCATCGCCGAAATCGAGCAGAAGCGTCGCCGCCAGGCTCGGCCCGGCGAACACCAGGGGGGATAACAAGGCACAGGTCTTTATCGTTTGCTTCAACATGGTCATTCTCTTTCCCCATCACATGGGATGGAAGATCCGAAATGCATGGATTGCCGACCATCGGCGATCCACAGGGTTCCGCTCCCAAACCGTGTTCTCCATGGAACCCGCTCCAGAACCGATGCTTCGAAGTCTACTTCACGCATCAGGGGGGTGAGGGGAAAACCGTTGCCCGTTCTTACCGCTTGTGTTGCCTTTTTCACGCATCGCGGGTCATTGGGGAGGGACTGGAGGGGTTGAGGCGATCGTATCAGGATGTCGGCGTTGACGATCAGACTCTCGAAGAATGATCCGGGCGCCCCCGCTGCCGTCGTCATTGCCGGTCAAAGACGTTCCACAGGGCATTGGCGTTGGGATCATCCGCATTGATGAACAGCCCCATCGGCTGAGGGCCGGCCAGCGACAGTTGTTGAATCTGCGTCTGCAGGGCCTTGTAAGCATTCTCGCGGACCGGACGGACGGAGTGGTCGCCGTAGAGGACGTTGAGCTGCCGGTGGTGCAACCCGGTGAAATCGGGACTGGCGAGCGGGATGCCGCAAATGTCCGAGAGAATCGCCTTGTTTTTCAGCTTCGTCAGCTTCGGCAGCACCGCCGGTGGCACGGGCTTGCCGTCGATCCAGTTGGTGGTGGGTCGCGACGTATAGCCGACCCGCGTATACAGAACCCCCACCCGGGGTGGAAAGGGATTGCTCGAGGTGTTGAACCGCCATCGCTCGTCGATCTGCGAAGGACAATAGAACGCCTGCGGGGTATCGAGCATGTCGGCCTTGTACAAGGCGCCCATGATCGGGAAGGCCTGGCCATTGATCGAGAGGAAATAACCCGACCACGCCTGGCCGTAGCTATAGCCCAGCGGAACCTGGTCCCGATTGGCGTTGGCGTACATCTGGTAAACCATCCCAAGCTGCCGCAGGTTCGACATGCAGGCGATCTGCTCCGCCTGCTTCCGTGTCCGGCTCACCACCGGGAGCAGAATTGAAATCAGAACGGCGATGATGCCGATCACCACCAGCAGTTCGACGAGGCTGAATCCGGGATTTCTTCCGTTCTTCATGTTCACTACGGGCCGCCGATGTCCAATCCGTGGATCCATGGCCGAGCCGCGCCTCACATGGAGCAGCCCGTTCCAGAACCGATGGTCGAAGTCTACTTGACGCATCAGGGGGATAATGGGAAAACCGTTGCCCGTTCTTACCGATTACGTTGCCTTTTTCACGCATTGCGGGTGATTGAGCAAAGGTTCCGGGGGCTGAGGCGATCATGACGACGGCGTTGACCTCCGGGCTTGCGAAGATGGCCGCGTTCTCCGAATTGCGATCGGAGTTGACGTGGGCATACGACGACGAGGTGGCGGCCGAGTATCTGCGCTCGTACCTGCTGTCCGCGCCGATCGGAGCGTGGCTGATCCGCAGTGGCGGGGTGTTGATCCGGCAGGGAAGCAAGACGATCACCGTTCAAGCGGGCATGTGGGTTTTCCCGGCGAGAATGACAGGCTGGCAGGAGTTCGTGCCGGGCACGCAGCTGCTGAGCATCCGATTCATGACGCGCTGGCTGGACGACAGGCATCCGCTGTTCGATCACGGTAAAACGGTGTTGATCCCATCGACCGACGCACCGGAGCTGGAGCGGGCCGGTTCCGAGTTGGCCAGGGTCGTGCGGCTGCATACGAGCAACGCGGCGGATACGGGCAACATGCGGATCGAATTGTATTCAGGGGGATTGGACGTGAATGCGCATTTCGCGATCCAGGCGCGGTTTCATGACTGGCTCGACGCCTACGGCCATGCGATGCGGACGGTCGCGGGGATGAAGCCTCGGCTTCCGGTCGTGCGCAATCGCAAGGTGATTGCGGCGCTGCGGCTGGTCGAGGACCATCCGCTGTCCAAACCCCTGCGCGAGGAGGAGATCGCGCGGCGGCTGGGCATGAGCATCAGCCAGCTCAATCGCCTGTTCAACCAGCATTTCGAGTCCACTCCCAAGCGCTGGTTCGACGGCCGGCGCAAGCAGTACGCGATCAACGCGCTGATCCACAGCGACGCGCAGATCAAGAGCATTGCGTTCGCCCTCGGTTTCCTGTCATTGCCGCATTTCACGCGATGGTTTCGCCGGCAGACCGGTCAGCCGCCGCTTCAGTTCCGGCAGACGCGGCGACTTGCCGCCCCGAGCAACCCGGCCGAAGACTGACCGCCTCTGAAAATATCCCTGATTCATCGCGGAGGCCGCGGAGATGAAAAAACACCCGAAAACAAGGCGTTTTGCTTTTCTTCGCGGCCTGCGCGCCTCGTGGGTTTTTGAATGATTCGGGCTATCGCTCGAACGTCCGCATCGCCGCATCGGCCGCCGAGGTCTTTTCCTTCACCCGCTCATCGTCCCGGAACGCCGCGAAGTCTTTTTCGAGCTGCGCCCCATACGCTTCGGCCCGTTGGTCAATCGTCGCCATCAGTTCATCGGTCAGCCGGGGCAGGATCGCATTGAAGCGCCCCTCCTCGCGGTGCGTCGCCCCGGCCACCGTCGCCCACAGCGCTCCCATGCGCAACAGTTCCTCGAATGTGCGCGTCTCCTCGTAATCGATCTCGTCGCTCCACGGCTCTTTGAACGTCACCCAGTACGATTCATTTCCGATCGAGCACCAACTGTTGAGATAAGGGATGGGGTCCGTCAGCTTCAGCATGTGTTCCGCGGCGCGTTGCCCCGCCGGGCGTGGGTCCGGGGAGACAAACCCGCTTCGCTCCGCCGCCGCCGGGATCTCCTGCTTCAGATACAGGATCGCGTCTCCCTTCATGTCGCGCAGCGGGCTGTCCATCAGCACGAAATATTTCTTCAGCCCCTGGCTTCCCGAGGATCCCAGCCGGGTGCGCTGCCCGATGTCGCGGATCGATTTTTGGATTTCGGTGACATCCGAATGGCGAAACACCTCCGCCATTTCCGGCGAGTTCGCAACCGCCTCCGCGATCGCGCGTGCGAACGTCTCACGATTCTTCACCGGCCGAAAAATCTCCCGGAGCTTTCCCTTCTTCGTGCGAACGATCGACTTGAACCGGCCGGCCTCGGTGTAATCCGCCAGCGTCTCCGCGTAAGGCCGGTTTTTCCTCGCCAGCATCTCCCGCACCATCGGTTCGTCGGCGAGCAGGTCCGTGGTGTTGCGTCGGGAATTGACCGCGGTGTGATACGCCTCGCGCAGCACGCGCGACAGTTCCTTCCGCCGCGCGTCGGTCAGCTCGATCCCGTTCTGCCGCGCGATCAGGTGAAGCGTGATGACGCCCTGGAGAATCTCCGACTGGAAGGGCAGTTCGGCGCTGTCGTCGAAATCGACCATTCCGAACGCCAGCATTCCCAATCCGTCGAACGACGCATAGCTCCCGATGTTGCCCAGGTGCAGATCCCCGTGATTGGGCAGGTAGGCTTCCCGATCGGCCAGCCAGTCGCCCGCGTGCGTCTTGCACCAGATGAAGAACAGGTCCTTGCTGCCCCGCCAGAACGTGTAGGGGTTTTCGGAAAGGGATCGCACCTTCATCGGAAACGCCAACGGATCGGCGGGGTCCATGTAGGGCGCATAGGCCTTCTCGATGACATCGTAAGGCCGCCACGCCATAACCGGCAGGGCCGTCGTCAACAGGATGAACGGAAGAAGAATTCGCTTCATTCAAAACAAATCCTGTCATGCCCTCACAAGGATGGAATGAGGGATTCGACAGCAACGGATTAAGAAACGATCGCGGGCGTATCGTTGTGCCGTATGGCCGGGCCGCTTCATACCTTGGGTTGGAGAGGGGATTGGCGATCGGCGGGTACGGGCGTCTGGCAAGCTGCCGCCAGGGCGGTGGGGAGTTCGGGGGGGATGTAGTTGCCGCTGGAGAGGATGATTTTGAAGGCTTCCTCGGGGGTGATGGGCAGAGGGAGGCAGTCGGTGAGTTTGACGAAGAGGAGGCGGCCGTTGATGGGATTGGGGGCGGCGGGGACGAAGACGCAGCAGGTGTCGAGGTTGTCGGCGAGGGGGTCGCCGCTGGTGAAGCCGAGCGTGCGGGCGTGCCCGCCGGCGTCGGGGACGAGCACGACTCTGGCGAAGATGCCCTCCTTGCCTCCGGGCGTGACGGAAATGTGCTTCCATGCGGTGTAAAGATCGCGCAATCCGGGCGCGCGGGAGAGTCGTCGATCGAGCCATCGGATGAAGAGCCGGCCGATCAGGCTGGTGACGAACAGCCCGAGTAAATAGATCGTCGCGATGGCGATGGCGACGCCGACAAAGGGAATGTCGATGCGGACGAGATCGCGGGTGGTTTTTTCGACGTAGAGGATGACGAACGCGGTCGCGGCCAGGGGGATGGCCGCGAAAATGCCGGCGAGGAAGATATTGCGCAGGTGCCGTTGAATTCGCTGCATGAGGCGGATTATAGCCGGGATCGCCGGGATTTACTGAATCGCCCCGGTTCATGGAGGACGGTGATCGAGTCCATCAATCCACATGAGGGACCTGGGGATTGTCGCGCGGGGGTTTTTGTTTTTGGGTTTGCAATTCGGCGCGGAGGGTGGTGATGGCCTCGAGGCGGGGCTGGCCTTCGAGGGTGGGGTCGAAGGGGATTTCCCTGCCGACGACCTGGGCGAGTTTTTTGAGGGCCAGTTCTCGGATGGTTTCATTTTCGTTGTAAAGACAATCGAGCAGAAAATCGGGCGATTCGGCGAGCTTGGCGGCCTCCTCGGGGTCGAGGGGGCGATAGGGCGCCGTCAGCGTGTCGATGCGGCTGATCTGTTCGGCGGAGAGCGTGGCGCGGTCGATTTGGGCGAGATGCAGAATCGCGGGATGTCCCATTTCCTCGAGCGCCGTGAAGGCGGACTCGCGGTCACGGAAGACATCCGAGCCGAGCCGGGCGACCAGCTCATCGACGCGCGGCGCCAGCGCGGGATCGGGTTTCAGGTCATCCGTGAAGACCTGCCACGCCACATGCGGCTCGATGCTGAAAATGACCGAGTCCTGTCGGAGATCGCGAAAGATCGGTTGGAGATGCTCCGCGGTTTCCAGGGGATATCGGCGGTGAAGCTCGACAATGGTGGGGGCTTCGAGCTTCAGGTTGATGGTGGGGTCGCCGGTGACGCGGTTGTATCCCTTGACGAAGAGTCGCACGCCGGTTTCCTGGTCCTCGGGAAAGAGCCGGCTTTGAATGAGGGAGAGGGACCGCTCCTCGAGGAGCAGTTCGAAGTCGCGCGCGATTTGAAGATGATTGGTGCGGACAAAGATCGAGGTATGCACCGCGATGGTGTTGGGGACGGAGAAATCGTGGTGGATCAGTTGAAACACGGGGGATTCGTCGGGCAAGTTGGATTTGCTCTGCACATTGACCTGGGTGAAGCCGCTCAGTTCCTTCAGGCGGATGCGTGCCGGCCCTTCGGTCCGGGGAAGATCGGTGTCGATGAGCAGGTCGTCCGAGTCGACGCTGAGCTTGACGGCGTCGCGAATGGAATAGTCGCCGAAATCGGCGAATCCCTTCATGTCGGTTTCGAATTGTCGCTGTTGCTCGATTCGGATTTGCTGGGGTGTTTTCTCGGGAGGAGGCTGCTGCGCATGCAAAGCGGTGTCGGTGAGGACCGGGAGCAGGGCAGCGAGGAAGACGGGGGCGAGGCCGCGCATGGTTTCCGATCGTAGCATCGGAGGAGCGGGGTGGTAAAGGATCGCGGCAAATTGGATGATGCGGATGCGTCTCTTGTAAAGCGGGTGCGGGGGCACGGGGGTGTTTCCGCAGTGATTCAGCCTTGCCGCAATGGTTGAGGCTCCTATACTTGATGAAAACTGCAACGACAGCCGCTGCTTCCTGGTGTTGATCGTTCCGGTTGATGGCGGCTGCCTCCTCTTTTTACAGGCGCGAGGAGCTTTTTCATGTCCAGTTACACCACCGCGGATATTCGAAACATTCTCATCACCGGCCATGGCGGCGCGGGAAAGACGACGCTGGTCGACGCCCTGCTGCACGCGAGCGGCACGGTCGGTCGAAAAGGGTCGGTGACCGACGGCTCGAGCTTCAGCGACTACGAGAAGGAGGAAAAGGAACACGGGCATTCGATTTACTCGGCGATCGTGCATCTGGATCATCTCGGGAAACGCATCAACCTCATTGACGCTCCCGGCTCGCCGGACCTGATGGGGGCGGCGATCGCATCGCTGCCGGCGGTGGAGACGGTGGCGGTGGTGATCAACGCGCAGAACGGCATCGAGGTCGTCGCCCGGCGGATGATGGAGATGGCGAGGGATCGCAACCTGCCCCGCGCGATCATCATCAACAAGATCGATCTGCCGGAGCTGGACCTGGAATCGCTGGTGTCGCGGATTCAGGAGGCGTTCGGACCCGAGTGTCTTCCCGTCAACCTGCCGGCCGACGGCGCCCGAGCGGTCGTCGAGTGCCTGTTGAACAAGAACGGCCAGAGCGATTTCGGCTCGGTCGCGGACGCGCACGCGGCGATCCTGGACCAGATCGTCGAGGTCGATGAGGAGCTGATGGAGAAATACCTCGGCGGGGAGGAGCCGAACTATGAGGCGCTGCACGATCCGTTCGAGCGCGCGATGGACGAGGCGCACGTCGTGCCGATCCTCTTTGCCGACGCGAAGAACGACGTGGGCGTGCCGGAACTGCTGAACTTCATCGCGAGGTGGTTTCCGTCGCCGCTCGAGGGGAATCTTCGCGAGTTCGTCACCGGCGACGGGAAGAACGACCGCCCGTTCCAGTACTGGAACGATCCGGCCAAGCCGCTGCTGGCGCATGTGTTCAAGGTGACGAGCGATCCATTCGTCGGCAAGCTCGCGGTGTTCCGCGTCCACCAGGGGCGCTGCACGGGGCAGTCGCAGGTGCTGATCGGGCATAACAAGAAGGCGATCAAGCTGGGGCACGTGTTTCATCTTCAGGGCAAGGAGCACCGGGAAGCGCCGGAGATCATCGCCGGCGACATCGGGGCGGTG
>CAYUNS010000151.1:0-8897 GCA_964446155.1 uncultured Tepidisphaeraceae bacterium | reverse complement strand
CAGGGCCAGCGGACGAGGACGGCGGAGACGCGATCCATGTCCACCTGTCGGAGGACGGTGGCGGACGCCGCCGAGGGGTTCATCGCCAGCACTTCGTCGTGCGACGTGTTGCTGAGACGGTTTTTGAGCTTTCGCTTGTTGGAACCCCACCACTGCTGCGCGAGCGCCAGGGCGGCCCAGCACATGGCGGCGATGGTGAGTGCGATCAGGATGGGCAGAAGCATTGAGTCCATGACAGTTCTCGTTTCGGCCAATTGATGTCGTTACTTCACACGCGGTCGTTAAGCGGCGATGGTCCGTCTCTGGAACAGGTCGGTCGGGAGCTTGATGCCGCGGTTCTCGATGCGTTCGGCGCAGCGCGGCCGGATGCCGGTGGCGATGAAGTTGCCGGTGGCGTGCCCGTCGCTGTCAACGCCGTTCTGTTCAAACATGAACAGGTCGTGCATCTGGATGTTGTCCCCTTCCATGCCGGTGATCTCGCTGACGCTGACCACCTTGCGCTTCCCACCGGTCAACCGGCGCGACTGCACGATGAGCTGAATGGCGCTGGCGATCTGCTGGCGGAGGGCGCGGATGGGAATGTCGTATCCCGCCATGGCGATCATGACCTCGAGCCGCCCGAGGGCGTCGCGGGTGTTGTTCGCGTGAACGGTGGTCATCGATCCTTCGTGTCCGGTGTTCATCGCCTGGAGCATGTCCAGCGCCTCTCCGGATCGGACTTCACCGATAATGATGCGATCCGGGCGCATACGCAGACAGTTCTTCACCAGGTCGCGCTGCGTGACCTCGCCCTTGCCCTCGATGTTGGCGGGACGGGTTTCGAGACGGACCACATGAGGCTGTTGAAGCTGAAGCTCGGCGGCATCCTCGATGGTGATGACGCGCTCGTCGGCGGGAACGTAACGCGACAGGCAGTTGAGCAGGGTCGTCTTTCCCGAGCCGGTGCCTCCACTGATCAGCACGTTGCAGCGCGACTGCACGGCCGCGGAGAGGAAATCCATCACGGCCGGGGGAAACGCCCCGTGACGGATGAGATCCTCGAGCTGCAGAGGCCGGGAGCCGAATCGACGCACCGACATCGCGCATCCGTCCAGCGCCAGCGGCGGGATGATGGCGTTGACGCGGCTGCCGTCGGCGAGACGGGCGTCCACCATCGGGCTGGTTTCGTCGATGCGTCTTCCGACCAGCCCCACGATCCGATCGATGATCTGCCGGAGGTGCTGGTTGTCGCGGAAGCGAGTCTCGACCATCTCGAGCCGGCCGCGACGCTCGACGTAAATGCGGTCGTGGCGATTCACCAGGATGTCGGTGATGCTCGAGTCCTTCAGCAATGTCTCCAACGGTCCAAGCCCGAAGGTTTCATCCATCACCTCGTCCATGAGGCGTTCCTGCTCGGCGCTGTTGAGCAGGCCTTTTTCGGACTGGCAAAGCTCACGGATGAGCGTGCGGACCTCGTTCCGCACGGTGTCCGGCGGAAGCGACTTGAGGTTCTGCACGTCGAGGCGTTCGACGAGCTGCTGGTGAATCCTCACCTTCAACTGCTGGAACTGCTTCTGTCGTTCAGTCAACTGCGCGGGCGTCTGATGGACGGGCGGCGCGGCGATCGGCGGAACGACGACCGGCGCGGGAGGGCTTCCGTTGCCGTTGGTCGTCGCAACGACGGGCTGGACCGGAGTCGGCGTGCTGCGTGTGAAAAGTCCCATGATTCAATTCCTGCGGGCGGTTCGCCCGATTCAGGCTCCGGCGCGTCATCGCCCGTCGAGCCACCATGAAATCCGATTCCCCGCCTCAGTTCACCGAGGTCTTGCCGTTGAGCGCTCCGGCCAGGCCGTTCAGGCTCGTGCTGATCTCGGACCGGGGCGCGCGAAGCACGACCGGCTCGCCGAAGTTGATCGCGCCGATGGCGTTCTTGAAGTCGTTGGGGACCAGCCAGGAGATCTTCAGCCCCAGCGCCCGCTCGACTTCATCCGGCTCGATGTCGCATCCCTTCTTCACATAGCGGTTGACGACGATGCGGATTTTGCTGGCCTCGATCCCCATGCGGCGCAGCGCCCCGACGAAGCGCTCGGCGTTCTTGGCGCTGGGCACATTGAGCTGCATCACGATCAGGTTGACATCCGCCGAGTGAATCGCGGTCGAGTAGATCGGATCGATGCTCATGATCGAATCGACGACGACATAATCGAAGACCCGTCCGAGGACGTTCATCAGCCGGGTCAGTCCGGGCTGGTTGACGCGCTGCGTGTCCTCCGGCAGTTCCGGGCGGGCCAGGATCGCGAGATTGCTTCCCTCGTGGATCGTCAGGGCGTTGTCGAGCATCGCCTTGTCCACCTTTTCCGCGGAATCCATCACGTCGGCGATGGTGTATCGCGGGCGGGAATCGAAGTATCCGGCGACGCCTCCACGGACGAGATCCATGTCCATCAGGATCGTCTTGGCGCCGGTCTTGGCCAGCGAGGCGGCGACGTTGCACGCGACGGTGGTCGAGCCGCATCCGCCCATCGTCGGAACGACGTGGATGATCTTGGCGCGGCGCCCCATGCCGTATTGCTGCGCGACGCGATCGATCGCCGCGGCGAACTTCTGCTCGCTGATCGGCAGCGGGATGAACTCCCTCACCCCCAGGTGCATCGCCTCCATGAGCAAGTTGGCGTCAACCACCTGCGACATTACGAAGAAGCTGACGTTGGGGTGCTGGCGGACCAGCGGCCCCACCTTGCGAAGCGTCTCCTGCGCATTGGGGTCGAGATTGATGATGACAAGCTGGGGCGCGTCCGGCTTGCCCAGGAAAGTGTGAAGCTGCTCGGGGGACGGCAGCAGCGCCACCACCTGCGCTCCATGCTGCGCCAGGAAGCCGGTCAGCTCCTGGCGGTTGGTGGAGTCGGCGTCAACAATGATACAATTCAGTTGCACGTACATCTCAAATCCTCGTTTGCATTCACAATCGACCCCGTCGCCGTCTTCATTCCCCCCGTCTTCATTCCCCGAGGTCGTCGCCGGTGTCGGCGGTCGCCGATGCGGGGGTGAAGCCGAACTGTCCCTGGAAGCGGCGCGGGGCGGCGTCTTCCGTGTCCCGGACGGTCTTGTCGGTTTCCGGTCCGCCCAGGTCGCGGAGCCAGAACAATTCACCCTCGGTGGGATGCCTCCAGCGCTCTCCGGGCAGCGCGGGGACTTCGCCGGGGTTCATGGGTTCGACGAGGATCGGCGTGACAAGCACAACCAGTTCGGTGTCGCGGCGCTCGTAGCGAACGGATCGGAACAGCGCCCCGAGAATGGGGAGATCGCCGAGCAGCGGCGTCACGTCCTTGCTGGCGACGACCTTGTTGTCGAGCAGCCCGGCGATCGCGAAGGTCTGCCCTTCGGACATCTCGACGGTGGTCGAGACCGTGCGCTTCCGCAGGCCGGGAATCAGGAAACCCTGGGTGCGGACGGCGGCGGTGTAATCGAGATCGCTCACCTCAGGTTCGACCTTGAGCATGATCTTTCCGTTGCCCTGCACGATCGGGACGAACTTCAGCTTCACGCCGAATTCGCGGTATTCGATGGTGATGACGGTTCCACCGTCGCCAGCCTGCGGAACGGGGACGGGAAACTCGCCACCGGCGAGGAAGCTGGCTTCCTGCCCGGAAATGGCGATGAGATTCGGTTCGGCGAGCACTCGCAGCAGGTTGTTCTGCCGCAGCGCCTCGACGAAATACTCGAGATAAAACGATCCGATCTGCCCCGCGCCATAGAGGGTGACGGACGGACTGATGGTGTGCCCGGGGGCTTCGATCTCGATGCCCTTGAAGGCGGGGGTGTCGCCAAAATTGCCGAACGGCTGATTGGTGACCGGGCTGACCTGCCCGATGTTGCTCCCGCCGGCGAACGATCCGTCGGCGGCGAAGAGGTTGACGCCCAGGGCGTTGGTGGCGCTGCGGGAGACCTCGGCGAATCGCACCTGGAGCATGACCTGCTGCCCACCGGAAACCTCGAGGAAATTGAGCACACTGGTGGCATAGGGCGCCGCGAGCTGCGAAGCCTGCTCGGCGACCTGGAGGCTGGGGACGCGCCCCTTGAGGGCGATCGCGCCGTTGGCGCTGCTCACCTCGATGTTCGATCCGGGGAACATCGTGTTGTACTGCTCCTGGAGCACGCGCACGTCGAACTGCACGTTGATGTTGATCGACTGCGACTTGCCCGCGTCGTTCCAGATCGTGAGTTGCGTGCTGCCCGCCTTCTTGGCGGTGACGAGGATCGTCGTCGGGTTGATCAGATTGATGTCGGCGATCGCGGGATTGGCGATGCTGAGATCCTTGTACGGATCGGCCGTGGTGAGGACCGCGTTCTTATCGACGCTGAGACGGAGGATTCCGTCCTCATCGAGACCGCTGGCGACGAGCGTCTCGTCGGGCGCCTGGGCGGGCGTCGCGGGCGCGGCGGCGGCCTGAGGGCCGGCGGGCCGGGGAGCGGCCTGGGCCGGGCGCGTCGTCGCGGCGGCGGCGACGGCGGAAATCGAATCGACGGAGGGCATCGTCGTCTGGGCGCTGGTCGGTGAGGCGAGCATCAGCCCTGCGATGGCCGCGCTCAAGGCGCCGATGGCGGAACAAGTGTGATTCTTCGCGTGTGTCATATGCGTGACCCGGTAAAAGGCGTTAAGAGGCGTTGTTGATTGATCGAATGCGTTTTATTCAAGCTCGTACTGCCCACCCGTCAGCATCTGCTGGGACGGACGACCGTGAATTTCAAAGACGACATTGCTTTCCTGCCCCCCGCGGATGAGCTTCACCGTGCGATGACGAACCGTCGGACGAACCGGCTGCGGAACCTCCGCGACCGGCTCCGCCGGCTTCACCTCCACGGGCGATTCCTCGATATGCACGGGAACCACCGTCGGGGCGAACGGATCGACGACATTGTTGTCGCCGCGAAGATCCGACTGCCGAGTTCCCGCAAGCTCGAGCTGAAGCTGATCGCGCATGTTCCGCAGCACCAGCCAGGGCCGACCGCCCTGACTCGCGAGCTGCAGCTTCTGCGCCTCCTCGGGAGTCGTCATCAACGTGACGCTGTTGGGAATGCCTTCATTCGGATTGGACGGATTCGGGGAGGTCTGCTGCCCCACCGCGGTGACCTTCACGTTCTGAACGATGGTCCGCGACACCGTCTCCCCCCGGTTGTCATCGCGCAACAGCGAGATGATATCGACGCGCGAGCCGGGACGGAGCAATCCGGCGAGACCTGAAAACTCGTTGACCTCGATCGTGATGGCGCGCATCCCGTCCGGCACCAGCGCCGCCAGCCCGCTGCCCGATCCCTCGGGCGCCAGCATCGGCGCCAGCACGGTCTGCCCGCGCACCAGGGCGACGGCGGTGACGCGCCCCAGCAGTTCGGACGAATTGAAGAAGACGCCGTCGGGCGTCATCTCATCGGAAGCGCCCGTCATGGCGAGATCTTCCGCGGTAATCACATGACCGGGGGCGATGTCCCGCTTGGCCACCACGATCCGGGTGGTTGTGGCGGAAACCACCTCGGGCTTGTCGTTCCTGCCCAGCATGTTCTTCGTCACAAACAATGCGGACAACCCCAGCACCATCGCCAGGGCAATCGGTATCCATGTCTTGATCTTCATCGCGGTTTCTCCGTTGAAACGGTGTTGTGGTATCTATCTGCTCAGTGTTTGTCGGCTGGGCGGAGTAGGCACATTAGGATGTTTGGGAGGATTGCGCGGATATTCGGTTCTCGGACGTGTGAGCGGCGCAACAAAGCACCCAGGCTCCAAGTGAGCCTGGGTGCGATCATCCGAAAGAAAAAGAATGGCGGACGATGGCCCACACGCAGAGGTATGCGTGTGGACCATATATATTAACGGTGACGGGTCATCTCAACGCGCGAACGGGGATCTCCGACCCCGCCGCGCGGACGGATTATCATTCGGCGTCGAGCTTGGCTTGAAGGGCGCGCATGCGGGTGAGCATGTCCTGGGTGCGGTCCATCGGCTGCCCGCCGAGGCTTTGCAAAACGACGTTGCCGGCGCGGTCCACGACAAACAGGTAGGGAAGCCCCGCATTATCGGGCGTGTTCCTCAACACGATCATCTCCATCACCTTGTCGAACGGCACCACCGACGAACGAAACTTCAGCGACTCGATGTGCCGCGACAATTCCGCCCTGCTCTTGTCGCGGCTGACCAGCACCATCTCGATCCGCTTCTTCTCCCGCGCTTCGTTCTCCTCATACCACTTCATCACCTCCGGGGAGGTCTGGGCGCAATAAGGACACCAGGCGGCGGCGTAATAAACGGCGAGATACTCCGGTCCCCCTTCCGCGAGGAAGTCGAATGGTTCGAGCGTCGTGGCGTTCACGACCGAGCCGGCAAGCTCCTGATACAGCCGCGACGGCTTGGGCGATTCGACATTCTCCATGCAGCGGGCGAAGAAATCGGTGACGGCGGGATTGACGTTGAACAGCATGTTCTTACGGGACTCGAAGACCTGAACGGCCTGGCCGTCATAGCCCGTGACGGTGAACTCCGCGCCTTTCGACAGCCGCGAGCCGTCGTCGTAGGTGACGGTGTCGCCGAGCTTCACCTTGAGCGGCCAGATGTCCTGCCGCTCGGCGATCAGCCTGGGCGAAAGCTCGCGCTGCGCGGGCGTGAGCTTTTCGAGGGCGGCCTCGGCATCCGCGATCAGGCTGGACTGATCGACGGTCACGCTGAACGTGCTCTTGCCGTTGGGAAACCACAACCGCAGTTCCCCATCCTTCAACTGGTAAATCTTGTACTTCTCACCGGCCTTGACCTTGGCGCCGTCGGTGAAATTGAGATCGACCTTGACCGAGGCGCTCTCCGGCATCCAGAGCGGATTCGCCTCCAGCTCCGCGGGGGTGACCGCGTGAAGGCGCGGCGTCAGGATGCACATCAACACCAGGGCAAGAAGACCGTTTCGCATGGCGCGGGAATTTAACAAAACCCCGGCGGCGCGAAAAGCGATTTCCCGCTTCGTTTCACGAATAAAGTGAGATGGACATATTCAGATGGGACGATCCGACTGCGCGGCCGACCCGCTGGAACCCGGCGCGGCCTCCGCCTGTGGGGGAGTTTCCGCATGTCCCAGATACGCCAGCGCCCGATCGAGCGCCGCGCCCCAGCCGCGCGTCTGGTCGTGAAACGGATCGCGCAGCTCCAGCGCCGCAAGGCGCTTTTGCTCATATAAATCGCGATCATCGCATAAACGAAGAATGGCGTTCCCATACGCCGTCACGTCATCGACGGGCACTTCCACCACGCCGGCGCCGACGACATCCAGCGCGGGACAGACGTTCGAGGTGATGACCGGACGACCCGCCAGCACGCCTTCGGCCACCACTTTGTTGAAGCCTTCGATGAAGTCGCTGGTTGTCGGCACGATGACGACATGGCATTGTCGATACATCTCGCGCATGGCCGGCCTGGTTGAATGCCCGTGGCATCGGAAGCGCGTCTCCACCCCCGCCGCCTCGGCCGCCGATCGCAGCGCCGGCAACGCCGACCCGTCCCCGCACAGATCGAACTCGATCTCGCTCCGTCCTTCGCGCGCGAAGCGCTTGGCGATCTCCAGCAGATCGAACACACCCTTGTTTTTCTCGATTCGCCCGGCGAAAAAGACCCGGAACGGCCGCGACGCCGCAGGCGCGGCGCCCAGGTCCGCGAACGACTCGACGCGATAAGTCGGAATGAAGTCGAACGACCGCGCGCCCCCGCCCCCGGTGATCGCATCGAGTTGCTCCTGAATGTCCCGCGAGAGACACAGCACGGCGCTCGCGCCGCGTTTGAAGAAGACACCGTCCAGCCATGAGATCGCCCGTTTGAGCCTTCCGCGCCGTTTTCCCTTCGGCCAGAGCACACAATGCATCGAGGGCACGATCTTCACTCCGAACGCGCGCAGCAACAGGAGGGGAAACCAGTGGCAGCTTCCGTTCGCGACCACGGCCACCTCCGCGCGAAACCGCACCGCCGACGCGATCAACCGCGCCGCGGCCCACACCTGCCCCGCGTGATACAGCGCGCTCGGCCCGGATTCAAACGGAATGGGACGATGCTCGAGATTGAAGCGGCCATCGACCAGCCGCAGGCGGTTCCGATTCGAGGAGACCACCCGCCCCGTCGCTCCGCGCCGCGCACACAACTCATAAAACTGCCCCGAATAGGTCATCGCGACCTGGGACGGATCATCCCGACCGGCCGACCAGTGCCGGTACGTCCCCACCACATCACCCGGACCGGCGGCATAGAAAATGCGAAGCGGTACGCTCATCTCGCCCTATCGGAACAGAGTTCCACCAAACTCTCAACCCCGCCGCACCTGTCGAGATCCCCCAATCGCCCACGCGGCGATCGCCAGTCGCAAGTCGATCCCGCTCGCTCCGTGTGTTCGGCGCATTCACCCGATCGGTCCAGTCTCGATGGTGGACCGTGCCCTACCAACTGTTCGGGCGTCTTCAGGATGGCGCGGGTGATGCGCTGCCGCGCGGAACCAGACGAACGGCCGCTCCACAGCGCTGACAGTCGGGCTTATCGCCTGATCTGCCCGCGGATGTCGCGAAGCTCCATCATGCCGGTGTTGACGTTGTAGCGGATTTCGGCGGCGGCGCCCTGGGTCATGTTGGTTTCGTTCAGCCAGGCGACGGGAACCTGCTCGTCGCCGCGGACGATGACCTGCCCGGTTCGAGGATCAAACTCGATGGACTCGCCCTGGATGAGGATACCGGCGTGTCGGAAGGAGAGATTGCCCTCGGCGAGAAGACGTTGGATGAGCAACCCGTCGCTCGCGAGGGCGGGCTGAGCGGTCGGGGCGGTCGAGGGTTGCCGGCGCTCGATCTCCGCAATGACGCGATCGGCGTCGAGGCGCGACTCGCGCGTCTTGTCGCCATCCGCCCAATGC
>CAYUNS010000150.1:0-8993 GCA_964446155.1 uncultured Tepidisphaeraceae bacterium | reverse complement strand
CGACATTCCGGTGAAATTCATCGGCCTTGGGGAAAACCCGCAGGACATCGAGACCTTCGACCCGCAGCGGTTTGTCGAGGCGTTGTTCGGGGAAGATGCGGAACGTGAAACGTGAAGACGTGAAGGCGGTGGAGGTGTCGAAACGATCGGGGTTGAAGCGATGCTATGTGGTGGAAGGGTTGGCGTCGGGGGGCGCGAACATGCTGATGACGGGGGTGTTTTTCTACACCGCATACCGGTTCGGATGGGGGCCTCGGGAGAACCTGCTGCTGGCGGCGACGCAGGGGGCGGTGTATGTCGTGGGGGCGTTGCTGGCGAGCACGCTGGCGGGATGGTTGGGACGGCGACGGGCGCTGGTGGGGCTGCACCTGGCGATGGCGCTGGCGGCGCTGGGCGGATCGCTCGCGGCGACCCCGGCGATGACCGTGGTCGCGCTGATCGTCTACACCTTCCTCATCGCAGGCTCCTGGCCGGCTCTGGAGAGCCTGGTGTCGAGCGGCGCCGATGCGCATGAACTGTCGAGGCGGATCGGGGTGTACAACCTGGTCTGGTCGGGCGCGGGGGCGCTGACGGTCGCGGCGTCGGGGAGCATCATCCAGTATTGGGAGGCGGGGGTGTTCCTGCTGCCGCTGGGCGCGCATCTGATCGCGGGGGTGTTGATGCTGATGAACCGCGACGTGGAAGGCGTCCCGGTCGCCGCGGCGGAAACACAGGTCGAGCCGGAACCGGAACTGCTGCGGGTGAGGCGGATGGCGTTGTGGCTGTCGCGCATCGCACTGCCGTCCACGTTCGTCGTGATCTTCAGCCTGATGGCCATCATGCCTTCGCTGCCGGTGGTCGAAGCGCTGGAGACGACGCACAAGACGCTGGTGGGCAGTGTGTGGCTGGGCGCGCGGTGGATCGCGTTCCTGCTGCTGGGAAGCACGGTCTGGTGGCACACGCGCCCCCGCGTGCTGGTGATGGCGGCGGGTGTGATGTTCGCGGCGTTTCTCGGGATCACCGTTCGTCCGTCGATCTGGCTGGGGGAGATGCACGGCGTGCCGATCGATCTGATGTCGATGATCGCGTGGCAGGGGGCGCTGGGGCTGGCGATGGGGCTGATTTATTCGGCGAGCCTGTATTTCGGGATGGTGCTCAGCGACGGAAGCACGGAACATGGCGGATATCACGAGGCGCTGATCGGACTGGGATCGGTGCTGGGTCCGGGCGCGGGGGTGATCGCGCAGATGATTCGTCCGGGGGACATGAATTTTGGGATCGCCGCGGTGGCGGGGGTGATCGGCATGAGCGTGATCGCGGCCGGGATCGCCGGGGCGATGGTGGGACGGAAGGATCGGATCAGCGGGTGACGCCGCGGTTTTCAGGATGATCCGGGTTATAATGAGCGGGTCGAGTGTCATTCATTTCAAGGCGGTCACGATGAAATTGAAAATGGGTCTGGTGCGGGGCGTGATGGCGATCGGCATGCTGGCGGGGCTGATGGGCGCGGGCGGGTGTGCGATTTCCGACAAGGCGGTCGTGGCGCAGGCGGCCGACGCGCATACGGGGATCAAGCCCGCGGTCATCACCGATCCCGAGTTGTCGGCGTATATGAACGAGGTGGGGCGGCGGATCATCGACGCGGCGAGGGAGATGCACGCCATGGGTTATGGTCCGGCGGCGAAGGGAGGCGAGGACGCGGGGTGGATGTTTTCGGAGGAGATGCGGTTTCACCTGGTCAACAGCGACACGCTCAACGCCTTCACGACCGGCGGGAATCACATGTACATCTACAGCGGATTGTTCCTGCAATGCGACAGCGAGGACGAGTTGGCGGGGGTGATGGCGCACGAGTACGGGCATGTGTATGGGCGGCATGTGCATGGCGGGATGGCGCGGCAGTACGCGATTCTCGGAACGGCGGCGGTCGCGGGGGCGGCGGGATATGTCGCGGGCGGGGATGAGCGCGGTCTCGAATACGCGGGCTACGGCGCGAGCATCGGGATGCTGGCGGGCAACTTCGTCGGGATGAAGTTCAGCCGCGACGACGAGACGGAAGCGGACGGGATCGGATTCGATTTTTATGTGCGCGCGGGGTGGAACCCGGCGCATTTCGCGGATTTCTTCAAACGGATGATCGCGGATGGGCACGCGCAGGCGGATGACACCTTCAGCACGCACCCGGCGGCGGTGAAGCGCGTCGAGTCGGCGGAACGACGCGCCCGGGCGCTCCCACCGGCCGCCGAACAGTGGCGCCGAAAGCCGGTGGCGGAAGCAAAGGCTTTCGCGGCGTTGCAGGCGCGATGCCGGCAGGTCGGCGCGGCGATGCCTTCGGATCAAACCCTGGAACAGGCGCAGAAGCTGTTGGCGGCATTCCCCAGTTGCGTCGCGCCGGAAGATGGACCCGATCAGCTACACGCCCGCGAACAACTCGCCAAAGACCTCCAGGCGGCGGAAGCGAAAAAGACGAGTCAGCGGGAAAAGAAAAGCCCGAAAAAGAAAAAATGACAGCGGGAAAGGACGGAGGCGCCGGGCTGGATGGACTTCCCCATGCGGGCCTCCCTGTCCGAAAACGAGTCGCGCGTTTACTCGGTCATCGTCGCGCGGATGAAGCCCGTAAAATATGTTAGCATTTATTAACTTCATGGGTTAAGCTGATCCGCTCAAAGGGAAGGCGGCACGACATGAATGACCAGATGCGGATTCGGGCGTTGGAGGATCGGATGTCGGCGGTGGAGGCGCGGCTGGGGATGGTCATCCCGCCGCCGGAACCGCCGCCCGCATCGGTTCCGCAAGCGTCATTGGCGTCATCGGGTTTGCCGCCGACATCGCCCCCTCCGCTTCCGGAGAGATTTCCGTCGTCGATGGAGAGGATCGACGAGGAGAGAGTGAAGGCCGCACCGGTGAGCCGGCTGGACTATTCGACGGCGCGGACGGTGGCGGGTTCCGTTGGCGGGCAATCGGGCCTCGAGCGGGAGATCGGTCTGAAATGGGCCGGATGGATCGGGGCGGCGGCGCTCATCATCGGAATGGGGCTGGGCATTCGATATGCGTATGAACAGCAATGGTTCGATGTGCTTTCCCCGATGGCGAGGGTGGGGCTGATGTCGCTGGTGGGGTTGGCGCTGCTGGGCATGGGGGAATGGGTGTATCGACGGGTGCATGTGATTTCGGCGGCGGCGCTGTTCGGCGCGGGCGTGGGGACGCTGTTTCTCGTCGCATATGCGGGTTATGGGTATTACTCGCTCTACCTGCGCCAGACGGCCTTCGCGCTGATGATCGGGGTGATGATGATCGGCGCGATCATCGCCGCGCGGGGGAAGCTGGCGTCGATCGCGGTGTTGTCCTTGATCGGCGGACACCTGGCGCCGATCGCCCTGGAAACGGTCGGCAGGGGCAACGCCCTGCTCATTTACCTGTTCATGCTTCACGTCGTCGCGCTGGCGATGGCGGCGCGCGGCGGCGGGGGGCGATGGTGGGCGGTCCGCGGCATGTCCTTCGCGCTGATTTGCCTGTGGTGGCTGGTGCTGTCCGTCATTCATCACCAGGCGAGCGAACGCGCCATCCCGCTGACGATGGCGATCGCCTCGGTGGCGGTGTTCCAGGCGGAATTGATCCTGCTGTCCCTGCGCCGGGACGCGGGAATGAACCGGGCGCAATCGAGCCTGGCGGCGATGTTCAGCCTGATCGCGACCGCCGCGCTCGCGGCCGGCACGCTGCTGTCGCACTATTCCGACGAGGCGATCGTGCGAGGGGCATGGATGATCGGATATGCGGGCGCCTGCGCGGGGCTGGGCCTCGTCTTGTCGCGCCACGCGGCGTCGGGCGCTCGGACGATGGCGACCGGCTTCTTCGTGCAGGGGACGCTGTTGCTGATCGTCACCGTACCGGTGATGTGGAGCGGCGCGGGGGTTGTCTGCGGATGGCTGGGATTGTCGATCGCGTTCATCACGCTCGCGCGGACACTGAAGGTGGATGAAAATCGCTCGTCGCATCTGAAGGCGCTCGCGATCGGGGCGTTCACCCTGGCGACGATGAAATGGGTGATGCTGGACGTGCTGTGGGCGCGGCTGGGTCCGGGTTGGTCGGCCGACGCGATGACGCCGCTCATCAACCCCATCACGTTGTCGGCCGGGGCGATCGTGGCGACGGCGTGGGGCGTCTGCCGCTTCTCCCGACAGGGACGAACGGGGGCGATGCCGGGATTGCCGTTCGTCGCGACGCTGACCGCCGCCGTGCTGTTCATCTGCGTCACGGTCGAGATCGATCGCGCGTTCGAGTTGATGAAGATTCGCGGCACGGCGTCCGATCCCGATCAGGCCCGGCAGGTGGCGATGTCGGTCGGATGGGCGATTCTCGCGGCGGGGGCGATCGTGGCGGGCTTCGCCTGGCGGCTCGCCCCGCTGCGCTATGGCGCGCTGGGGTTGTTCGCGATGACGCTGCTGAAGGTGGTGCTGGTCGATCTCGCCGGCGCGGGAACGGGATATCGCATCCTGTCGTTTCTGGGCGTGGGGGCGCTGCTGCTGGGAACGTCGGTGGTGTATGGTAAGCTGAGTCCACGCTTGCTGCGGCGGGCGATTTCGGTGGAGGAATCGCCCCGCGCGGCGGAGACGGGCGATCAACAGGTCATTGAACCACGGGAAGCAGGGCGATGAGCGATTCGGCGCGAGAGACGATTCGGATGTGGGAAGCCACCGCGGAGACATCGGATTCGACGCTGAGCGTCTATCCCGCGGCCAGTCCCACGGGAGCGGCGATGGTGATCTTCCCCGGTGGGGGATATCAGGCGCTGGCGCCGCACGAAGGCGAGGCGGTCGCGCTGTGGCTGAACGGGTTGGGCATTACGGGATTCGTGGTGAAGTATCGGTTGGCGCCGAAGCATCGGCATCCCGACATGCTCAACGACGCCGCCCGCGCGGTGCGGACCGTTCGTGCCCGCGCGAGGGAGTGGGGCGTGGACACGAATCGCATCGGCGTGATGGGGTTTTCGGCCGGTGGACACCTGGCTTCGACCATTTCCACGCATTTTGATGCGGGGAATGCCGCATCGGACGATCCCATCGAATGGGCGAGCAGCCGGCCGGACCTGTCGGTGCTGGCGTATCCGGTGATTTCGATGGACGTGCAGGCTCACTCGGGGTCGCGCGGCAACCTGCTCGGCGAGAATCCCCCGCGCGAGCTGGTCGAGTTTCTATCCAGCCACAAGCAGGTGACGACGGAAACGCCGCCGACGTTTCTGTTTCATACGGCCGATGACGGCGCGGTTCCCGTCGCCAATGCGCTGATGTACGCCGACGCCCTGGCGGCGGCGGGGGTGGCGTTCGAGCTGCACGTTTACGAACACGGCCGGCATGGAGTGGGGCTGGCGACGGATGATCCGATCCTGTCCACCTGGACGCGGCGCTGCGCGGACTGGCTGGCCAGACGCGAGTTCGCCGCCATGCCGCGCCACGCGACATGAAACCAACCCCGTGTCTCCGGACCAGGCAAACGACGCGCCCACAAGGAACCCATGCGGCGGAAGCCCGAATCTTCCCTTGCCGTTTCCCTCGCTTTTTTTTTGAGTGTTCCCGCGCTTTCGGAACCATTGGGATTGTGTTAAGTTCTCCCCCCGCCGTTACGACGAGACCGCCTATCCATGAATGCTTTCGACCTGTTTTTTCACAATTGGCTCAACACCTACGGGTGGACTGCGGAGGCCATTTTCCGGCTGCTGCTGGCGGCTTTCGCGGGAGGGCTGGTCGGGGCTGAACGTGAGATTCGCGGCCGGGAGGCGGGGTTCCGCACCCACATCCTGGTCTGCATGGCCAGCGCGCTGGTGATGGTCGTGTCGATCCAGTTGACCCGCTACAACTGGAAGGACGCGAACGAAAATGTTCACGTCACCGTCGATCTGATCCGCATCGCCTACGCGGTGATGACGGGCATCGGGTTTCTCGGCGCGGGCACGATCCTCCAGACGCGCGGATCGGTCCGCGGGCTGACGACCGCGGCGGCGATGTGGTCGGTCGCGGCGATCGGACTCGCGGCGGGATTCGGGCTGTACACGCTGACGCTCGTGTCGGCCTTGCTGACCGTCCTCACGCTCTGGGTCTTCAATTACATCGGCGACGCCTTCCCCCGCCGCCGCTATCGCACCATCAAGCTCCGAAGCCGTTGGTCGTCCGACTGCATCGCCGACGCCATCGCCTTGTTCAAGGGCACGGAGGTGGAAGTGGTCGAGACGACCTTCGAGCGCATCGGCGATCTGGAGACCGTCCATATCGAGCTGCGCCTCGTCTTCAGCAAGAAGTTCCACTATTACGCCGTCGAACGCCGGCTCCACAATGCCGGCGACTTCCAACTGATTTCAACCCAGACGGCATAGGGACTTCCACCCGCCGCCTTGCAACCAACGTCCTGCCGCCGCGACATGCTCCTGCGCGTTCTGACCCACAACCGCATGCTCGCGTTACTATGGGTTTTCTACAGAGCCTGGATGTCACCTTTAGTTCTCTCTTTGATTTTCTTACAGTCCATAGAAAAGTGGCCTCGGCGGCGCACCCCGTCCTAATACCCGTGGTTTTCCAGAATGTCCTGCCAATTCCCATCCCACAATGTAGAGCACCTCATGAGCCGTTTGGGGGTAAATGACCGGACCATGCCTGTCACCAATCGAAAAGATGCCGGCAAGGATTGGCAGGGAACAATAGAGCAAGGATGTCGCCAAGGTCACGACGACAATCAACAAACGCCGTGAACTGCGAGACTTGCTGATATTATTTCCACTTGGGCCCAAGTAGTCCATCGAGTGCCTGAGCGTTGATTGAGAAGAAGCAAAAAGGTGACGCCCACCTTTTTGAGGTTTGATCGACTTCAGATCACGTATCCGGCGTCTGCCGTTTTGGCCGGCCGCGGGGATTCAGGGTCCAGTTCAGTCCCAGCTTGTTGGCGATTCGCGTCACCCATGGCGACGGCCCGAGGGGGCGGTCGCGGACGATGCTGAGGGCGATGCGGTCCTGTTCGGCCTGCGGCTGATCGCGATTGACGACCGCCGCCCATCGCGGCGGCTTATCCACCGGCCACGGCGACAGCAGCTCGCGGCGCACCCGCGCATCGCAGCCAAGGCTGCTCCACGGCCAATCCTGCGCCCGCTCGACCAGCGGCCGGCGACGACGCAGCGGATTGCTCTCGACGTATCGCATCAGCCGCACAAAATCGAGATCCTCGGCCACGGGGAAGCTCTTGTATCGCCCCTGGTAGAGATGGCCGCTGGTGGATGGGTGGCGAGCGCGGTATCGCTTGACATGCGTATTGCTCAGCCAGGCCATATATCCCGCCAGGTCGCGATCGCCCCGCGGCCGCAGCACCAGGTGCCAGTGATTGGGCATGAGGCAATACCCGAACAGCTCGACATCCGCCCGCGCCCTTGCTTCGATCATCAACTGGGTGAACGCGGCGTAGTCGCCATCCTTGCGGAACAACGGCTGACGGTTGCTGCCGCGGTTGAGGACATGGTAGACAATCCCGCCGATGGCATTGCGTGCGGTGCGTGGCATGACGGGTATGATAGCGGAAAAGGCGATAATAGAGAAAGGTGGATGTCACCTTTTCTGTTTTTCTGTGGGTCGGTCGGACGTATACCTCGTTCTCGATTTCGATATGCGACCCCGTTTATTTCCCACGTCGGCGAATGACGCCGTCAACCAGGGTTTCGTGTCAGTCTTTCATGCCGCGATAGCAGACGCAGACGCCGAAGGTGAGCGGGTGTTGCCGAATCTCCTTGAAGCCCGCGTCGCGCATCATCGACATCATTTGTTCCCGGCCGATGAAGGTGTTGACGCTTTCGGGGAGGTATTTGTACGCGCCGGTCTTGTCGCGGCTGATGAGGGTCGCGGTGCGGGGGAGGATTTTGCGGAAGTAGAAGTTGTACATTCCGCGGAGGAGGGCGTTGGTCGGCAGCGAGAACTCCAGGATGATGACGCGCCCACCGGGGCGGAGCACGCGGTGGAATTCCTTCAAGGCCGTCGGGACATCCTGCACGTTGCGGATGCCGAAGGCGATGGAAACGACATCGGCGGATTGGTTGTCGAGCGGTAGACACTGGGCGTCGCCGTTAATGAATGTGCAGGGTGCGATTGGCGATTGGCGATTGGCCGTCTTCGCCCGCGCGATCGGCAGCATCTCGTAGGTGAAGTCGATGCCCAGTGCCGCTGGGGCGCTCGATCCAAGCGCCTTGCGGAACGCCAGCGTCAGGTCCCCCGTTCCGCACGCCACGTCGACCACGGCGTCCGTCGTTTTCGGTTCCGCCAGCTTCACCGCCTTTTTCCGCCAGCGCTGATCCATCCACAAACTGTGCAGGCGGTTGTTGAGGTCGTAGCTGGGCGCGATGGCCGCGAACATTTTTTGCACGCGGGTGCGCTTGTCGGTCGCCGCGTGCGGATTTTGCAGCAGGGCGTCGTTCCATGCGGTCGAATTCGTTGTCGGCGGTGTCATCGGGCCGGCATTATAGTCGAATCTCACGTCTTGCCACTTTCCCGGCGGCTGCTAACGTGGACTGGTTCATGGACGCGGTTTTGGATGAGCAACGGACGGAAGGGACGCCCGGTTGTCCTGTCGATATGCCGCCTGGCGGGATGGAATCGACCGGACGGCGGTTCCTCGGTCTGGCCGGTCTGCTTTTTCTCGCGTGTTTCACCGTCATCGGCGGCGGGCTGCCCGGCCGGGTGGGCGTGAACGTCTCGCCGATCCAGCGCATCGCGCCATGGAGCGCTTTTCCCGCCGAAACGCATTCCCTGGCATACGATCATCTTGTCACAACCATTGCAACGATGGAATATGCCATCACCCGTCTTCGCGCCGGTGAAATGCCCCTGTGGAATCCGCACCAGGGTCTTGGCGAGCCGCTGATCGGCTCGTCGGGCTTCTCGCCGCTTTCCCCCGCGATGTGGATTCACGTTTTCCTGCCCGCCGAGTGGTCGTGGACCGTGTGGGGGGCGTTGCAACTGTTCATCGCCGGAATGGGCGCGTGGCTG
>CAYUNS010000149.1:0-9028 GCA_964446155.1 uncultured Tepidisphaeraceae bacterium | reverse complement strand
CTGGACGATCCCATCCTTCTGATCGGACTGGGGCTGATCGTCAGTGTCGGCGGGCAACTCGGGGATCTCATGCTCTCCTCGATCAAGCGCGATCTCGGCATCAAGGACATGGGCGTCGCCATCCCCGGGCACGGCGGACTGCTCGATCGGTTCGACAGCCTGCTGCTCGTCGCGCCGGCGGCGTTTCATTACATCAACTACTTCAACGGCGTGGGGCTTGAGAGCGCGCAGCGCATCATCTCGGGATGAATCGTGGAAGACTGGAGCTATCAACCCGCGCGCGACCTCGGCCTGCCCATGACGCGGCGGTGGCGCAGCCCCCGACGCGAGAGCGGGCTGGAGGAATCGATCGTCCAGGGCGCGTGGTGGCGATTCGTCCACCTTCATCTTTGCTGCCTGCATCGTCTCGATGTTCGGGGAAGGGAGAATCTGCCGCGCGAGCTGCCATTCGTCCTCGTGGCCAACCATGCGAGCCATCTCGACGCGCTGGCGCTGTCCGTCGCCGTCCCCGCGAGGCTTCGGCGGCGGGTACTGCCGATCGCGGCGGGCGATACGTTCTTCGACACCCCCGTCCTCGCCGCCTATGCCGCGATTTTTCTCAACGCCCTGCCCCTGTGGCGTCACAACGCCGGCCGGCACGCGCTGGCCGAACTGCGGCAACGCCTGATCGACGAACCCTGCGCCTACATCCTTTTCCCCGAGGGCACGCGCAGCCGCACCGGCCAGATGGGGTCTTTCAAGGCCGGAATCGGAATGATGATGGCCGGCGCCGATGTCCCCGTGATACCCTGTTTCATCGACGGCGCCGCCCGCGCTTTCCCGCCCGGCGCGCGCCTGCCGCGCCCCGCGCGAATCCGCGTGCGGATCGGCGCCGGCCTCCGATTCAACGACATACCCAACACCCGTCAGGGCTGGGAACGGATCGCAACGGAAACCGAACGCGCGGTCCGCGCGCTGGGCAACCTGGAGAAACGATCATGAAGAAAAACAAGCTCACCCACCTGGATGAGAAAGGCCGCGCCCGGATGGTGGATGTCGGCGGCAAGCCCGTCTCGGTTCGCGAGGCGGTCGCCGAGGGGTTCATTCTGCTTCGGCCTGAGACCCTCCGCGCCATCGCGGACGAGACCGTGCCCAAGGGGGACGTGTTCGCCACCGCCCGCATCGCGGGGATCCTGGCGGCGAAGAAGTGCGGGGAGCTGATCCCGCTGTGTCATCCGCTGCCCCTCGAGAGCGTCGAGATCGGCTTCGATCTGCCGCAACTGGAATCCGACGGCGGCGAGCCGTTGCCGATGCACATCAAGGCCATCGCCCGCATCACGGCGAAGACCGGCGTGGAGATGGAGGCCCTCACGGCCGTCTCCGTCGCGGCGCTGACGATCTACGACATGTGCAAGGCCATCGACAAAACAATGACGATCCGCGACATCCGCCTGGTGAAAAAGACCAAAACGGCGATTGCCCAAAGGCAACCTGGTTGAGACGGTCAATCCGATCACGGACGTGCTGACCACGCACAAGGTGGAGGACTACGCCGACCTGGTGTTTCAGATCAAGACGGCCGAGGCGCAGCGGATGCACGCCGAGCGGCAGAGGAGGTCATCCCCAAGCTGGAGCGAGTGATCCGCCGAACAGGAATCTCGCCGGCATCGGTCACCTTCGACGACAGCGTATTCCGCGCGGCGGGACAGGTTTCGCCCCTCAACGTCAATCCGGCGACACGGCAGCTCCGCGTCAATCCGGCCTATCCTTACTGGGCGACCATCGCCCAGCGGGCACAGGAGCGGTTCGCGGGCGGTGCTTGGTCCAGTGGTCATGAGGACCATGTCTTTTTCCACGAGATGGCGCACCTGGCACTGGTCGCAGACGCAGGAGAAACTGAATATACCCGCCTCCGCAGCAGCCGATCAGCGTCGCATTGCGGCAGCCGTGAGCGAGATCGCCGCCGACATCCACTGGAAGATTCGGCCGCACGACCGAGCCGTCCTTCGGAGCGCGACCCGGAGGAGGCAACATGAGGATCGACGCCTACGCCGCGCGGGGGCCGGCGATGAATGGGTATTACACCTGGCCGGCGCTGGGGTATAATGCAACATTGATCGACTCGCCGCAGGCGGTGCGCACCGCGATCGAGGATTCGACGAGCGTGAGCTTCGATTTGTCGCCAAAATCCAAGAGCTGGAAGGTGTTGGCGGCGTATATCGCACGGGAGAAACGCAAACAACGGAGGCGACGATGAGCAGTGACCCCAAAAATCAGGACGACATCATCATGGGCGAGGAGCTCGACCTGTCACCGGAGGAGCTCGAGATCAGCAGAGAGGCCTTCGATTCGTTGAGACACGATCCGATGTTCCGCGATCCCTGGGGGCGATCCAAAGAGGAGGTGTTGGCGGCGTATATCGCACGGCAGAAACGCAAACAACGGAGGCGACGATGAGCAGTGACCCCAAAAATCAGGACGACATCATCATGGGCGAGGAGCTCGACCTGTCGCCGGAGGAGATCGCAATCAGCGACGAGGTCTTCGCGGAGTTGCGGTCCGACCCGGAATTCCGCGATGTGTTCCATCGCGTCCGCGACGGGAACCCGCCGGGCGCGGATCGCGACCCGGAGGAGGCCGCGCCGGAATGATGTTCCCGAAAGAGTCGTCTAATCCGCCTGCGGCTCGGTCATCCGGCGCGGGTCGAGGACGCGGGCGAGTTCGGCCGGGGGAAGCACCTGCTTCTCCATCGCCACCTCACGCACGGTTTTTCCGGTCCTGAAGCTCTCCTTGGCGATGTCCGCGGCCTGGTCGTAGCCGATCCTCGGCGCCAGGCTCGTACACATCGCCAGGCTCCGCTCGACCAGCGATTCGCACCGCTCGCGATCGGCTTTCAATCCGACGACGCTTCGATCCGCAAACACCCTCGCCGCCCGCGCCAGCAGTTCGATCGACTGAAGAATGTTGTACGCCATCACCGGCATCATGACGTTCAACTCGAAGGTGCTTCCCAGCCCGCTGCCGGCGAACGCGATCGCCGCGTCGTTCCCCACCACCTGCGCCCCCACCATCAGCGCCATCTCGCTCATCACGGGGTTGACCTTTCCGGGCATGATGCTGCTGCCCGGCTGGGTCGCGGGGATGCTGATCTCTCCGATCCCGCACCGCGGGCCACCGGCAAGCCAGCGAATGTCGTTGGCGATCTTGCCGATCGACAGGGCGATCGTCCTGAGCTGCCCCGACGCCTCAACGATCCCGTCCTTCGCCGACTGCGCCTCGAAATGATTCCGCGCCTCGACGAACTCGATCCCCGTCTCCTTCGCGATCGCCTCGATCGCCCGCCTCGCGAAATCGGGATGCGAGTTGATCCCCGTTCCCACCGCGGTTCCGCCCAGCGGAAGCTCGCGCAGCGCCCGGATCGCCTTCTCCGCGCGCAGCCCGCTCAATCTCGCCTGCGCGGCATACCCCGACAGCTCCTGCCCCAGCCGGATCGGCGTCGCATCCTGGAGGTGCGTCCGGCCGATCTTCACCACGTCGTCGAACTCCCGCGCCTTTTCCTCGAGGGTCTGCTCGAGCCGCCGCAGCGCCGGCACGAGCGACTCGCGCATCGCCGTCGCGGCGCTCACGTGCATCGCCGTGGGGATCACGTCATTGGAGCTTTGCCGCATGTTCACATGATCGTTGGGATGAACCGGCTCCTTGCCGCCGCGCGTTCCCGTCGCCAGCTCATTGGCGCGGGAGGCGATCACCTCGTTGGCGTTCATGTTCGTCGAGGTGCCCGAGCCGGTCTGGAAGACATCGACGACGAATTGATCGTCGAGCTTTCCGTCGATCACCTCCCGCGCCGCCTGCTGGAGCGGGAGGCGGCGGTTCTCGTCGAGCGTGCCCATCTCGCCGTTGGTTCCGGCGCAGGCCCACTTGATCAGCCCCATCGCCCGGATGAACCCCCGGCCGAGGCGCAGGTCCGAAATCGGGAAATTCTCCACCGCCCTCGCCGTCTGCGCGCCATAATACGCATCGCCGGGCACGCGCATCTCCCCCATCGAATCCCGCTCGGTCCTGTATGATTCCGCCATGAGGCCTCCTGTCTGATTGCGGATCAGTATAGGGCATTTTCGGATCGGGGGAGCGGCGAATTCGACCCGTCGGAATGACGGGGATTCATCTTGACCCGAATCCGCGGGGGAGCTATCTGTAACCATCGTTACATGGGCAAGAGCGGCCTTCAATCGAAAGGATGACACGATGAGCCATGTACGCGTTTTGGTCGGCACGCGCAAAGGGGCGTTCATTCTCACTTCCGACGGCGCCCGCCGTGAATGGAACGTCAGCGGGCCGCACTTCGCGGGATGGGAGATTTACCATCTGAAGGGTTCCCCGGTCGATCCCGATCGACTTTACGCCTCGCAATCCAGCGGCTGGTTCGGGCAGATCATTCAGCGTTCCAGCGACGGCGGGGGAACATGGGAAGTCCCCGGCGGTGAAAAAGTGCCGGACGCCTCCGGCCCGCCGAGCAGCGTGAGCAGCAAGTTCGCCTACGACACTTCCGAGGAGACCGGCCGACCGCTCACCACCCACCAGTGGTACGACGGCACGCAAAAACCCTGGGAATTCAAGCGCATCTGGCATCTCGAACCGTCGCTGAGCGATCCCGACACCGTCTATGCCGGCGCGGAGGACGCGGCCTTGTTCCACTCCGGCGACGGCGGGCGATCCTGGCAGGAAATCGCCGGGCTGCGCGCCGCCCAGGGACACCTCTGGCAGCCGGGCGCGGGGGGAATGTGCCTGCACACGATCCTGCTCGATCCCAAAAATCCCGATCGCCTCTTCGTCGCCATCTCCGCCGCCGGCGCGTTCCGCACCGATGACGGCGGCAAAACATGGAAGCCGATCAACCGCGGGCTGAAGTCGGAATACATCCCCGACCCCGACGCCGAGATCGGCCACTGCGTCCACCGCATCGCGCTGCATCCGTCCCGCCCGAACGTGTTGTTCATGCAGAAGCACTGGGATGTCATGCGCTCCGACGACGCCGGAGACAACTGGCGGGAAATCAGCGGCAATCTCCCCAGCGATTTCGGATTCCCCATCGAGGTCCACGCCCACGAGCCGGAGACGATCTACGTCGTGCCGATCAAAAGCGACTCCGAGCATTTTCCCCCCGAGGGCAAGCTGCGCGTCTACCGCAGTCGCACCGGCGGAAACGAGTGGGAAGCCCTCGCCAACGGTCTGCCCCAAAGCGATTGCTACGTCAACGTGCTTCGCGATGCGATGGCCGTCGATGCGCTCGACGAGTGCGGCATCTACTTCGGCACCACCGGCGGGCAGGTCTACTGCTCCCCCGACGCCGGCGATCATTGGACCGCCATCGTCCGCGACCTTCCGGCGGTGACGTCGGTCGAAGTGCAGACGCTTCAATCCTGAGCGCGTCCGGTTCCATCGCCCGCCCGATGGAAAAGGAAAAACACGACCGGAAACGCGGGCGGAACGGGCGAAAGCGGAATCGTCATGATTCGAGTCATTCTTCCCCAACACCTTCAATCCCTCACCGGCGCCCCGCGGGAGGTGTCGTTCGAGGTGAATCCTCCGATCACCCGGCAATCCATCCTCGATGCATTGGAATCCCGCTATCCGGCGCTGCGGGGCACGATCCGCGATCCGGCCACCGGGCAGCGCCGGGCGCTGGTGCGATTCTTCGCCTGCGAGGAGGACATTTCCCACGATCCGCCCGATGCGCCCCTGCCCGATGCCGTCGCGTCGGGAAAGGAGCCGTTTTTCATCATCGGCGCCATCGCCGGCGGATGAGACGTGCGACTTGGCCGTGGTGCTTGCGGGCGCGCCTCCGGCCGGGGACTTCAGTCCACCGTCGTCGCGGCGGGCTGCTGTTTGCCGATCGGGTTGCCAGTGCCCTTGATGCCCAGCATCCGCTCGAGCGCGACCAGCGACCAGCGGCGGGTGTGGTCATCCACCTGAATCCGGTTGACGACCTCGCCCTCGACGAGATTTTCCAGCACCCAGCAGAGGTGGGGAAGATCGATGCGATACATCGTGGTGCAAAGGCACTGGCAGTCGGACAACACGATGATGTGCTGATCCGGGTGCTGTTGCCGGAGGCGGTTGACGAGATGGACTTCCGTGCCGATCGCCCACTGGCTGCCGGGGGGCGCGGCCTGGACCTGCTTGACGATGTAGGCGGTGCTGCCGGCCATGTCGGCTTTCTGCACGACATCCCACTTGCATTCGGGATGGACGATCACCTTCATGCCGGGATACTTCACGCGCACCTGATCGACATGCTCGGGACGGAACAACGCGTGAACGGAGCAATGGCCTTTCCAGAGAACGAAGTCGGCGTCGATCAGATCGCGCTCGGCGTTGCCGCCGAGATCCTGCCGGGGATCCCAGACGACCATTCGATCGAGGGGATAACCCATCGCATGGGCGGTGTTTCGACCGAGGTGTTGGTCGGGGAAAAAGAGAATTTTCACTTTTTTATCGCCGGTGTTCCCGGAAGCGCCGCCCTGGAGGGCCCATTCGAGGACATTGCGGCAGTTGCTGCTGGTGCAGACGGCTCCGCCATGCTCTCCGACAAAACTTTTGATGGCGGCCGAGCTGTTCATATAGGTGATGGGGACGATCCGCTGATCGGGGCAGGTCTCTTCGAGCTGCGCCCAGCAATCGAGCGTCTGTTCGAGGCTCGCCATGTCGGCCATGGAGCAACCGGCGCCGAGATCGGGCAGGATGACCTGGACGCCCGGATCGGTGAGGATATCCGCGGATTCCGCCATGAAATGGACGCCGCAGAAAATGACGTATTCGATCCCTTTCTGCGCCGCCGCGAACCGGGACAGCTCGAAGCTGTCACCGGTGAAGTCGGCGAAATCGACCACGTCGTCCTGCTGGTAATGATGCCCGAGGATGACCAGCCGCTCGCCCAGCCGCCGCCTCGCCGCGGCGATGCGCACCCGCAGCTCGGCATCCGTCAGCTCACGATAAATCGAAGGAAGGGGTGATTGCCACACTCGTGTCATGGTGATCCTTGGTACGAAAACAATGCCGGTTCGTTCGATTGTATGGAATCGCCGCCGGGGTGTGTATCAATTGCATTCGCAAAAACTTCACGCTAGCTTTACCAAACTCGTGAACCGTGCCCAGCAGCCCGTTCTCTTGAACGGGACTGCCCTGACCGGTTAAGTTGGGAGAAATAAACCGGCCGCAACGATCTGCGGCTTTATTCGACAGAATGAAGGCGACCTGCCGGTCGTTGCCTAATGCGAAGGCACTGTCAATCGGTCAACGCGGTGTCCCTTATCGACAAAATCAGGGATTTCGCAACGCCATCAGGAAAATGCCGGACCAGACGGAGCCATGGCACTCCGTTTGTTTCGGGTGACGCGAGAATGGATATTCGCCACAGCTTACATCCCAATTACGGGAAGGAGACATTCATGAAGAAGTGGTTTCTTTCACTGGCCGTCGGAGCCGCAATGGTATCGGTGCCGCAGGTCACAATGGCCCAGAACGAGGAAAGTCCCAACACCGGGGCCATGTTTTTCTCGGGCGGGGCGGACTATGTCACGGATTATTTCTTCCGCGGCTATCGCACCCACGCCAGCGGCAATGACGACGGCATCATCGTGCAGCCGTGGTTTGAATTCGGCGCCAACCTCATCGACAGCGACGATTTCATCCTCGCCGCCAAGGCCGGCACCTGGGGCAGCATCCACGAGCAGACCGGTTCGTCGAACTCGGGCAAAATCCTCGAAACCGATTATTACGTCGGCCTGGATTTCATCTTCGGCCCCGTGACCATCGGCGCGACCTATCAATACTACACCTATCCGGGCGACTTCGCGGACACGACCGAGGAAGCGGGCATCACCGTCAAGTACGACGACACCCAGATGATGGAAAACGCCAACATCGCCTTCACCCTCTCGCCTTATGTGAGCGTCTACAAGGAGACCACCGACAAGAACGGCACGCAGGACTCCTACTTGGAGCTTGGTCTCTCGCCCAAGTTCGATGTGCCCGTCGGCGAAGGGAAAGTCGCGGTGTCGATTCCGCTTGCGGTCGGCATCAGCCTGGACGACTTCTACTTCGACGATGACGGCGACGAGGAAACCATCGGTTTCCTCTCGATCGGCGTGGCGACGGAAATTCCGCTGCCCGTCCCGGCCGAGTATGGCAACTGGTCGGTCAACGCCTCGCTCACCTATCTGGCATTGATCGCCGAAGGTCTGGAAACCGCCAACT
Source organism: uncultured Tepidisphaeraceae bacterium (assembly GCA_964446155.1). GTDB lineage: Bacteria > Planctomycetota > Phycisphaerae > Tepidisphaerales > Tepidisphaeraceae > CAYUNS01. Next base: position 793 of record CAYUNS010000149.1, on the reverse strand, counting down.
CCGGCGATGACCACGAAGTCATCGGCAAGATCGGCATCGGCTTCAGCTACTAAAAAAACCGATTCCGGCCCGGCGCATGGCTGGGCCGGATTGATTCGGATTTTTTTCGGAGCAGGAAAAATCCGAAGGGCGTCGCGGTGATGAGCCGCGGCGCCCTTCTTCTTTTCATCGTCGGCCGCGCGTTTCACCGCCCCCCGCCGACGCAATCGTCATGCGGATTTCCCCCCATCGCCGATGAAATCCCTGAAAGCCGCGGGCTGGAATCCCACCCGGACTTTTGTCATGCTATGATCCAAACGGAGGTTATGAATGTCGTTGCTCGATCGGATTCACGCGCCCACCGACCTGCGTGAGCTGTCGCCCGACCAGATGGCACAGCTCGCGGAGGAGATGCGCGCGCGCATCATCGAGGCGGTTTCCACCAATGGCGGCCATCTTGCCTCCAACCTCGGCGTCGTCGAGCTGACCCTCGCCTTGCACGCCACCTTTGATTTCGGACCCTATCCGCAAGGCCCGGATCGTCTTCTCTGGGATGTCGGTCACCAGTGCTATCCCCACAAGATGCTCACCGGCCGCGCGGACAAGTTCGCCCGGCTGCGAAAAAAAGGCGCCATCAGCGGATTCCCTTCCCCCGATGAATCCCCTTACGACCTCTTCGCGGTCGGGCACGCGGGCACGGCCATCAGCACCGCCGTCGGCATGGCCGGCGCGGATGCGATGCTCAAGCGCGACAGCCGCGTCGTCGCCGTCGTCGGGGATGCCTCGATCGTCAACGGGCTGGCGTTCGAGGGGC
>CAYUNS010000148.1:0-9083 GCA_964446155.1 uncultured Tepidisphaeraceae bacterium | reverse complement strand
CCGGTCGAACGCCACCTGGGTGATGCCCGCCGCAACGGCGCGTTCCGCGATCGACTTGCCGACCAGCTTCGCCGCCGCGATGTTGCCCCCGTTGTTGAGATCCCCGCGCACCTCGCCGACCGTGCTTCCCACCGCGACCAGCGTCCTGCCCGCCAGGTCGTCGATGATCTGGGCGTAAATGTGCTTGTCGCTGCGGAAAACCGACAGCCTCGGCCGCTCGGGCGTGCCGAAGATGTTCTTCCGCACGCTCATCTTGCGGCGTGCGAGACGCTTTGCCTTGAGTGTGTTCTTGTCTGCCATGATTTCCAACCTTTGGAGGCGTCGGTTCCATGCGACGCCTCAGTTGATTTTCGATTCGGACTACTTCGCACCGGCGCCGGCGAAGGCCTTGCCCGGCTTGATCTTGACGACTTCGCCTTCGTAACGGATGCCCTTGCCCTTGTACGGCTCGGGCTTTCGGACGCGACGGATTTCGCTGGCGAACTGCCCGACGAGCTGCTTGCTCGGACCGGACACGTGAATCTTGTTGGCGCCCTCGAGCTGCATCGTCACACCATCGGGAATCGACAGGGTGATCTGGTTGGCGTAGCCGACCGACAACACCAGGTTCTTGCCCTTCTGCTCGGCCTTGTAACCGACGCCCTGAACCTCGAGAGTGCGCTTGTAACCCTCGGTGACGCCTTCGATCATGTTGGCCAGGAGCGAGCGGGTCAGCCCGTGCAGGGCCTTGCTTTCCTTCTCATCGTTGGGTCGGGTCACGACCAGCTCGGCGTCCTGCTGGACCACCGTGATCGTCGGATGCACGTTCAGCTCGAGCTTGCCCTTGGGGCCTTCGACGGCGACGTGCTGCTGATTGATCGTCACCTTGGCCTTGCCGATGGGGACGGGTTTTTTTCCGATACGGCTCATGTTCTCACCAATTGCTAGTTGTCTGTTGCTCGTTCCACCGCCCGCCGGCGACCGGGGGGCGGCGATCGGAACTAACTCACGACGCAGAGCAGTTCACCGCCGACATTGTATTCGCGGGCGCGGCGATCGCTCATGACGCCCTTGCTCGTGCTGACGACGGCGATGCCCATGCCGTTCAGCACGCGGGGCAGCTCGCCCACCTTGTTGTAAACGCGCCGACCGGGCTTGCTTGCGCGGTCGATCGCGTGGATGACCTTGTCGCCGCTGAGGGAATACTTCAGCTTGACCCGGATCTGTCCCTGCTTGCCGTCGTCGATGACGTCAAACTCCTCGATGTACCCTTCGTCCTTAAGAACCTGCGCGATGCCCAGGCAGATTTTGCTCTTGGGGATCAGCACCATGCGGCGGCCGACCCGGTTGGCGTTCCGGATGCGGGTCAGCATGTCAGCGATGGGATCTTGATTGTTCATCAGTCGATACCAGTTTTGTTAGTGTCAGTGAATCGTTGTCGGTCGGCTCCGATGGTCACCTTCGCCCGATGGCGCGTGACGGAAGACGATCGGCAACTCGACTTACCAGCTAGCCTTCCTCAGTCCGGGGATCTTGCCGGCGTTGGCAAGCTCACGCAGCATGATGCGCGAAATCTTGAACTTGCGAAGCACACCCTTGCTGCGGCCGGTCAACATGCAGCGGTTGTGCGATCGCGTCGGGCTTGCGTCGCGCGGCAGCTTCGCCAGCGCGGCGAAGTTCTTCTCTTTCTTCAACTGCCGCCGAATCTCGGCATATCGCTGGACGAGTGCTTCGCGACGCTTCTGTTTTGCCACCCAGGCTTTGGTTGCCATGTATTCCTCAAGTTGCTGGTTGCCGGTTGCCCGGTTGCCGGTGCGACCCCTGGGAAGGCGGTCGGCCGACAACCTGCAACACCTGTCTACCTGTTTTCGTTCTCACCTCGGAATGGAAACCCGAACTGCCTGAGCAGTTCGCGACCTTCATCCGCTGATCCGGCCGACGTCACCATCGTGATGTTCATGCCCTGCTGAAACGTCACCGCGGCGCCATCGACTTCCGGGAAAACGGTCTGTTCCGTAAACCCGAAGTTGAAGTTGCCGTCGCGATCGAACCCGTTGGGATTCACGCCGCGGAAGTCCTTCACGCGGGGAAACGCCAGGGAGATCAGACGATCCAGGAACTCGTACATTCGCGGGCCACGCAGCGTGACCTTCAAGCCGGTCTCCTGCCCTTCGCGAACCTTGAAGTTCGCGACGCTCTTTTTGGCTTTGCAGCGGACGGGCTTTTGCCCGGCGATGACGGACAGTTCCTTTTCCGCCTGTTCAAGCTTGCCCTTCTCGCCGCTGGTGACGGCCTTGCCCAGTCCCATGGAGATCACCACTTTCTCCAGGCGGGGGACGGCCAGCAGGTTCTTGTAGCCGAACTTCTGCTGAAGCGCCGGAACGATCTTCTCGCGATAAGTCGCGATCAGTCGCGGGGGAGGCGCCGGCTGGGAAGGTTCATCCGATTCGGTGTCCTCCACCCTGGGCTGGCCTTTTTTGGCCGCCTTGCGGGCGGCGATCTCCGAGTCGGACGGCTTGCCGCCTTTTCGTTTGTCTTGTTCTGCCATGACTTCCTCTGCGTCCGGGTTATGCGTCGGTTTCCATGCGACGCGGGACCGCGTTAATCAAGCCCTCGCGATCGAGGGGTTCCTTTTTTCAGCGCGTCTTGACGAGCTTACCGAGATCAGTGCCGCTCTTGGCCGCCACCCGATGCTTGGCGCCGTCGCGGTTTTCAAACCGCACTCGGGCGCCCTTGCCCGTCGCCGGATCCACCGGCATCACGTTGCTGATGTGGATCGGGGCGTCCTTCTGGATGCGCCCGCCCTGCGGGGTGCGCTGGGAGGGTTTCACATGCTTGAGCACGCGATTGATCCCTTCCACCACCACGCGATCCTTGCCGGTGAGCACGCGAAGCACCTTGCCGGTCTTGCCTTTGTCGGCGCCCGTGATCACTTCAACGGTGTCGCCTTTTTTAATGTGTCGTGCCATGTTCAAAACCAGTTGTCAGTTTCCGATCGCCGGTGTCCGCCGGCCGCTGGCAACCAGCGATCGACGAAAAACCACGATCCCTTCCTTACACCACTTCGCTCGCGAGCGAAACGATCTTCATGAAGTTCTTGTCGCGGAGCTCGCGGGCGACGGCGCCGAAGATGCGCGTGCCTCGCGGGTTGTTCTCCGCGTCGATCACGACGGCCGCGTTCTTGTCGAAGCGGACGTAGCTCCCATCCACACGGATCGTCGGCTGCTTGGTGCGAACCACCACGCAACGGATGATCTCGCCCTGCTTGACGTCGCCGCCGGCCAGGGTTTTCTTCACCGCGCAGATGATGATGTCACCGACGGTCGCGACCCGGCGTTTGAACTTTCCCCTGCTCGTGCTTCCGCCGAGCACCTTGATGCACATCGCCTGCTTCGCGCCGGTGTTGTCGGCGATGTCCAGTACTGTCTGTTGCTGAATCATGATCAACTCAAAGTTGCTGGTTGTCAGTTACCGGTCAGGTCGCCGCTCGCCATCGCGTTCACACGCGGGAGGTGATCGACGACGGGCAATGCCCTACCGTTCTTCCGGCACCTTGCCGGTCATCACTTCCTCGGCCGAAACCTGAACCGCGCGCTCCGGCGCCTTCTGCACGATTCGCAGCAGGCGATGATGCTTGGTTCGGCTGAGCGGACGGCATTCGCCGATCTCAACCAGGTCGCCCTCGCGGGCCTCGTTCTTTTCGTCATGGGCGTGAAGCACGGTTCGGCGCTTGAGGTACTTTCCGTACTTCTCATGCTTCATCTGATAGTTGACGACGACCTTGATCGTCTTGTCGCCCTTGTCCGAAGCCACCACGCCCTGGATCGTGCGAAGCAGGGGACGGGCTTCGGGTTGCGTTGCTGATTCTGTCATGGTCCGTTCTCGGTAAATGGCCCCGGTTTTCGCAAACCGCCGGGCACTGGATTACTTCGTTGCCGACGCCTGGTTCCGTTCCTCAAGCTCGCGTTGCCGGAGGATGGTCTTCATCCGCGCGATGTCCCTGCGGGTTTTACGGAACTGGCTGGGGTCTTCCAGCTTTTCCGTCAGGGCCTGGCTGCGCAGATCAAACAGGTGCTTCTGCTTTTCGAGCAGCTCGTGCTTCAGATGACTCGTTTCCTTTTCGCGGATCTCGGTGATTTTCATGGTAGCTCTCAGCTTTCGGCGATCGGCCTTTCAAACGCATGGACTCGGCTTCGCCTTTCTCATGCGACCGCGTGACGGCGGGCGACAAAGCGGCACGGCACGGGCATCTTGTGAGCCACGCGGGCCAGGGCGCGCTTGGCGGTCATCTCATCGACGCCGGTGATCTCGTACAACACCGTGCCGGGCTTGACGACGGCCACCCAGTATTCAGGCTCGCCCTTGCCCTTGCCCATACGGGTTTCCAGCGGCTTGCCGGAGACCGGCTTGTGCGGGAAAATCCGGATGAAGACACGCCCTTCGCGACGGAGGAAGTGCATGGCCGCGACGCGACCGGCTTCAATCTGGCGCGCGGTGATCCAGGAGGCGGTGAGGCTCTGCAGGCCGAACTCGCCGAACGCGACGGTATTGCCGCGGGTGGCGTTGCCACGCATCTTTCCACGCTGACTTTTGCGGAACTTCACCCGCTTGGGCATCATTGGCATCGGAACACCTGTTCAGTTGCTGATTGACTCTTGCTAAGGGACACGACCAAATTCACTTCCGGTTCACTGGCAACCAGCGACCGACACCTTCGTTTTAGCGGCGCCCGCGACGAAGCCCGCCGCCGGGACGCACATCCGTTTCGAGCACTTCCTCACCGTACATGCCTCGGTAGATCCACGTCTTGACGCCGATCGTGCCGTAGGTGGTGTACGCAATGGCGTACCCGTAGTTCACATCCGCCTGGAGGGTCGTCAGCGGGACCGATCCAAGACCGGCCTTTTCCTGTCGGGCGATTTCCGCCCCGCCGAGGCGTCCGCTCACCTGGATCTTGATCCCCTTGGCGCCGGCCTGCATCGAGGCGTCCATACGCTGCTTGAGGACGCGACGGAAGCTGGCGCGCTTCTTCAACTGCTCGGCGACGCCTTCGGCGACAAGCTGAGCATTGAGATCGGGGTTCTTGATCTCGATCACCTTGATCGGGGCGACCTTGCGCTTGATCATGTCTTCAAGCTCTTCACGGAGCTTGTCAACCTCGGCGCCCTTCGGTCCGATCACCAACCCCGGTCGGGCGGTCTTCAGCGTGATCGTCACCTCCTCGCGGGTGCGCTCGATCAGGATGTCGCTGACGGCCGCGAACGGAGGTCGCCGATTGAGCCGATTATCGATCAGCTTGCGGACCTTGTGGTCCTCGACGAGGAAGTCGCCGTACGCCGCCTTCGAGGCATACCACTTCGACTTCCAGTCTTCGGTGATGCCGGTGCGGAAACCAATGGGGTTGACTTTCTGACCCATATGAATAGCTACCTTTACTTTTCGTTCCGTTCATCCAGCGACACGACAAGGTGGCTGGTGCGCTTCATGATCGAATAAGCCTTGCCGCGATCCTTGGGCTGAAACCGCTTGATCGTCGGACCCGGGTCCACCCACGCCTTGGAGACGTAAAGCGTGTTGCGGGTGGGGATCTCCGATTCGTTGGCGTTGGCGACCGCCGAGCGGATCACCTTCTCGATGAAGACCGACGCCCGCTTCTTGCTGAATCGCAGCAGCGCCAGCGCGTCATCGACGTCGCGCCCGCGAACCAGGTCCATCACCAGCCGCGCCTTTCGCGGAGCGATGCGAGCGAACCGATGTTTAGCTTCAAATGACATTATCCACGTCCTCAATCGCGCCCCGCGTTCGTCGTCGCGGAGCAAAATGGAATCTCAGGCTCACGCCGCGGTTTTCTTGCCGCTGTGGCCTCGGAACGTGCGCGTCGGGGAGAACTCACCGAGCTTGTGCCCGACCATGTCCTCCTGCACGAACACCTTCAGGAACTTGTTCCCGTTGTGAACCTCGAACGTATGGCCCACGAACTCGGGAATGATCGTGCAGGCGCGGGCCCAGGTCTTGATGGGCTGCTTGGCACGGTTCTCATTCAGCTTTGCGACCTTGCGATAGAGCTTTTCGTCTACGTAAGGGCCTTTTTTCGAACTGCGACTCATGTTTCACCAGTGGCTAGTTGCCGGTTGCTAGTTCCTTGTTGCTGATTCGCCGGCCGCCGGCCGCCAGCAACTCCTCTTCATGCGTTGACGGTTTGCGGACGCTGCTGATGCTTGCCGAACTTGCGCCGGCGGAGGATCAGCTTTTCGCTCGCCTTCTTCTTGTTTCGGGTGATGCCGCCCTTGGCGGGAACGCCGGTCTTGCTGACCGGGTGGCGTCCGCCGTTCGAGCGTCCTTCACCGCCGCCCAGGGGATGGTCGATGGGATTCATCGACTTGGCTCGTGTGTGCGGACGGATGCCGCGGTGCCGGCTGCGTCCGGCCTTGCCGAGGCTGATGTTGATCCAATCGAGATTGCCGAGTTGGCCGATCGTGGCCCGACAGGCGCTGCGCACGCGGCGCATTTCACCAGACGGGAGGATGATGACCGCATACTCGCCTTCCTTGGCCCCGAGTCGGGCGACTCCGCCGGCGGAACGAACGAGCTTGCCGCCCTGCCCGGGGTTCAGCTCGATGTTGTGAATCTCCAGGCCACCGGGAATATTGATCAGCGGCATCGCATTGCCCACCTCGGGAGCGGACCCTGGTCCGCTGACGATGACCGCGCCCACCTTCAGTCCCGCCGGTGCGAGGATGTAGGCTTTCTCGCCATCCTCGTATTGAATCAGCGCGATGTTGCAACTGCGGTTGGGATCGTACTCGATCGACTGCACGGTCGCGGGGATGGCATCCTTGTTGCGCTTGAAGTCGATGATGCGGTAAAGCTGCTTGTTTCCGCCACCGCGATGCTTGGCGGTGATGATGCCATGGTGGTTGCGTCCATGGGCACGGCGTTTGGCGAGCGTGAGCGACTTCTCGGGCTTGGACTTGGTGATGACCGATTTGTAGTCCAGCACCGTGCCCTGGCGTCGGCCGGGGGAGGTCGGGTTGTAATGTTTGATAGCCATGGTGTTGTCCAATGGCTCCCGGCTTCCGGGAGCGGTTCAGCTAGAACAGTTCGATCCTCGAATTTTCATCCAGCACGACGACGGCGCGCTTCCAGTCGCTGGTGGTGGTCATGCGAAACTTGGCTCGGCGCGGCTTGCCCTTGCGGTTCATCGTGCGGACATCCACGACCTTCACGTCATACAGCTTTTCGACCGCATTGCGGATCTGCTGCTTGTTCGCGGCCGGATTCACCTGAAACGCATAGGCGTTGCGGGTGTTCTGCTGATGCGTGCTCTTTTCAGTGATCAGCGGCTTGATGATGATGGCGTTGTTATCCATGTCTTTGTTCCTACCCAGCCTCCGGCAATTGGAGACTGACACATTCAGGCCAGGATCTGCTCCAGGCCGGCCTTGGTCAGCAACAGCGTGCGGTTGCGGAGAATATCCCACGCATTGAGCTGCGCGACGGTCGTCAGGGTCGTCCGATCGATGTTGCGAGCGGATCGTTCGATCGACTCATCCCGACCGGGCAGCGCGAGCAGCACGCTGCGATCCAAACCGAGCGCCTTGTACATCTGCGAGACCAGCCTGGTCTTGGGCTGCTCGAGCTTGATCTCATCCAGGATGCGGACATCGTTGCTCTGAAGCTTGCTGAGGATCGCGCTCTGGGTCGCGAGCCGGCGGGCCTTCTTCGGCATCGCCTGGCGCCAATCCTTGGGGCGTTTCTGCTTGGCATGTCCACCGCCGACCTTGACCGGATTGCGAATGCCGCCGGTGCGGGCATTGCCGGTGCCTTTCTGCCGGAACAGCTTTCGCGTCGATCCGGCCACCTCGCCGCGAGCCTGCGTATGCGCGCTGCCCTGGCGCTGATTGGCGTGATACATGACCAACGCCTGCTTGAGCAGCTCCTTGCGAACCTCTCCGCCGAGCTTGGCTTCATCGACCTGGATCTTCTCGACTTCCTGGCCGGACTGATTGTAAATCTGTACTTCGATCATGGTTTTCACCGGTTGCTGACTATCACATTGCTGATCGCTCGCAGGGAAACATTCCGTCGATCGCCGGTAATGGGCGACCCGTCGCCCGCGACTATTCCTCGGCAACCGCCCTTGCCGTAATGCTCTTGCGGATGAACAGCAGCCCGCCGTTCGGACCCGGCAGCGCGCCTTTGATCAGCAGGAGGTGGTTGGCCGGATCGATCTTCACCAGGGGGTGGTTCCGCGTGGTGACGCGATCCATGCCCATATGCCCGGCCATGCGAAGCCCCTTCTTGGGTCGCCCGCTCGTGCCGCGATTGGTGGCATGAGAGGCGATCGACCCCGGCGAACGGTGCTTGCGCTCCGTGCCGTGCGAAGCGGGCTGACCACCGAAATTGTATCGCTTCATGACGCCGGCAGTGCCCTTGCCCTTGCTCGTGCCGATGATATCGACGAATTTCACTTCGTTGAAAATCTCGACGTTGACGATCTCGCCGGGCTGCTTGTCGGTGGCGTCCTTGAGACGAATCTCACGGAAGTGCCGACGGGGACCAACGCCCGCCTTGCCGGCATGGCCGATCAAGGGAAAGCTGCTGTGCTTGGGCTTGGACTCGACGGCCCCGAGCTGAACGGCGTTATAGCCATCGCTCTCGACGGTCTTGACCTGGGTGACGGCGTTCGGCTCGCACTGCACGACCGTCACGGGAATGACAACTCCCTTGTCGCTGTAAATGCGGGTCATGCCGACCTTCTTGCCAATCAGTGCTGGAGTCATCCGTTTCAGGCAGAGGAGTGGGAAACAAAGGGTTCCGACTCTTGCCCGTCCTCAAAAAGTTGTGACGAAACCTTACCCGCGACACGTGGCCCTTCGGGGGCGGCTGGGTTCTTGGATGAACCCCACGGTGCGGAAAACAAAATGCCCCTTATGGCAGGGGCATGTCGGTACGTATGAAATCAGGCCTTGATCTTCACGAAAACGCCGGCCGGAACAACGAGACGATTCAGCGACTCGATGGTGCGGGCGGTGGGCTCGAAAATGTCGATGACGCGCTTATGCGTGCGCATCTCGAACTGCTCGCGCGACTTCTTGTCGATG
>CAYUNS010000147.1:5756-9285 GCA_964446155.1 uncultured Tepidisphaeraceae bacterium | reverse complement strand
CGGTTGATCGGGATGCATCTGGACTTGCGTCACGCCGGCGGAGCGCGCGTCATCGGGATGAAGATCGATGACGACGACACGGAGATGGTCGAAGGAGGGCAAGGCGCGGGGGAATTCGCCGGACTGTAGATCGCTGACGATGAAGAGCCATTTTTCAGCCGCATCCTGTCGATCGAGCAGATCGACGGCGGCGGAGATGCGGTCGATGAGCGGCGATTGCCGCGGCTGGGGCGTGAGCGGTGTCCACTGGGAAAGCAACGCGGAGGCGGATTGCAGCCGATCGGGGGCATCGCCGGTGGGGGAAGCGCTGCGGAAGAGGGCGACTTCGGCGTCGCGAAGCTCGTTGCGGAGGAGGTCCTCGACGATGGCGCCGCCGCGCGCGAGAAGGGTGATCTGACCGTCCTGAAGCTCCATCGAGTAGCTCGTGTCCACCACGATCGCGGCGATGGATCGACTGCCCGATCCGAACCAACTGGAAGCGAGCATCTTCGCGGGTTGGGCGACGGCCCAGATAAGCAGCAGCAGCAGCAGGGCGCGGCAGGCGAGCAGCAGCCAGCGCTGCACGCGCTTGCGCGCCGCGGTGTGCTGCACACTGGATCTGATGAACCGCAGGGTGCTGAATGGAACAACCGGGGATTTGCGCCGAAACAGCAGGTGCAGCAGCACCGGCAGCCCGGCCAGCGGCAAGGCCCAGAGTGCGTGGATGAAGAGGAATTCGAGGCCGAACATATGTGAGGATTCCCGTCGCTCAGCTTCTCCGGTTCAGCAGTTCCACCAGTGCTTTTTCATAGGGTTGCTGGACAAGCATCGCATGATATTCCGCATCGCAGTCATTGCAGCCCCGCCGGATGCCAGTGAGATAATCCTGGACCTGTCGCCGATAAGTCTCGCGCAGATCGTTGGGATCGATCTGGAGTTTTTCGTCGGTCTCCATGTCCTGCAAGGTGATCTGTCGATCATAGGGGAGATCGATTTCCTGTTGATCCAGCAGATGAAGGAGAATCGCCTGGTGCTTGCGGTAGCGCAGGTGCTGGAGCGCGCGGATCAGCTCCGGGACGTCCAGCCAGAGATCGCTGACGAGGATGATGAGGCTTCGTCGGGGGAGGCGTTCGGCAAGGCCGTGCAACTGCCTCGCGAGATCGGTGGTTGTGCCGGGAGCGATGGTCTCCAGCGCGCGAAAGAGCCTGTCCATGTGGGAAGGGGATGAACCCGGGGGAAGCTCGATCCGCACGGAGTCGTCGATGGCCACCAGCCCGGCGAGATCCTGCTGGATTGAGAGGAGATACGCGAGGCAGGCGCACAGATGCCGGCCGTAATCGAGCTTGTCGCCGAACGCCATCGAGGCGCTGGTGTCGAGCACGAGGGTGGCGCGGAGATTGGTTTCCTGCTCGAAGAGCTTGATGTAATAACGATCGGATCGCGCATACGCCTGCCAGTCGAGGTGGCGAAGTTCGTCGCCGGGGGAATATTCACGATGTTCGGAAAATTCGACGCTGAAGCCGCGATGGGGGCTTTTGTGCTGGCCGGTGATGATGCCTTCGACGACCTGCCGCGCGACGAGTTGCAGCTTGCTGACGCGGGCGGCGTCGGCGGGGGCGAAATAGCGGTAGCGCGGAATGGGCATGGATGAAGGCGATCCTCTCTATGCGGATATACCCCCGTCGCCGGGAGTTGTTGGCGGGGCAAGAAACTCGATGGTCATGCTTCCGTAGGTTCGCACGTCCGTTCGGCGCAGCGCGGGAAGATCGAGGGCGTCGGCGGCGTCATGGCGGAAGAGAATGACGCCCTGGGGGGAGAGATGCGAAGCCGCCATCGACACGACGAGCCGCCGAAGGTCGTCGGGGCGCTCGCGGAGAAACCGGTAGGGCGGATCGAGGAAGATCAGATCGGCGCGGCCGGTGTTCTCGGGAGGAGGCGATGAAAACCATCTGAACAGGTCACCAGGGACGATCCGTGATCGATCCCGCACACCGAGGGCGGCGATGTTCCGTTCGAGCCGTTCGAGCGCGGAGCGGTCCTTCTCGAAGAAAACCACCTCCGCCGCGCCGCGGCTGAGGCATTCGAGGCCCATGCTGCCGGTGCCGGCGAAGCAGTCCCGCACGACCGCGCCCGGGATCGCCGGGGCGAGAATGTCGAAAAGGGATTGCTTGGCACGATCGGTGATCGGCCGGGTGGAGTCGGATTTCGGCGGCAGGAGGTTGCGACCGCGATGTTCGCCCGCGATGATGCGCATGGAATAAATGTAGCGAATCCATCCGACATTTCGATGGAATCGGGAGGCGGATTCGGATAACACTTTCAGGGAACACTTTTTGGACAGACGGAGCTGTGACGTTATGGCCGATAGTCTTTGCACCCAATGCGCGGCGTTGTGCTGCCGGTATTTCGCCCTGCCGATCGACAATCCCGAAACCCGCCGCGAGTATGAGGACATTCGCTGGTATCTCTGCCACGAGAATGTCGTCGTCTTCATCGAGAAGTCGCAGTGGTATGTTGGAATCCTCAACCGGTGCAAGCACCTGATGGACGACAACCGCTGCGGCATCTACGAGACCCGACCGACGATCTGCCGGGGATATTCCACGGACAATTGCGATTATCACGGTGGCGAATACGACTACAAGCAACTGTTCACCAGCGCCGAGCAGCTTCGTGAATATGCGGACGAGCAGCTCGCCAAGCAGCGCGCCAAGTCGCGCCGGAAGACGAAATCGCGCAAGCCGGCGAAGCGGGGCGCGACGAAGAAAGGGCTGAACCCGGAGGTGTTGTCCGGGCTGGCGCGCGGGCGGAACGGGACGGCGGCGGGGGGGACGGGGCAGAGCGCTCCGGTGCAACTGTCGATCAGCCCCGGGCTGGCCCGCCGGCGCAACGGCACGGCGCTGCAATCGGCCAAAAGATGAACCCGGTCCTGGCGGGCCGAGGCAAAAAACAAGGCGTCACGGGCAGAACCATATGGCTGACCGAAGCGTTCATTACGAGGCCGCGTTCGAGGCGTTTCTGCGGCATCGGGGCATTCCCTATGTGGCCGTTGACGAGGCCCGCAAAGCGCTGTTCTCAAACGCGAAGCTCAAGAGCTTCGACTTCGTGGTGTACAGCCGGAACGGCCCCAACCTGTTGGTGGATGTGAAGGGACGGCAGGCACGGAACAGCACCGGCCGGGCCAGCTACCAGACCTGGGCCACCGAACAGGATGTGCTGGACCTGATGCAATGGCAGCAGGTGTTCGGAGAGGAATTCAAGGCGGTGCTGGCGTTCGTCTACTGGATCGACGCACCGCTGCATCCCGAACCGGGGATGTTTGAATTTCAGGACCGGTGGTATCTGCTCCTGGCGGTGGACCTGTCGGACTATCGGGAACACATGCGGCGTCGGAGCGTCAAGTGGGAAACGGTCGCCCTGCCGATGGAAGATTTTCGATCGCTTGCCCGCCCGCTGGAAAGCTGGTTATGATGGGTTGCATGAACAAGCCTACGGCCATCGCGCCGGAATCCCGCATCGAAGCGCGCGGCGAGCGGCGCGCTTCGATGCG
>CAYUNS010000147.1:0-5746 GCA_964446155.1 uncultured Tepidisphaeraceae bacterium | reverse complement strand
TCCGGCTGGAATCGTCTCCGATCGCGCCTCGTGCCGATGTTGTGCGGCGTCATGGCGATGTTGCTGGCGCCGGCCGGCGCGCTGGCGCAGCGGTCGCGCGGCCCCGAGCGGGATCTGGGCGATGCGCGGATCGAAGGCTATGGGCGCGTGCTGCAACTGGAAGGCTCGACCGGGCTGACCTGGGTGCTTCTGGTCTTCCTGATGGTGATCTGTCTGGCGGTGCTGTTCAAGGACGCCCGACGCTCGCGTTTGGATTGAAACGTTTGCCAGTGAAATCACGCCTGAAATATGTATTGTCCCAAACCATCTACCCCGAGAAGGAGACATCAATGAAAACCGCGATACTGTGGACCCTGGCGGGTTTGAACGTGGTGCTGCTGGTGGTGCTGACCGGCAAGTTCATGGGTGAGAACGAGGCCGTGGCGCAAATTGGACGACCATCGGAATATCTGATGATTCCCGGCGAGGTCGTGGGTGGAACCTCGGGTGTGGTCTATATCGTCGATTCGAGCAACAGCCAGCTCACCGCGATGGCGTTCGACGACACCCAGCGTGATGGCCGGCTGAACAGCATGGCGCCAATCGACCTGAAGCGGGTCTTTGAAGCGGGCGCGCGCGGTGGAAACCGGCGCTGAACCGCCCGTCGCATCGGGACGCATTCTCATTCACACCAAATATTCTATTTCGAGGCAATCATGGATAAGAAAAGCATGGGGATCGTGATTCTGGCGTTGTCGTCCGTCCTGCTCATGGCGATGTACACCTTTGTGCCCGCGCCGGTCGAAGCGGCCGCCGTCATGAAGGATCGGGACTATCAACTCGTCACCGCGCCCGTCACCGGCGGCGGGGAGGCGCTTTATCTCACCGACAACCGCACCGGACTGGTCGCGGTTTTCATTTACGACGCCGGGCAGCGCGCCGTCGTCGTGAAGAGCGTTCAGCCGATCAGCGACATGTTCCGCGTCAGGTGATCCGTTTCCCGGAAAGAGATGACGTTCGATCAAAGGAGAGGATGATTTGCAGCCCACGTCGCACCCCGTTCGTCATGACTGGACCGTTGCGGAAATCCGCGCGATTCATGACACCCCCCTGATGGAATTGATCTTTCAGGCCGCGTCCGTGCATCGCGCGTTTCACGATTCGGCCGAAGTGCAGGTCTGCAAGCTGATCTCCATCAAGACCGGTGGTTGCCCGGAGGATTGCAGCTATTGCTCGCAGTCGTCGCGATATCAGACCGAGATCAAGGCACAGCCGCTCATGCCCCGTGAGGAAGTCCTGGCGATCGCCGAGAAGGCGAAGGCATCCGGCGTGACGCGCGTCTGCATGGGGGCGGCGTGGCGCGAGGTGCGCGACAACAAGCAGTTCGATCGCGTCCTGGACATGGTGAAGGATGTCACCGCCATGGGGCTGGAGGTCTGCTGCACGCTGGGCATGCTTACGGAAGACCAGGCCCGGAGGCTCGAGGCGGCCGGGTTGTACGCCTACAACCACAACCTCGACACCTCCGCGGAATATTACGAGACGATCATCACCTCTCGCACGTTTCAGGATCGGTTGAATACGCTCGAGAACGTCCGCAAGACCAGCGTCACGCTCTGCACCGGCGGGATCATCGGTCTTGGCGAGAGCATCGACGACCGCGTCTCGATGCTGCATACGCTATCCACGATGAACCCGCATCCCGAGTCCGTTCCGGTGAACGTTCTGAGCAAGGTTGCGGGCACGCCGTTGGAAAACAACGCCGACGTGTCGATCTTCGAGACGCTGCGGATGATCGCCACCGCCCGCCTTATCATGCCGCGCGCCACGGTGAGATTGTCGGCCGGACGCGCGAAGATGTCGGCCTCCGACCAGGCGCTGTGCTTCATGGCCGGTGCGAACTCGATCTTCTCCAGCGAAAACAGGATCATGCTCACCCCCGCCGTGCCCTCGCCGGACTACAACGCCGACAAGGCGCTGTTGAACACGCTGGGGCTGACGATGCGCCCGCCGTTCAAAGATGGGCGCCCGTCCTGCGACGGTCATGCCTCCGGCTGCTGCGGCGCGCCCGCGCCGATGGAAGCGGCCGCGACGTAATCGCTCATCACGGACGTGTCGGCAACCACAATCCCAGGCCCACGGCGAACCTGCCGTGGGTTTTCGATTGTGAGCATCAATATCATCCAAGGATTCATGCGGGAGACGAAATCCATCATCACCGGGATCGGGCTTGCCACGCCGCTGGGCGCGTCCGCGAAGCGGACGTGGGAGGCGTTGCTGTCGGGGCGTTGCATCGCCGATCACGCGCGCGTGCCGATGGAGACGCATGGGAATTTGTCGCGAATCAGCACGATTGCCATACATGCCGCACAGGAGGCGATCGCCTGGTCCGGGTGGGATACGGAGGCGATGGCTTCGGAGGATACGGCGATTATCGTGGGGACGAGCAAGGGGCCGATTGAAGCGTGGATCAGCCCTTCGCCGCAAGCGAATCATGCGATGGATGCGTCGATGGGGCGGCTGGATCAATATGGGTTGTCGGCGGTTGCGGATGACCTGGGACGGGAAATGAAATTCGGGCCTGGTCCGCGTATGACCTTGTCGGCCGCCTGCGCCAGCGGGGTTCACGCCGTGATTCGCGCGGCGATGATGATTCGATCCGGCTCGATACGCCGGGCGCTGGTCGTGGCGGCCGAGTCCTCCCTGCATCCGATCTTCGTTGGAAGCTTTCGACGGCTGGGCGTGCTGGCGAGCGGAGGCTGTCGGCCGTTCGATCGCGACCGCGACGGCTTCCTCATGAGCGAGGCCGCCGCGGCGATCTGCCTCGAGTCGTCAATCACGCCGAACGCTTCCGATCGTGCCTTCGCGGCGATCGATCGATTCGCCCTGGGCGCGGATGCGAAGCATCTCACCGGCGGTGACCCGAGCGGATCGACGCTCAAGCGGCTGCTCCGGGAGGTGCTGATCGATCCCGTCGATCCTCCGCCGGACCTCGTGCATGCACACGGCACGGGAACGATCCTCAACGACCCGATGGAACTCGCGGCGCTGGATGCGGTGCTGGGCGATTCGGCGCGGAACGGCGCCCCGTACATTTATTCGCACAAAGGCGCGCTTGGGCACAGCCTGGGCGCGGCGGGGATGGTGGCGATCGTGTTGAATTGCCTCAGCCACCGGCACGGCATCATTCCGGGCAATGTTCAAACGCGAAACCCGCTGGTGTCGCGATCGGTCACGATCGGCCGCGAAAGTGAGCGGAGAAGCGTTCGCAAGAGCATTGCGATGGCCGCCGGCTTCGGTGGTCCAACGGCCGTTATCGGTCTGACCAGCCCGTGAACGGCGTGTCGCGTTCCTGGGAATAAATTCACAATGTTGCTTCCTGTCGCAGGTGTTTCATAATGTAAATGTCAATTCGACGTTTCCGCGTGATTGGTGTTCATCTCTTGTCCGCCTAGCCAAAGGAGTTGCCATGCCGACGGTTCAGGAAGTTCTCGCGACAAAAGGGTTCCAGGTTCACTCCGTCAATGTCGATGCCACGGTGCTTGAAGCGACCCGGCTGATGAATCTTCACAAGATCGGAGCGCTGGTGGTCATGCACGACGGTCATGTGGTGGGGGTTTTCACCGAGCGCGATGTGCTGCGGCGCGTCGTCGGCGCCGAGCGGTTGCCGCAGGAAACGATAGTCGGCGAGGTGATGACGACCGATGTCATCTGCTGTCCGCCGGAGACGGATCTTGAGGAGGTCTCCTCGGTCATGCAGAGCAAGCGCATCCGGCATCTTCCGGTGTGCGCCGAGGATGGCGACCTGCTTGGGATGATCTCGATCGGCGACCTCAACGCCTATCACAGCAACAACCAGGAGGCGACGATCCATTATCTGAGCGAATATATTTACGGGCGCGTCTGACGCGCTGTTCATCCCCATTTCACGTGCCGGCGCCGGTTCCGGCGCGGCGATGGACCGATCCGCGAAAAAAAGAAACCCGCCTCCGCATGTGCGGCAGGGCGGGTTTCTTCATTCTCCGCGTTCAGTTTCTTTTTGGGACAAATTCGGCCACGCTGTCGATGAGGCGAACGCATCGTGTCGTGCCGGGGCATTCATCCTTATCGCAACGGTATCCGCCAGACGTTCCATTCCCCGCCACGATTGCTACGGAAGTAGATCGCGCTGTCGTTCGGATCCCACGCCGGTCGATCATCCCAGCTTCCGTTGCTGGTCACCTGCACCGGCCGTTCGGGGTTGGCGAAATCGACATACCAGATGTCATAGTTGTTGCCGGTTTCGTCGTTCTTCGCCCGATCCGACACGAACGCCAGCTTGCTGCCGTCCTTGTTCCACGCGGGATCGAACTCGTCGATGTCCGGCGTGTTGGTGATGTTCTGGGGCACGCCGCCCTTGTCGGATATCTTGAAGAGGTCGCGCTTGCCGGTCTTTTCATTCAACCCAACGAAGACGATCGTGTCATTTTTGGGGCTGACGCGCGGCTGGCTGCCGCCGGCGTAGGTGAGATCGGTGCGGATGTTGGTTCCGAGCGTGTTCATGTAAAGGCGCGGATCGGAGCGGGTGTTGACGTGCGCCTGATGGAACAGGCGCGGCCGCGGATCGGAATCGATGGTCGGCCAGAGGTCATTGCTCTCGCCGGTGGTGTATTGCTCGATGCCCGTCGCGCCGGTGGTGGAAACCGCCCAGATGCTGAGGTTTTTCCCGCCACGATTCGAGGCGAACAATATCTTGTCGCCGGCGGGGGTGAAGGAGGGTGTCAACTCCAGCGACTTGGCGTCGCTCATGTAGGTTTCCCCGCCGGTCCCGTCCGTGTCGATCATGATGAGCTGCGATCGAAAATCATCCGTTCCATTGTCGATCAGGAGCGGGAAGATCAACTTCGATCCATCCGGCGACACCGCGATGCTGTCGAAAATCGCCCCTTTCTGCAACCGCGTGAGCTGGGCCGGCGAGGGCTTGTTGGCGCCTTCGGTGACATCCTTCATCCCCAGCGTCGGAATCTCCCTGGCGATGACCTCCCACGCACCGGCTCGCCGCTGCATCTCGGGAACGACCAGCCGCACCGGCAGGGTCAGGATCTCCTTCATCGCGACGTCGTAGTTTTCCTTGCCATCCTCCCAGCCGATGGTGAAGGTTCGAGGATACCATTCCGATTCCTCGGTTTGCCTGGTGGCGACGGCCGTATACGTTTTGAGGTTCCCCTCCGCGTCGATCGGCGGAAACGACAACTCGACAATGGACGCCCCATCCTGATCGCGAGGCAATTCCCTGCCGTCCAGGGTGACAACGGCCGCCGCGGGATTCGTCACGATCCGCACGGTCTTGATCTTCGGTTTGAGATCGACGTGATAGGAATTCTGCCCGTTGTCCCAACTGATCGATGCGGTGATCGGATCGTATCCGGGGCTGACGACCTTCACGGTTTGCGAGATCCACTCGCTGGTTTCGGGGTTCACGGCGAAGGCGCGGTCTTCCACTTTCACGGGGCTTTCGCCCAGCGATTCCTCATCGAGATACACCTGTGCTCCGGCCGGCTCGGTGGTGATGAGAAGATCCTTGCGCATCGGATCGAGTTGAAGGCGGTAAAGCGGATTGGGATCAGTAAAGGCGATGACCTGCTCGGCGGTTTCAAATCCCGCGCGCTCGGCGGTGATGGTGTAGGTGGTCCATTGGCCCTGAGCATCGGCGGTGAAGGGAAGTTCGGTCGTGAGGGCGGTGACCGGCGAGGTATTCAGCGGCTTGCCATTGGCCTTGAGGATCGCC
>CAYUNS010000146.1:0-9312 GCA_964446155.1 uncultured Tepidisphaeraceae bacterium | reverse complement strand
GGGCAGGTAGACGGCCGTGAACGGGATCGCGCCGACGGGATGCAGCGCGCGCAGGAGGTTCCAGCCTTCGGCGGAGCTGTGGGTGAGATCGGCCTTGATGGCGACGACATCGTGTTGCCGGAGCGATTTCACCGTCGCCTCGTCACCGAAGACATAGGCCTCGACGGTGTGGCAGTTGGCGCACCAGGCGGCGGTGAATTTCACGATCACCGGATGCCCGGACGCGCGGGCGTCGGCGAGGGATTGCTCGCTGTAATAGGTCCATTGCATGGGCGGGTTGGCGAGCTTCAGCGTCACCGCCAGCGCCGGGCCGACGAGCAGCAGCGCAATCGCGGACGCGATGGCGATCGGCGCGGCGCGCGGCGCGAGCTGGATCGCCCGGATCACGAGAAACGCGCCTGCGGCGGCGATGAGCGTGAAGATCATCCACCACGCCATCGCCCCGCGCAATGCGGGCGGGAAGAAGATCTGCGCGAAGTAGACGGCCGTCGCAAGCAGCAGGAATCCCATCATCTGCTTGACGACTTGCGACCAGGGTCCGGTTCGCGGCATGTTGCGGGCGAGTTCGGGAAACGCCGACAGCAGGAGGTAAGGCGAGGCCATTCCCGCGCCCACGACCATCATCAGTCCCACGCCCACGGCCGCCGGCTGGAGCGCGGCCCACACGAGCAGCACGAAGAAAAGCCCGAAGGTGCAGGGCGTCGAGAGGACGGCCGCGAGAATACCGAACAGGAAATTGCCTGAATAGGTGTCGTGCCTGGGGGTGAGGCGATAGACCCATTGCGGCAGCCCGACACCGAACGCGCCGAACATGCCGATCCCCATCGCCACGAGGACGAGCGTGATCGCGCCGGCGAAGATCGGATTGCCGAACAGCTCCCCCCATTGCAGCGTCCGAAGCACCAGCACGGGGATCGCCAGCGCGCCGAACGTCGCGATGATTCCCAGGCTGAAGACCGCGCCCAGCGCGAGGCATTTGGCGCGATTGTGTTGCGCGACTTCATAGAAGCCGAGGGCCTTCAGCGGCAGTACGGGCAGCACGCAGGGCACAATGTTGAAAATGATCCCAATCAGAAACGCGCCCGCAAAGGGGAGCAGATAAGCATCCTTGTGGAGCTTGAGTCCGAACAGGGTCGTGGCTTGGGAGTCGCTTGCGACGGATGAATCGGCGTCGGCCGGGGTGAGGCGCGAGAAGACGGAGGGGTCGAACGTCGCAAACAGGTCGGCGCGGTTCGGCTCAATCGGCTGCCCGGCGGGGACGATCCCGACATCGATCCCGAAGGGCCGCGTTTCCGGCTCGAAGCAGCTCGTGTCGTCACAGATCTGGAATCGCACCGATCCGGTGATCCGCGTCGGTCCGGTCGCGACGTTGGATTTCACCTGCAAGGGGATATGGGTGACGACCTTGCCGTCATACACATTCAATTTGCCGATCATCGGATAGACGTGATCGGTCCCCGTGGGGTAAGCCGGTGCGAAGGATTCGATGAGATCGTTCGAATCGACGGTGACGTTGAATGCGATGTAGAACTCCTCGGTGGGCGTGTGGGACTGGGCGTGATAGCCCGGTGCGATGTCCACCACGACGGCGAGGACGGCCTGCTGTCCGGGTTGAACCGCGGTGGTGTTCAGTTCCGCCGACACCGTCGCCCGCCGCGCCGCGGGGAGCGGCATGGCGCCGAACTGCGCCACCGCCGTCGAGGCCATGACCAGGAGGAGAAGAATTCCCGCGAGGGTTCCGGAGGTTTTGGAAATCATGATGGACATTCGGTTCGACCGGTTCGAGGGCACACCCTCCGCCGACTATTGTAGGCACGCATTCGCGTTGACGAAGTTGCGATATTTCCGTAGGATTTCAAGCACTTCACCTTTTGGGAGAGTGGTTTGAGATTGTCCAAGCGGACGGAATATGGCTTGCGGGCGGTCGTCCAGTTGGGTCGCCTTTGGCCAACCAGCTACGTGCAGTCGCGCGATCTCGCCAAGGCCGAAGAACTCCCCAACAAGTTTCTCGAGTCCATTCTGCTGGCGTTGCGCCGGGGCGGGTTTCTTGAGAGCAAGGTGGGGAGCGGAGGGGGTTACCGGTTGTCACGCGCGCCGCGCGAGATCAGCGTCGGAGACGTGATCCGGCGACTGGAAGGCCGCCTCACCGTCCAGGAGGGCGTTCCCGCGATGGAGATGACGCCGGGGGAAATCGCGGTGCGCTTCATCAACGAGAAGCTCACGGTTGCGACTGATGATGTCCTGGACAACATGACGCTTGAGCAATTGATGGAGTACGTCGGCCGCGCCGGCAATCTCCAGCAGTCGATGTATTACATCTGAACCATCCCCCATGCGTCCTGAAAGTGGCGCGTTTCAACATGCCACCGCCCTCCCTCATCCTGCTTGCGACCGTCGCCGATTCGATCCAGCACTGGATCGCGGCCGGGGGGTATCTCGTGTTGTTCGGATTGCTCTTCGCGTGCGGGCTGGGGCTTCCGTTGCCGGAAGATATCCCGCTCATCATCGCGGGGGCGCTGTCGTCGGGAGAGGGGATGAATCTCTATCTTGCCGGTGCGGTGGGATGGCTGGGGATCATCGGCGGGGATATCGTGCTCTACCACCTGGGCCGGCGATATGGGCTGGAGATCACCCGGCTGCCATTCGTCGGTAAGCATCTGACAACCGCGCGGATCGAGAAGCTCGAGGATCTGTTCGCGCGTTACGGGGTCTGGGTGATCGCCATCGGACGGTTGATCGCCGGGGTGCGCGGGGCGATGGTGGTGGCCGCCGGGGCGACGCGCTACAACTTCTGGCGATTCGTGGTCGTCGACGGCATTGCGGCGCTGATCAGCGGGGGGTTGTTTCTGCTGCTGGGATACTGGCTCGGACATCACCTCAAGGAACTGCTGCACGAGGTGGATGTCATCAAAAAATGGGTATTGCTGGGGACGGGCATCGTCGCGATCGTCGTCATCGGCTGGCTGGTCTTCCGACGGACGGAGAAGACGGCGGATTCGATGGCGTCGGGCGATGCGTCCCCTCCCCCGGAGTCGCCTTCTCGATGAGGCACGTCCCTGTCGCCGGCTTGCCCGCGCGAAAGGGGACGGATCGACAGGCGCGCCGGTCGAAATCGACCCGGCGCGCCGGAGCAGTTGCGTTTCCGGGCATTTCACTGGAAACTCTCTGCTTCATTTTCCGGGAATGGGTTCCCGGAATGCGTTGCAGTATGAGTTTTCATCCACTCTTTTCTTTGTGAAGGAATGAACGATGGCAGAGAAGACCGTATCGACCGAGTCACTGGCGATGGAGAAGAAATCGCAATACAAGGGCAAGAAGCTCCGCGTGGCGTTCATCGGCTGTGGCGGGATCGCGCAGACGCACCTGGGCGTGTTGACCGGCGGCAAGTTTCCCGATGTCGAAGTGGTCGCGGGCGTCGACATTGATTCTGATCGCCTTGATGTGATGCGGGACAAGTGGGGCGTCCAGTCGGTGTACAAGGACTGGAAGACGATGCTCAAGGAGGTGAAGCCCGACGCGGTGAACGTGTGTACGCCCAACGGCGTTCACGCGCAGCCGGCGATCGACGCCGCCAACGCGGGTTGTCATGTCATCACCGAAAAGCCGATGGCGATGAATCCGAAGGAATGCCAGAAGATGATCGACGCGGCGAAGAAGAACAAGCGCAAGCTCGTCGCCGGGTTCCAGTATCGTTATCACCCGGCCACGCAGTTCCTCAAGCGCGCCACCGACGCGGGCGAGTTCGGTGACATCATGTTCGTGAAGTGCCAGGCGCTGCGCCGCCGCGGCATCCCCAACTGGGGCGTCTTCGGGCAGAAGGACAAGCAGGGCGGCGGGCCGATGATCGACATCGGCGTTCACGTCATCGAGATGGCGCATTATGTCATGGGCAGCCCCCGTCCGGTCGCCGCCAGCGGCAACACCTGGACGTTCATGGGCAACAAGCCCTCCGATGTCGTCAGCCAGTGGCCGAACTGGGATTACAAGACCTACACCGTCGAGGACATGGCGATCGGGCAGGTCCGCTTCGAGAACGGCGCGATCCTCCAGATCGAGGCGAGCTTCGTGGCGCACATCGAGAAGGACGTCTGGAACTTCCAACTGATGGGCACCAAAGGCGGCTGCACCTGGGATCCTCCCATGATCTTCACCGATCGCGCGGGGACGATGATCAACAGCAAGCCGGGCTATCTGCCGTCGCAGTCGGAT
The DNA here is from genome assembly GCA_964446155.1 of uncultured Tepidisphaeraceae bacterium. Classification (GTDB taxonomy): domain Bacteria; phylum Planctomycetota; class Phycisphaerae; order Tepidisphaerales; family Tepidisphaeraceae; genus CAYUNS01. The sequence goes on along the minus strand of CAYUNS010000146.1, from coordinate 5,103 downwards.
TTCGGCGTGCTGTTCGCCGCCAAGCTGCGCAACTTCGTTGACGGCTGCCTGAAGGGCGCCCCCCTGGCCGCTCCCGGTGAGGCCGGCATGGCGGTACAGAAGATCCTCGACGGCGTCTATCGTTCCGCCGACGCGGGGAAGGAAGTGAAGATCGACTGAGCGGAAGGCGGGATCGGTCCCGCCTTTCCATGCGATTGAATGAATTGCAGTACACGTCGCCGTCATCCGGCCGGATGACGGGGCGGCGGTAAAATGGAAGGGTCTCCGGCGCGATGCGCTGGAGACCCTTTCGTTCGTATTGTCGATGGGGGAAGTCTATGCGACTTCGAGGTTGATTCGCGGTTGCGGGGCAGTGGTCTTGCGGGCCGCGGCCTTGCGGATGCGTCGGGTTCGGCCGACGGTCTGCTGATCGACGGTGGCGCGCTGGTTGGGATTGGCGTTGGCGATCTCGACCGCCTCGGCGGCGTCGGGGGCATACAGGTCGGCCCCGATCTCCTCGGCGAGACCTTCCGCCCGCTTGTAGATTCCACCACAGCACATGACCTGCATATGGGGACAACTGTTCACCTCACGGAGGTAATCGATCAGTTTGCGCACCGCGGGCACGCCGCTGGGCAGGGTGCTGAACAGGATGAGCAGGTCGGGACGAACCTCGCCGATCAGCTTGAGGACTTCATCCTCGGGCACGCCTCCACCGGCGAAGCGGACTTCATAGCCGGCGTGCTCGAAAAGATCGGCGCAGAGTTGCCCGCCGAGTTCCTCGGGTTCGGCGTTGCCGCAGAAGATCAGCGCCTTGCGGCCGTTGGTCGGCTTGCGTTCGAGGCGGGCCGAGAGCTGATCGGTGATCGTGCGATTGAGCCGCGTCGCCATATTGAGCTGGCTGACGCTGATGCGATCGTCGCGATACAGCTCCTGGAGGAGTTCCATGGTCGGCCAGACCAGCCGGTTGAGCAGGTCATACGGTTGAATGCCCGCGCTCAGGACATTGTCGATGAGTGTCCGGGTTTGTTCCCGCTGCCCGGCGAGAAGGGGTTCGAGATATGAACGCGACAGGTGCGTGTCGATCTGATAGGTGAGGCTCATTGGGACGATCTCCTGACAGCCGCCGCATCTTGCCGCTGGCTGCCCGTTTTTACATTCGGAGGCATCCCTGCCGCCGCTTCCTTAACCCGGCCGATGTTAATCTGGGTAACATCGACACAGAATGTATCGGGAAGGCGCGGCGAATTTCTTTATCCATGTTATCGATTTTATCTAAATTAACGTATTATCTCGCAGGGCTGTATCGAAAATGAAGCGGAAGGCGAGATGGAAGCTGTTTGTAAGTAATTATAATTAAGTTATTTACATAATTTTTGGCGGGTGTGATTGGCCGAAGGCATCGCCTGCTCGCCGAAGGCGGATCGGTCCTGCGGTCCCGCGCAATTCCTGGCAGGCAGAAACGGGGATAGGCAATCCGCACTGGCGCTAGGCAGGCGATCGGGGGTGTAATCGGGGCTGAAGCGGTGGCGGTTCAGCAGATTTTGCCGCGTTTACCGGCCGGACCGTGGGCGATCGGGTTTTCCCCGATCCAGCGCTCATCCACGGGGTCCGCCGCCAGTTGATAGCGCGTATCGGTCGAGAGACGAAAGCGGTTGGAGCGATTGTCGGTTCCTCCATGCAGCGTATAGACATTGAAGAGGACGACATCGCCCGCGCGATAGTCGGCGGTCAGCCAGCGCCCGCCGATGCTCTTGCGAATCTGATTGGGATGACCCTTGAGGGCGCCGTTTTGTTTTTTGGCCCAGGCGTCCTTCTGGTCGGGGCGGTTTTTGCAATAAGTGTCCACATCCGTATAGAAATAATTTTCCCGGAGCCTGGGGTGGTTGTTGGAACCTTCAAGCACGATCAATCCGCCGAGATCGAACGGCGCGTCGCCGATCGGCGTCCATGCGGTGTAGAGCTGGTGGGTGCCGCGCCCCATGTAGACGACGTCGGCATGGATCGGCGTGGCCGGGCCGGGCGTGACGGCCCGCACCCAGGTGAAGTCATAATGCCTCACCGCGCCTTGCAGGAAATTCGCGAAAAATCGCATCATGGCGCCGTCGTACAGCACCTTCATCAAGGGAGCGTTTTGCGTCGCAAGACTGGGCTTGAAGGACAAGGGTTTTCCGGGGACGGCGACGGCGTCCATCGCCGGATAGCGCGGATCGAGACATCCCTCCCGCGCAAGCTGATCGGTCATGTTCTTTCTCGCCGCGAGGATGAGGTCCACGTCGAGAAATCCGGGAAGATAGAGATACCCCTCCTCCTGCATTCGCCGGCGTGCCGCAGGGGTGTCGCCGAGAATGTCGGTGGAGTCGCGCATCAGACCCGCGTGCTCCATGTCGATCGCTTTGCCGCCGCATTGAAACTGCGGCAGGGCTTCAATGGTTGTGCTCATGATCGTCGCTCCTGTGCGGGGTTCATCGTGCCAGAAGAATCATGGCACGATTTTCAGGGAAGGGAATGAGCGAATTGAGACTTCCATGCGCATTTTGATACAATTTCCGTCATGCAGTTGCCCCTCAGGCAGTCGCGAGTGCTGGTGGATCATCCCATGCAAAGTCCGATAGGGCGGATCACGCTGTCGGCCTTTCTCAGGCACAATCGGGGGATTTCGCCCCATGCCATGCGTGTTTTGGGCAGTTACGCCGTGGTGCTGCCGCTCGGCGGGGCGGGGGTGTATCGAGACGGCAACGGGCTTGTCGAGCGCATCGTTCCCGGGCGGATGATCGTGGTGTTTCCCGATCTTCCCCATTCCTACGGGCCGGCGGAAGGGGAACATTGGGACGAGTTTTTCATCGTCTTTGACGGGCCGGTGTTCGATCTGTGGCGTGAGCGAGGCCTGCTCGATCCCCATCGACCGATCATCGAGCTGACCCCGCTGAACCTGTGGTTGACCAGGCTTCACGCCCCGGTCGCGCCGTTTTCCTCGGCGGAGGGGGATGCGCTGGCCCGGATCTGCCTGCTCCAGCGGGTTCTGGCCGAAGCCCTGTCGCATCGCCAGCGCGACGCCCTCGACGCCGCCGATCGGGACTGGCTCGCCCGGGCGCAGGCGCTGCTCGAACCTCGAGGAAGCAACCTGCCCGATCTCGAACTTGTCGCGAAGCGACTCGACATGTCCTACGCGCACTTTCGCAAGCGCTTCGCGCGGCTTGCCGGCGTGTCTCCGGCGAAGCATCGCTTCAACGGCTTGATCCGCCGCTCGATCGAGATGATGCACGATCCGCGGCGCACGTTGCGCGACATCGCCGACGCCTGCGGGTTCTGCAACGAGTTTCACTTTTCCAGGCGGTTCAAGCAGACCACGGGGCTGTCGCCGAGCGAGTATCGACGAAAATTGCCGTAGGACGGAACGGAAGCCCCGCCGTCGCGTTACATCGCGTCGGCCGTCTTCCGCTCCGTTCCCATGCCGCCGCCCATGCCGCCCATGGCGGGCGCTGGAGCTTGTGTCGAGTCCAGCGGCTGGGTCGTGCCGCAGGAAGGATCGATGCCGGCGAGCATCATTCCCTGGCCGCGCGATTCGTGGGTGCGCGCCGTCGGGGGATCGGTGGGATCGCGCATCTGAATGAGCATCGTGGTGCGGGCCTCGGTGGAGACGTTGACGCCCGACCCGTGAATGGTCAGGTAGGAGAACAAGAGCACGTCGCCGGCTTCGGCGGGGCAGGGGGTGGCGTCGTCCACCGCGTATTGCTCGGGAGGCAGGTGATGCCCGCCCTGGGCGACATGCGGGATCGCCCCCAGCTTGTGCGAACCGGGAACGACGCGGACGCAGCCTTTTTCGATCGGCGCGTCATCGAAATGAATGATCGCGGCGATCATCGAATGCCGCTCATGCGGGAAGTAGGGGGCGTCCTGGTGCATGGGAAAGGGGCTGCCCTTTTCCGGGGGTTTGATGAACATCTTCGAGTGATGAAGCTGCACGTTCGGCCCGATGATCGACTGGGCGATGCCGGTCAGGCGAGGGTCCACGATCAGCCGGGCCATGGCGGCGCTTTGGAATTGCACGTCATGACAATGAAGCAGCACCGTTTTGCGGTTCGGCGCCACGGCCTGGGCGCTGTCCCAGGTCGCGTCGATGGTCGTCTGCCGTTGCAGCCGCGCCGCCAGATCGTGCAGTTCCTGACGACCGGCGCGGGCCTCCGCTTTGGACAGCACCCCTTTCACCAGAAGGTAGCCATTGGTATTGTAAAAATCCAACTGTTTCGGGGTGAGTCCCTGGGCCATGGTCATGCTCCTTCGTCGCAAGTGTGAATCGCAGTTCGCACAACATCCGTTACACATAAGAGAGAAATACTGCACCATGCGCGGACGGCGGGCAATTGGATCAATTGTCAGAGAGTGGTAAAAATTCAACAATGAAAGAAAATGGTCCCATTCTGTCCTGGCCGGTGGAGGCGCTGCCGGTGATCCGGTTGGCGGGACGGTTCCCCCTCGATGAGCGGGGATTCGGCTTCATCTATCGCGGTCCTGCCCATGTGCTGCATGTGCATGGATACTCCGGCCGGGTGCGGCTGGGCGATGCGACGTTTTCACTTCAGCCCGGAGACGTGACTCTCTCTCCGGCCGAGGACGACAGCGCCTATGACCTGGATCGCCCGGGATTGCACTGGTGCATCCATTTCCAACCGGATTCCCGCAGGGGCGCCGCGATGAACCTGCCGCTGCATCTGCGTACCGGCGCGGGTCGGGATTTTCCCGCCCAGCAGATGGCACGGGTGGCGCAGCTCCATGCTACGGCCATGATGACCCGTCCGGCGGACCCGCTGGCTGGCGCGGCGGCGGCGGTGGCGTTTCAGGAGCTGCTGCTCTGGCTCGCCATGCAGGCCCGTCAGCAGGCGTCTTCCCCACCGGATTCACGCGGGCGGAACGCAGTCGAGCGACTGGCAGGCATTATCGAAAGCCGCTTGTCCGAACCTTTGACCGTTCCCGCCCTGGCCGATGAGGTGGAACTGTCCCAGAATCATCTGGCACGTCTGTTTCGTCGGCGCTTCGGCATGACCATTCCGCATTACCTTCTGACCCGCCGCATCGCCCAGGCGAAGGCCGAACAGGCGCGCAGTCGCCTCGCCCCGAAGCTCC
>CAYUNS010000145.1:0-9437 GCA_964446155.1 uncultured Tepidisphaeraceae bacterium | reverse complement strand
TCGCCTATGCGCTCGATTATCGCGGCCTGATGGCGCTGGCGCTCATCGCCGGCATCTCGAAGTTCGCCGCCAACTACAGCTTCCCCTGGCTGATCGGATCGGCGATCGATTATTCGATCCGTCCCGACGATCCGGGTCTGACCGACGAGCAGCGGCTGGACTGGCTGATGACGCTGGTGTGGCTGGGCATCGGATTTTCCGTCTTCCATTCGATCTCCACCTTTTTTCGCGGTTATTTCACGACGCAACTGGGCAACCGGATCATTCGCGACGTGCGGCAGGACCTGTTCGACCACCTGCACCAGTTGAGCCTGCATTTTTATTCCAAGGAGCGCACGGGGAGCATCGTGTCGCGGCTGATCACGGACATTCAGACCGCGAGCCAGATCGTCAACGGCGGCGTGGTCAATCTCGTGATGGACCTGTTCAGCATGACGCTCGGGCTGGTGCTGCTGTTCAGCCTCTCGGTGAAGCTGACGCTGGCGACGATGCTGATCATGCCCCTCTATGCGATCACGTTCAAGCTGCTGAATCCGCGCGTGAAGCGCGCCTCGGCGCGCGTGCAGAGCCAGATCAGCAAGATCAGCGGCAACGTGCAGGAGCGGCTGGCGGGGATCTCGCTGGTGAAGACGTATGCCGCGGAGCGCCGGGAGCGCGAGCGGTTTCGGGAAGACACCGAGGAGCATTATGACCGCGTCATCTCCCAGAGCGTGCTGTCGCAGACGGTGTCGGCCACCAGCGAGGGGCTGGTGCATTTCGGGCAGACGATCGTGATCGGGTTCGGGGGTTATCTCGCGATCGGCGGGACGATGACCCCCGGCGACGTGGTGAAGTTCCTCGGTTGGCTGGCGGTGATGTACCTGCCGGTGCGTCGGTTCGCGGAGATCAACGTCGTTTACCAGACGAGCCTCGCGGCGATCGAGCGGGTGTTCCAGGTGTTCGACATCGTTCCCAAAATCGTGGAGAAGCCCACCGCCGCCGCGACCAGCCCGCATCTCGGGGAGGTACGGTTCGATCATGTGTGGTTCGACTACACCGACGAGAGCGACGAGTCGCGCGTCAGCCTCGAGGAGCAGCCGGTGGTCCGGGAACTGAATGCGTTCAACCGGCACGCCTCGATGCTGATGACCGGCGCGAACAACGGCGATCGTCCCGCGCGGCCTCGATGGGTCCTCCAGGACATCGACCTGACCGTCGCGCCGGGGGAACGCGTGGCGCTGGTCGGACCGTCGGGATCGGGCAAGACCACCTTCGTCTCGCTGCTGCCCAGGCTCTACGACGTCACCCGCGGGGCGCTGCTCATCGATGGAATCGATGTCCGCGATTACAGGCTCCGCGCCCTTCGGCGGGGGATCGGCATCGTGCAGCAGGATTCGTTCCTCTTCAGCGGATCGGTGCGCGACAACCTCGCGTACGGAAAACCCGATGCCGGCGATCAGCAGGTGATCGACGCGGCGCGGGCGGCGAACGCGCACGACTTCATCATGCAATTGCCGCAGGGATATGAATCCCACCTCGGCGAGCGCGGGGTGAACCTGTCCGGCGGGCAACGGCAGCGCCTGTCGATCGCCCGGGCGATCCTCAAGGATCCGCGCATTCTCATCCTCGATGAAGCCACCAGCGCGCTGGACAGCGAAAGCGAGGAACTGGTGCAGCAGGCGCTGGATCGTCTCATGCAGGGACGGACCTGCTTCATCATCGCGCATCGTTTGAGCACGGTGAGGCACGCCGACCGCATCCTGGTCATGCGCAACGGGCGGCTCGTCGAGTCCGGCCGGCATGAAGCCCTGCTGCGCCAGGACGGGTTGTATGCGCGGTTGGTGCGGCAGCAGTTCGGAATGGAATCGACCGCGACCGGGGACGAGACGCTGGTCGATCATTAGCCCCGCGATGGGGGCACAGCGCGGAAAACGCCCGATGGCGCAACCTTTTTTGCGCGTCGCCGAACAAAAATCACTGAAAAAACAGGGGTTTTATGTCGCGGGGGCATTGATAACGCCCTTTTTTCCGCTAATTTTGATCGTCACGCACCGGGAAGGACCGGGCATGCGTCGTCGGCTCGGGTGCCTGGAGCACACGGCCGAGCGTCGGGAACCCGGTGGGCCGGGTCCCGAATTGGCTCCACACATGTCTGGAAAGGAGACTGGGCAATGGCCAAGAGCACTGGAAAAGTCATGACGAAGTCGGAGATTTCCGCCACCCTGGCGGAAAAAATCGGCATCACCAAGAAGCAGGTCGCGCAATTCTTCGAGGCGCAAGCCGAGCTGGCTTACAAACAGGCGAAGAACACCTTCGCCATCCCGGGGATCGGCAAGCTCGTCCTCGTCGAGCGCGCCCCCCGCGAAATGGTGATGCGATTCGGACCCAAGGCCGGGCAAACCGTCAAGGTTCCCAAGAAGAAGGTCCTGAAGTTCCGCGTCGCCAAGGCCGCCAAGGACGCCATCCTCGGCGCCAAGAAGTAACGCCCTTCCGTTCATACGGAAGACAGGCTGAAGCACACGGCCCCGCCTCATTCGTGAGGCGGGGCCTGTTTATTCTCCGAATGTCGCCTTCTCTTGAAAATCCGTTCTCTTCTTTCACGTCCTTTTTGCGAGATCGTGATTTCGAGGTTGCGGTTGTTTTTGGGATTGAAATCCCGGCCGCGCGCGTTCCTGCCGTTGGCTTTTCGCGCTACAATGCCTGTCGTTTACTTTTGACACGGGCGGAAACCAGTGACGCGCATCCTGTTGTTGATTCTCTTTGTGATCTGGCTGGCCTGGACACCGGACCGGCCGATGAGCGGCGCGGATGTCGCGGGGATTTTGCTGTTCATCAGCTTTTACGTCCTGCTCCTGTGCATGCTCGCGCTGTGGGCCAGACTGCTCGCCAGGCGGGTGCGCGACGACAATTTCCAGTTCAGCCTCAAGCGATTCAACCGCGTCATCGGAGCGGCAAGATGGCTGATCCCCGCATGGTTCGCCTACGGCGTCTTTCACCTGGGCTGGGGCAACGCGGTGCATGGGTTCATCGGCGGCGCTTTCGGACCGCTCCAGGTTCCGTCCATGCTCGCGGGAACCGCGCCGGCGCTGCTGGCGTGGATGGGCCTCTGGTGGGCGGAATATCCGGCCAACCGCGCCCTTCGCGAGCAGAACCTGCTGGCGGCGCTTGATATGGACCTGCCGGTCCACGTCACTCCGGGATTCCGCAGTTACTTCACCGCCAATGTCCGGCTGCAATTGCTTTTCACGCTCGTGCCGATCCTCCTGATCTTCGCGCTGCGCGACACCGCGGTGCTGCTGCACGGGGCGATCGGTTACGGCTGGGATCTGTCGATGACGATGGAGTCGCTGGTCACCCTCGCCTCGACCGCGCTCATCTTTCTCGTCGCCCCGGAAATCCTCCGCAGAGTGCTTCATACGCAGCGCCTGCCCGATTCCCCCCTTCGCCGAAGGCTCGAGGCGCTTTGCCGCAGGCATCGCCTCGGTTATCGCGAGATTCTTCTCTGGAGGACGCACAGCAACATGGGTAACGCCGCCGTCATGGGCCTGCTGCCCCCGGTGCGCTACATCCTTCTCTCCGACCTGCTCCTCGAGACCATGACCGACCGGCAGATCGAGGCGGTCTTCGCGCACGAAGTCGGGCATGTCGTTCACCGGCACATGGCGTGGTATCTCATTCTCTTCGTCACCTTCCTCGTCGCGCTCTCCGTTCCCGGACCGGGGGAACTGCTCGAAGGGCTGATGGGCCTGTTCGCCATCTCTGACCGCGCCACGGAATACATCGCTCCCTTCATCGCCATCGGCGGGTTCCTGCTTGTCTTCGGATACCTCAGCCGGCGATTCGAGCGCCAGGCCGACGTGTTCGCGGCGCGGACGCTGCAATCGGAATTCCAACCGACGGATCAGCTCCTCAATCTCCTCGATGCCCCCGCCTCGACAAGCGGCGCCGCGGCGTCCTCGCATGTGGGGGAATACGGCGCGACGATCTTCACCAGCGCGCTCCATCGCGTCGCGCTGATCAACAATATCCCCGTCGCCGGGCGCAACTGGACGCACGGCAGCATCGCCGATCGGATGCGGCATCTGCGCGATCTCAGCGCCGATCCGGCCCGCACCCGCCGCTTCGACCGCGCGATGATCGGCATTTACGCGACGGTCCTGCTCATCTTCTTCGCCTGTTCCTTCTGGACCGTCGCCGCGCGCTGGTCCGCCATGAGCGATTCGCGCGGGCAGGCGCCCGGCCCGGTCCTGCCCTACGAAGCCTGACGGAATCAACCCGGCGTCGAAAGGCATCGAGGCGTCATAATCGATCCACACAACCCATCCATACCGCGAAGAGCGGGCGACCGGGGTTGTTTCAAGCGGTTTTTTCAGCCCGCGATCCATCCCTGATGTATAAATTACAATTGATTTCGTGTCCCCATCGATACGACCTCCGGCGGAACGTCGGCACGATTCCGCGTCAATCTGTTTCATCTCAAGCGGGTTTGGGCAAACTCTCAGCCGGCGGGAAAGGAAACCACCATGGATGCCGTCATCTCAGGAAACGCCATGAGGGCGTCCCGCAAATCTCCCCGACTTCGTTTTCGGGACGTGATGCGCCGCATGGTTCCCTGGTGGGCCAAGGCGGGGCTGAAGCTCGGCATGGCATATGTCCCACAGGCCTACTTTCTCCTCCGGCCGCTCGGATTGGCCAGGCACGGGGAAATGGATGATCCCACCATCGCCTTCGATATCTTTCACCGGCATTTCGACAACGTCGATTTCCACAACAAGTCCGCCGGATTCACCGCCCTCGAACTGGGACCCGGCGATTCACTCGCCAGCGCCGTCATCGCACGCGCCTACGGCGCCCAAGGCTCCTGCTTTGTCGATGTCGGCCCTTTCGCAAACACCGATATCCGGGTCTACCAACAAATGGCCGAGTTCCTGCGGAACAAGGGAATGCCCGCCCCTGACCTCGCCGACGCGACATCCTTCGACGAAGTGCTCCACGCCTGCGGAGCACGCTATGAAACCGAAGGGTTGGCCTCGTTGAAGCGACTGCCCGATGCCTCCTTCGATCTCATCTTCTCCAACGCCGTCATGCAGGCGATCAATGAGAAGGAATTCCCCGAAACGCTGAGAGAGCTTCGCCGACTGCTCAAGCCCGGCGGGGCGTCGATCCACAGCATCGACCTGCGCGACATGATGGGACAATCGCTGCATCATCTCCGCTTCTCGGAAAAGACCTGGGAATCGAAATGGTTCAAGCGCGCCGGCTTCCACACCAACCGCCTGCGTCTTTCGGAGCTGATCGAGTTGCATCGTCAGGCCGGATTCGAAACGGAACTCAACGAGGTGAATCGCTGGCCGGAGATTCCCGTCCCGCGCAGGAAACTCGCCGCCCCTTATCGCGACATGCCCAAGGACGAATTGCGCGTCGCGACCGTGCGGCTGGTCTGTCGTCCCGCCGCGACCCTATAGCGAGACCCCTCGCCTCGGGCTTCCTGATGAATGTCGCATTCCGTTCATTCGATTCATTCAAATCGTGGGACGAAAATGCCGACGATGATTGGGGGTGTCTTTTTCGGCCGACGGTTCATCCGTCAGGTATGGATAACTTGTCTTCGGATGCTTGCGCGGTCCGTGCCTTCCCGCCGCCCGTAAGCCATGTGAACGCCGGCATGCCGCGTCCCAGGTGCGGCCCATAATCCAGCTGAATTCAGAAACGGGAAAGGGAAAACGCATGGTGGATACTGTCATCCCAATGAGCAAGGTCGGCGAACCGGAAGGTTCCTCGCGGTTTTACTTCCGAAGCACGCTCCGCCGCATAGTTCCCTGGTGGGCCAAGGCGGGGCTGAAGCTCGGCATGGCGTATGTCCCACAGGCCTACTTTCTCCTCCGGCCGCTCGGATTGGCCAGGCACGGGGAAATGGATGATCCCACCATCGCCTTCGATATCTTTCACCGGCATTTCGACAACGTCGATTTCCACAACAAGTCCGCCGGATTCACCGCCCTCGAACTGGGACCCGGCGATTCACTCGCCAGCGCCGTCATCGCACGCGCCTACGGCGCCCAAGGCTCCTGCTTTGTCGATGTCGGCCCTTTCGCAAACACCGATATCCGGGTCTACCAACAAATGGCCGAGTTCCTGCGGAACAAGGGAATGCCCGCCCCTGACCTCGCCGACGCGACATCCTTCGACGAAGTGCTCCACGCCTGCGGAGCACGCTATGAAACCGAAGGGTTGGCCTCGTTGAAGCGACTGCCCGATGCCTCCTTCGATCTCATCTTCTCCAACGCCGTCATGCAGGCGATCAATGAGAAGGAATTCCCCGAAACGCTGAGAGAGCTTCGCCGACTGCTCAAGCCCGGCGGGGCGTCGATCCACAGCATCGACCTGCGCGACATGATGGGACAATCGCTGCATCATCTCCGCTTCTCGGAAAAGACCTGGGAATCGAAATGGTTCAAGCGCGCCGGCTTCCACACCAACCGCCTGCGTCTTTCGGAGCTGATCGAGTTGCATCGTCAGGCCGGATTCGAAACGGAACTCAACGAGGTGAATCGCTGGCCGGAGATTCCCGTCCCGCGCAGGAAGCTCGCCGCCCCTTATCGCGACATGCCCGAGGACGAGTTGCGCGTCGCGACCGTGCGGCTGGTCTTCCGACCCATTCCGGCCGCATAACGCCGCCTCGCGATCCCGTCATTCCGAAATGACCTCCTTCAACCATGACGGGGCGACGGGGCGACCTTTGACGCCTTCGGCACGACCGTCGGCGAGATATTGAAGAATGGTGTCGCTGAATCCGGGAAGATCGTCGGGCGTGCGGGCGGTGATGATGTGGCCGTCCACGACGCACTCCTCATCCACCCACTTGCCGCCGGCGTTGATGACATCGTGCACGATGCTCATGAAGCTTGTGCATCGCCGACCGCGCAGAACGTTGGTCGAGCAGAGCATCCACGGGCCATGGCAGATGGCGGCCATCGGAATGTGCTTCGCGGCTGCGGCGCGGACGAGCTTCACCATCCCTTCGTCCCGCCGCATCTGATCCGGGGAACTGCCGCCGGGAATGATGATCATCGCGTAGTCCTCGGCTTTCACGTCCTTCGCGGCTTTGTCCGATGTCTGAGGATAACCATGCTTGCCGACGTAGGTTTCACCGGCCTTGGGACCGATGACCTCCACCTCGTGCCCGGCCTCCCGGAGACGCAGACGCGGATATTGAAGTTCGAGGTCTTCGTAAATCCTCTCGACCAGAATCGCGATTTTCGCCATGAATGCTCCTCGTGTGTGGATCTTTCCACAGGGTAACGAAGAAAACAGAGTATCAGGATGATCTTCGATTCTCCATTCCCGGCGCTCGCTGCTTCACGGCGGTGACTGCACGGACGCGATCCCCACATTCCTGCTTTCAGACAAAGCCTATTGCCAGATCCCTTTTCGTTCCTGCATTTCCTTCCGCTTCTGTTTGATGGACATCCATTGCAACTTGCCATCCACATCCACCAGTTCAAACACCTTCGGCCTGTCGCGCTCACTGTTTGTTTCAACGGTCACGCGCAAAACAACGCCATTCTCATCGCGCTGCAGCGCGAGCTTCCCGCTTTTGATCCCGAAACTGAGCGGCAGGACTTCATTCGACTTTACGAGCCATGAGTCCTGCCCCCGTCACCAATGGCTCGGCCGCGCCATCGGTCAGCCGCAGAACATTGGCAACCACTGCATCCTGTGTTTCCATGACGACTATAAGCAGGTCGTCGATACTCATCACCTCCAGGATTCTACCTCGTGCCGCCACGAAGCCTCCGCCAATGACCGAGTGGTAAATCCTCTTTGACCATATCGTCGCGGGTTGCTCTTGCTCGGGTCGAAGCAGATCGAATCGATAATTCGTAATGCCTCGTTCCGACCTGGCTCCGTATTCTGTCTCTATACGAGGGCCGGGCTTCTCGCCCATCAATACGTGTGATGATTAGCGTGCCCGCCTCGATCTCGAAACGCTCCGTGAACGTCGGTTGCGTCGCAGGCCGGCCGGACCGTCGCGGTTTCGGCATGAATCAGGCTATCCATGGCCAGCACGCAGACGAGGTAGAAAATGAGTGACGGTCTCATCATCATGACTCCAGCAGGTGCGACAAAAGTGGCATCCATCTTCTTCTACTCTCTTGATTGCTTTTGCAGAGGTACGCGTATGACAATTGTGGTCGGCCGCCTGTTTATCAAATCACTGAACCAGGCGGGCAAGTCATATTTTTGGATATCGCTCAGATGGACAACCTGCTCTGTGTAACCAGGAGCACTGACGGAAACGATGGCGCCCTTCAGCCCGATCCCATTGTGGCTGTAAAGCAGCTTCGTCGTTCCGCCCACGGGCGCCAAAACCCGTTGACTGACATTGCCGCCGGCATCCGTGCTTCCCGTGTCATGGACACTTTTGGCCATTCTCGTTTCAACCGCCGCCCCACTGATTGGGTTGCCGCCGGCAGCATCCACCACCTGCACCTCAATCCGTACCCAGCGCGCCCCATCCCAGTGCAGGGCGGGCATTAGAAGATGGGCAATAACCAGAAGTCCCGCCAAGGCGAGGAGGATCAACAATGCCAATCGGAGCGGTTGTCGATGAGGCTTTTCATCCGTCATAGCCAACCTCTACCGGCCTGCCCCCATTCCCGGAGTAAGCTAAAGGTGACGCCCACGAATGGCATTTACTTAAGCGATTTTCGCTCAGAGGATCCCTGTTTTAACGCGGCCAATGCAGTTGAGCCAGCCATTTTGGAGCTTTAAGTGAATGGCATTCTGGGCGTCACCTTTTCATTCTTGCCCTATTGTTCCGCATCCCTGGGTGTCACTGCAACAAAAGGAGAGATCAATTCATGAATGGTTTCTGGCTTGTCAGGAGTTCGCAATCCCATCTCCTGGTACAAAGGTCGTATTTCTCGCCAGACCTCTCCCACTAGTTGCTTATACACTTCCCGCTGAATTTCGGTCTTGTCAGCATCCGTCGATCCGCGGCCAACAACCAATGCCACCGATGCCAGGATCATGGCAATCAACGATGTGATGATCGCTATCTTATCTGGTCGCTTGATCATAGTTCTTACCCTTTGGTTTTTGTGTTATTGAGGCCACTCAATCGACATCTCGGGATAATTCTGACTCCAGTCATCATTTCCACCAATGAGGTCACTCGTTTCGTCAATCCAACCGAAGTCAGCGTGCGAACCTTGGTACATTTCATCTATTTGTATCTGCTTGTTGGAATACTCCATATCGCTAGAGCGTGTTGTGAACTTCATGCCGTTCCGATGTTCACAAGTCCCCGCAGCATGACGCAGGCGAAGGCGATGAAATGAAAGCCGGCGAGAACTTGAGGCAACCGTTCATAATCACGCGCCAGCCGGCGGAAACGCGCCAGCCAGCCGAACGATCGCTCCACCACCCAACGCCGCGGCAGCAGCACGAAGCCG
>CAYUNS010000144.1:5361-9479 GCA_964446155.1 uncultured Tepidisphaeraceae bacterium | reverse complement strand
GGGAGAGGGGCGAACGTTCGTGGGGGGGGGGGTGTCACTGCTTCTCAGCTTCCTGGCGGTGACCCACTCCTATGGGGAGATGGCATGGAGGAATTTTCCCATGATGACGATCCTGTGGGGAATGCTCGCCTGCCTTGGGGTGGGGGTGGGGCTGACCGTCGCGGGCGCGGTTTATCCCGCGTGGCAGGCGGCGCGGATGCAGCCGATCGAAGCGATGCGCGTCGACACCTGATGCAGCCAACGCGGCGAATCCGCATTGAAATGGAGAGACCATGACCGAGATGAACACAACCGAATCGACCTCCTCCTCCGACGCCGCGACCGCGGTCCCCTCGACGAAATTGTCGGAGTACACCGTTCGCACCATCGACGTGAAGCGCGTCTACAAGATGGGGACCGAGGAGGTGCATGCCCTCAAGGGCGTCACCGTTTCAATCAACCGCGGCGAGTACATCTCGATCATGGGTCCGTCCGGGTCGGGCAAGAGCACGTTCTTCAACATGATCGGGGGGCTGGACAAGCCTTCGACGGGAAAGGTGTATATCGACGAGGTGGACATCGCCCAGCTTGACAGCTATGAGCTGGCGTGGATGCGTTGCCGCAAGATCGGCTACATTTTCCAGACGTTCAATCTCATTCCCGTGATGACGGCGCTGGAGAATGTCATGCTTCCGATGATCTTCGCGGGTCTGAACACGGCCGACGCGCAGGACAAGGCGGCGGAGATTCTCAAGCGCGTCGAGCTGGGGCACCGGCTGATGAACAAGCCCGGCGAAATGTCCGGCGGACAGCAGCAACGCGTCGCCATCGCCCGCGCCTTTGCGAATGACCCGGCGATCATCCTCGCGGACGAACCCACCGGCAACCTCGACCTCAACACCGGCAAGTTGATCATCGAACTGCTGCGGCAGCTCAACAAGGAAAAGGAAGTGACGATCATCAGCGCCACGCACGACCACAAGATGCTGGCGGTGTCGGATCGCATCATCTGGATCCGCGACGGCAAGGTGGACAAAATCCAGAACCGTGAGGATCTCAAGATTGCCGAAGGCACCATCGAAGGCGCCGGCGGAGAGGACATGCATTGAGAGGCGGGGGCTTCTGAAAAACCTTTGGTGGGAAAAAACACGGCGATCGCGATGAGATGAAGGGAATCGCCCGGTTCCGTTCCGGGATTCCAGGGCAACGCCTTCTTTGACGCATCGGCGTTGAATCATCGCGCTTTTTGCGGCCTTTGCGTTCCAGCGCATCGGTAAAGGCGAATGGCTCCCATTCCATCCCCGTTCTTCTTCGGGGATTCATCAAAACAGGATTCTTTTCCAATCACGACAGGTCCGATTTGGTTCGACCGCATCTGGAATGTAAGCTTCCACCGACATCCTATGATTGAAGTGTACGGCCTGGGCAAAACCTACGAAGACCCCGATGGTGGCGAGATCGTCGCGGCGCGCGACGTGCGCCTCACCTGCCGTGCCGGAGAAATCTTCGGTCTGCTTGGACCGAACGGCGCGGGCAAGACCACCACCCTGCGGTGTCTCTCGACGATTCTCACCCCCACGGCGGGCGGCGCCGTCATCGCCGGGCACGACCTGATCCGCGAACCCGAGGCCGTCCGTCGCAGCATCGGATTCCTGTCGGGCACGACGGGCGTTTACGCGCGGCTCACGCCGCGCGAGACCCTGCGGTTTTTTGGAGGGTTGTATGGATTGAGGAAGGATCGCCTCGAGCAGCGCGTGGAGCATGTGCTGACGCTGTTCGGCATCACCGCCTACGCCGACCGTCCCAACGACCGGCTTTCGACGGGAATGAAACAGCGCGTCGGTCTGGCGCGGGCGGTGGTGCATGATCCCCCCGTGGTCATACTCGACGAACCGACCAGCGGGCTTGATCCGGTGATGACGAGGAACGTCGAGGAGGCCGTCGCTTCGCTGGCTCGCGCGGGGACGTGCGTGCTGCTTTCGACGCATTCACTTTCGCAGGCCGAGGAAATGTGCGACCGCATCGGCGTCATGAGCGGCGGGCGGGTGCTGGCGGAGGGAAGCCGCGCGGAATTATGTGCCGCCACGCAAACAGCCGGGGTGCGCGAGGCCTTCTTCAAACTGATGGGGGAAACCGATCATGCGGCTTGAAATCATCCGCATCATCTTTCAGAAGGAGCTGAGGGAGCTGTTTCGTGACCGCCGCAGTATGGCGATCATGTTCGGTATTCCTCTTGTGCTCTATCCTCTGCTCACGCTCGGAATGGCCGGCCTGGGGCAATCGAGGCAGAAGCAGCTCACCGAAGGCATCACCCGCATCGCCGTGACCAACCCGGAAGACGCTCCGGGGCTTCTGGAGTTGATCCGCGCCGACGACAGCGGCTTCGATCTCAAAACCCCGGACAATCCCGCTCAGGCGCTGGCTCAAAACGATATTCACGCCATCGTGGATGTTCCTCCCTTCGCCGAGTGCGAAGCCCTGGCAGCGAACGAGGTCGATTTCGCGCTGCGCGTCGATCGCAGCCGGACTTCGGGCGATTTCGTCGAGCGCAAGCTCCGCCGATTGGTCGAACAATATGGCGATCGCATCATTGATCGACGCCTCGCGGAGCATGGACTGACGCATGAGATTCTCAAGCCGCTCAAAGCGACGACGACCGATGTGTCACGATCGGAGCAGCGGCTGGGCAATCGTCTTGCCATGCTTCTGCCCGTGCTGCTGATGGTGACGGGCATGGTCGGCGCGCTCTTCCCGGCATTGAGCGCGACGACGACCGAGCGCGAGTTGGGCACGCTCGAAACCCTGCTCGTTTCCCCCGCCGGGCGGATGGAGATGCTGCTCGCCAAGGGGCTGCTCGTCCTGCTCTGTGCGATGCTGACGGCCGGGCTGAACATGGTCAGCATGGCGCTGGTGTTGTGGCGGATGTTCTCGATGCTCGATCCGGGCGCGGGCGATCTCACGCTCGACCCGGCGTCGCTGCTGCTGGCGTATGTCGCGTCCATTCCCGCGCTGATCTTCTTTACGACCATCGTGCTGATTGTCGGAATGATCGCCCGCAATTTCCGGGAAGCCAACAGCTACGCCACCCCGATGATGCTTGTCCCCCTGTTGTCGCTGGCGGTGACGATGATGGAGCCTGTCGCAACCCCGGCGCTGCTGATCACGCCGATCGTCAATACCACCATCATCATCCGCGACGTGCTCACCGAGCGCGCCGCGATCGGGCCGTTCCTGCTGGCGTTCGGATCATCCTGCGTTTATGCGATGCTGCTGCTCGGCGTCGCGGTGCGCCTCTTCAGCAACGAGCAACTGGTCAACCCTTCGTGGGAACCAATCTCCCTTGGTGGATTAAGGCGCGCCGGACGCGGGCGGCGGCGGCTGCCGCTCGTCGATGAGGCGATTGCCCTCTTCGCGGTCTCGCTGCTGCTGCTGTTCTATGTCACGCCGTCATTGAGCGAGTGGGGGCTGTTTGGAATTCTCGCGACCAATCAACTGCTGTTGATTCTTTTGCCCGCGCTCGCGTTCGCGTGGATCGCGCGGTGGAAGTGGAGGGACGCCTTCAGGTGGAATCCGACCTCATCGGCCGCGCTGTTCGCGTCGGCGCTGATCGGCATCGGCATTGCGCCCTGGACGGGCTTCCTCTCCCGATTGCAGCAGATGGTTTGGCCGGCCCCCGAGTCCGCGCGGGCGCAAATGGAACTGATTCTCCCCGCGCTGACGGCCCATCCGATTCTCACCATTGTGTTCGTCGGCGCGATTGCGGGCATCTGTGAGGAATTGTTTTATCGCGGGCCGATGCAGACCGCGATGACCCGGCGGCTGCCTCCCTGGATGGGAATCGGCGTTGCCGCGCTGTTGTTCGGCGCGATTCATATGGATGTGCATGGGCTGGCGATTCGCACCGCGCTGGGCGCATTGCTGGGGTGGATGGTGTGGCGGGGTGGATCGATCTTCCCGGCGATGCTGGCGCATGGGCTTTATAATTCCACCCAACTGTCTTTCGCCGCATGGAATCTGCGTCACATGACGAATGAACAGGCGATGCAGGCGTCGGAAGGGGTTTCGCTCCGTCTCACCGCCGCCGATGGGTTGATCCTCGCCGTCGGGCTGGTCATGCTTCTCGCCGGCTGGTTTCTCTT
>CAYUNS010000144.1:1308-5351 GCA_964446155.1 uncultured Tepidisphaeraceae bacterium | reverse complement strand
TTTCTCTTCCGCCGCGCGGCGTCTCCTCGCGCGTCATCGTGAATTCTTCCTGGCCCGCTTTTGTCGCCGCAATTCGCTTGTGCTGTTCAGATCCACTGATCCCGAATCAGTTTCAACTGCGCCCAGTCGTCTTCGTTGCACCAGTCGGGGCACGCATCGGCCAGGCCGGTCAGCTTGGTGAAGAATTCTTCGGCGTCGTCCTCGATCTTTTCGTGCTCCTGTCCCATCGACAGCCGGGCGGCATAGAGGTCGTCCTCGGTGCTGGCGAGGCGAAGTGCTTCCTGACCGGCGTGTTGCCGGACGAGATCCGCGAGCTTCTGGTAGAACATCCAGACGTTTTCATCGGGGTAGGGCGGCGGGACGCAATGGCGCTTGAGGGCGTGCCGGAAATACTTGAGCTTCTGTTCCCAGGTAAGTTGCGGATCGAGCGCCAGGGTGATGTATTGCCCGACCTTGTGGGCCTCATGCGCATGCGTATTGCCCGCCTTGTCGGCGCGATGCACGAGCTTGGCGTAATACATCTCCGGATGCCCGATCTCGGGCAGGGAAGGAAGGTGGCTCGGCTCTGTGGTCACGAGGGCCTCCCGGAATCCTCAAAAGAAGGCGGCCCTGATAAAGATGTGCGACAGGGCGCCGCCGGGTTCATCCAATGGCAGTCTACAGGAAATCGAATCGTGTTGACAAGGATTGACTGACATACAATCGCCTGTTTCGACTCCCCCTACAACTCGATTTCCGCCTTCACCAGCGGCTCATCAAGCACGCGGGTGAGCCTGAAGCCGAGTTTTTCGCAAATGTGCTGCATTTCCAGATTGTCGGGCAGAATGTTCGCCGTCACCCGCGCCCGCTTTTCCTGCCTGGCGATGTAAAGCAGGAGCGAGAGGAGCTTCGTCCCCAGCCCCTGGTTCTGATGCTCGTCGCCGATCAGCACCGCGAACTCGGCTTCATTCAGGCCGGGAATCCGGCTCAATCTGCCCACGCCGAGGATCTCGCGTCCTCCGTTGCCGTCGGCGCGGTCGATCACCATCGCCATCTCTCGATCGTAGTCGTTGAAGCAGACCCGGATCAGCCTTTCGTGCGCCACTCGCTGCCCCAGCTTGAGAGGATGGAAGTAGCGCAGTCGCACGCTCCGCTCCGACAGCTTTTCATGGAACCGCACCATCAGCGGCTCATCCTCGGGACGGATGGGGCGCAGCAGCACTTCCGATCCATCCTTCATCGTGAAGGGCGTGACATACTGCGCCGGGTAAGGACGGATCGCCGGGCGGGGCAGGCGCTGCTCGGTCATCTCCTTCCCATGCAACACCACCCGCGCATCCAGCGCCACCAATCGCTCCGATGACGCCAGCAGCGGGTTGATGTCGATTTCCCTGATCCACGGCTGCTCCACCACCAGCCGGCTGAATTTCACCATGATCTCCCCGAGCGCCGCCAGGTCCACGGGCTTGCGCCCGCGCACGCCCTGGAGCGCCTTGTGGATCTTCGTTTGCTCGATCATCCGCCTCGCCAGCGTGGCGTTGAGCGGAGGCAGGCCCAGGGAGCGGTCCCTGAAGACCTCGACAAGCTGCCCGCCGGTCCCGAACAGCAGCACGGGTCCGAACTGCGGATCGAGACTGCTGCCGACGATCAGCTCATATCCGTCGGTCAACCGGATCATCGGCTGCACCGTCACGCCCTGGAAATGCTCCGCGCCGGCTTTTTCGGTGACGGAGGATTTGATGAGTCGAAACGCCTGCCGCACCGCGTCGTCGCCGGCGAGGTTGAGCCGCACGCCACCGACATCGGTCTTGTGCGTGATGGTTTCGGAATACAGTTTGAGGACGACCGGATATCCGATCCGGTCGGCGGCGGCGACGGCGGCGCGCTCGTCGGAGGCGACGATCGTCTCGACCGTGGGAATCCCATACGCGCCCAGCACTTTTTTCGATTCCGATTCCGTGAGAATCGTGCGATCCGCCTCGCGCGCGACGCGGAGGATTTCATCCACCTCCCATTTGCGAACGCCTTCCTCACCGTCGGCGAGCGCGGGCGTTTCGTACAGCCCCGCGAGGTTGTAGGCGTACTTCCACATGTAATGGAACGCCCTGGCGGCGGTGTCGGGGTAGGGGAATGTGGGAATGCCCGCGCGATTGAGAATGTCCTCTCCCGCCTCGACGAACGGGCCGCCCATCCAGCTTGCCAGCACCGGCTTGCCCTCGACGTGCGCGTACTGCCGGAGCAGTTCGGCGGTCTGCGTCGGTTCGGTCATGTCCTGCGGCGTGAGGATGACGAGCATCCCGTCGCTGTTGGGGTCGCGCGCGACGATCTCGAGCGTTTTGGCGTAACGGTCCGCGCCGGCGTCGCCGAGAACGTCCACGGGATTGTTGCGGCTCCAGTGGGGGGGGAGCAGTGCGTTGAGCGACTGCATCGTCTCGGGAGACATCTGCGCCAATTCCCCGCCGGAGGTGATCAATGCGTCGGTTGCGAGCACGCCCGGCCCGCCGGCGTTGGTCACGATGGTCAGGCGCGGACCTCTCGGGCGCGGCTGCTTCGCGAGCACTTCGGCCATGTAAAACAGATCGGCGATGTTCTGCACCCGCAGCACGCCCGTGCGTCGGAAGGCGGCCTCGAGGACTTCGTCCGAACCGGTCAAGGCGCCCGTATGCGACGCCGCCGCCTTCGCCGCCGCTTCCGTCCGGCCGGGCTTGATTACGATAATCGGCTTCGTCAGGGCCACCTCCCTCGCCGCCGACAGAAACGACCGCGCGTCACCGATCGATTCCATGTAAATCAGGATGCTCTTGGTGCTCGGGTCGTTCCCGAGATGATCGATCAGATCGCCCCAGCTCACATCGAGCATCGATCCGGTCGAGACGAATGCGCTGAACCCCACCTGCTCGCGCAGGCTCCAGTCGAGAATCGCCGTCAGCAGCGCGCCCGACTGGCTGATGAACGCCACGTTTCCCGGCCGCGCCATTCCCCCGGCGAAGGTCGCGTTCAATCCCGTGATCGGATTCATCACCCCCAGGCAGTTCGGTCCGATGACGCGCATCTTGCCGCGATGGGCCTGCTCGATGATCTGCGCTTCCAGCTCGATCCCGGGCGCTCCCAGTTCCTTGAATCCCGCGGAGATGATCACCACGCCTTTCACGCCCGCGTCGGCGCATTCCGCGATCAATCCCGGCACCACCGGCGCGGCCGTGACGATCACCGCCAGGTCCACCTTCTCCGGAACCTCCGCGATCGAGCGATAGGCCTTGATGCCCAGGACGCTGGAGCGCTTCGGATTGACCGGGAAGACCGTTCCTCCGAACGGATTGCTCACCAGGTTCCACAGCACGGTTCGTCCCACGGACCTGGGCGCCTCGGTCGCGCCGATGACCGCCACATTGCGCGGTCGAAAAATCGCATCCAGCGGCTGCCGTTCCTGGCGCAACACGTCATGCGCGCTGTCGGTGGTCGGATGGATCGGAGATGACATGACACGGTCCTTCCTGCGGAGCCTTTGGAAAGCGGACTATTTCATCCGTATTATTGTGCATCGTGGCCTGAATATCAAATTTCGCGCGAGGGAGGCAAGATGAAGCCGCCGCTCTTTTCCACGTCCTGAAAAAGAAGAAAGGCCCGGCGATCGCTCGCCGGGCCTTTTTCATTGTGCGGGGATGATCGGTGCGGTTCAGGCGACTTCGGCGAGGGGTTCGTCGTTGTCGGTCAGGGTCATTCGTTCGCTCGACTCCTCGGTGCTGTGCTGAATCAACTGATCGCAGAGCTGCTCGAGGTGTCGGGCGGTCTGGTTGAAGGCGAAGTGCTGCTCGACGCGCGAGCGCATCGTCTTGCCGAGCTTGGCGCGGTAGGCCGGCTCGCGAATGATCTTGCTGACGCGCTCGATATACGCGCCGGTGTCGCGGCTGGCGATGGTGCATTCGCTGCCGACGAGCGCGGCGGCCTGCGATTGCTCGACATCGTCGCCCCAGCGCATCGCCACGACCGGACGCTCGACCGACATCGCCTGAAGCACGCCCGATACGCCCGAGCCGGGGAATTCCGCGAGATACAGATCGGAA
>CAYUNS010000144.1:0-1298 GCA_964446155.1 uncultured Tepidisphaeraceae bacterium | reverse complement strand
GCAGGAAACCGGGGAGATCCTTGCGTTTCCCGGCATACCCGACGCGCTTGCCGACGCCGGCGGATTCAAACTTCCGCTTCTGCCAGCTCAGATCGCCCTCACCGATGAGAAGATAAATCGCGTGCGGATGGGCGCGGAGGATGTTGACGATGGTCTCAGTGAATTCCTCGGAAAGGCTGCGGTCGAGGTTCTGACTGACGGTGGTGAGGACGACGGCCTGTTCGGGAATGCCGTATCCGCTGCGCTGCGGAGCGGCGCCGAGGCTTTCGGAGATGTCGATGCCTTCGAGGATGAACCGGCTTTCCACTTCGCGGCGCTGCCAGAAGTCCTTGTCGGCCTCGTAGCGGGCCTGGTCCAGGTAAGTGACGCAGTGGATGCCGTTGGCATAGAGCGGGGTGCGCCGGCAGAGGTTCATCTTGACGCGGGCGACCTCCCACGAGGCGACGACGGCGCTGATGGGATCGGCTTGCGTCGTATCGAAGATGACGACGTCGATCTTGTCGGCGACGAGCTGGTTCGCGAGGTCTTTCGCGGAGGCGACGATGTCGCCGTCGGTGGGGGCGATCCAGGTCTGGATCTTGAGCTTGTTCAATTCGCTCAGGGTTTCCTTGCCGCGTCGGGCGCTGGGGGAGGCGTAACTGGTCTGGGCGAACTGCTGCTTGTCGCGGCGGACAAGGGCCTCGGTGGAGTAGACCTGGAGCTTGAACCGCTTGCCGTCATAATGCCTCGCCAGCGAGGAGATGACGCGCCCGGAGTCGTCATCGGCGATGCCGGAGACGATATAGGCGATCCGGGTCTGCTTGTTGTTCCAGTCGAGCGATTGTCCCGAGGTGAAGCCGATCGACTGGGCCGCGCGGTCGTATTGCGTCGCGATGAACTGGCAGTTTTCCCGGTCGCTGGTGAACGCGCCTCCGTGCTGGAGATCGTAGGCGACGCCGTTCTGGATGGCTTCCAGACCGAGGGCGTATTCGCGACGGGCGATCGCGCTGCTGCCGAACTTGATGACCGGCTGGGCGCGCAAATCCGTCAGCCCGAGAAACCCGGCAATGCTGACGAACTGGTTAAGCACCTTCTGGTCGCTGTAGTCAATCGCCTCGAGGCTTTGCAGCATGTGCTGATGAGCGCGGCGAAGATCGAGCATGGCATGGGCGTGATGCGCGAGAAATTTTTCGGCGCTGTTGGGGGAATCCTGATACACCTCGAGCATGACGGGATCGATGATTTCCCCCTTGTTCACGCGATCCACCAGTTCCATCAGCGAAGCCATGAGCTGTTCCTTTCTGCCAATTCAAGACGGC
>CAYUNS010000143.1:7151-9526 GCA_964446155.1 uncultured Tepidisphaeraceae bacterium | reverse complement strand
GTGCTGATCGAGCAGCCGATCCAGCGGATAAGACAGCCTCGCCTGCAACAGCGCGCCCCAATCGGCCTGCCGAACCTCCTCAACGCCGCGTTTGCCCGCGCACGCGGATGCAAGCGCGTCGGCAAGCTCGTCATCGTCAAACGCCGGCCAGGGATGCTCGGGCATGTGCCCGCGCAGCAGCGCGACCCGCGCGAGAAACGCCGCCGCGGCTTCATTCGAGGCGATGATCTCCCTCGCCTGATGCCGAATCGCGGCGAACAGCGCCTCGCCCGCGCGCTCCGGATCGACGGCGATGTTCCGATCCTCGCGCAGCGGCAGATCGCGATACCACACCGTCCCGCGCCCCACCACGCGCCGGCGGTCCTCGTCGAACACGATCTCCCGCTCCCGGCGGATCGAACCGGGGAACAACTCCTCCAGCCAGCTCTCCTCGATCGCGCTCGCGATCCGCACCGTCGCCTCGCGCGCCGGGCTGCGCGGATCGTGACGGGCATCAAGCGCCACGAACAATTCCCCCTGCCGCACCGTCGATTCCGGCGCGAGCCGCACGCCCCCGCCGCCGACCATCACGCCCGCCGGTGGATCGTTCCCGCGACGCTTGCAGACGCGATCGGGATACGCCGGCAGCGCCAGCTTCAAAATCGTCGCCTCGTCGTCTTTTCCTCCCGATGGTGTCGTGCCACGCGCCATGCGCGTCTCGATGCGACGCGCGATCCGCAGCAGTTCGTCGCGCGTCTTCGCCACCTGCCGCGCGGCGACCGGGTCGATCCCCCGGTCCCGCAGATACGGCGCGAAGCGCGTCTTCTCCGCTTCGGCCAGCCAGTGCATGCGGACGATCAGGTCCGATGTGCCCTGCGTCGCCGGACCGCGCGGCTCGCCGGGGCGAACAAACGCGATGTCCTTTTCCGAAAGCAGCGCCGCGATCGTCGCCCCGTCCTCCAGCGCATCCCGATCCATCGCCTCGACGAGGAGCCTCGCCAGGCGCGGATGCACCGGCCAGCCCATGAGGCGCCTGCCGAGCGGCGTGATGCGTCCTTCGGTTTCGCCCGTCAGCGCCCCCAGCATCGCCAGCAGCCGCTCGGCCGACGCCAGCATCGCCTCGTCGGGCGCTTCATACCATCCGAATCCGCGCGGATCGCTCTTGCCCCACGCATGAAGCGACAGCACCGTCGCACATAAATCGACGCGCCGAATCTCGGGCGGCTCGAAGGCCTCCATCGCCGCGTGCTCCTTAGCCGACCAGAGGCGCACGCATCGTCCCGGCGCGGTGCGTCCGGCACGTCCGGCGCGCTGGGTCGCGGACGCCCGGCTGATGCGCTTCAGCTCCAGCCGGTCCAGCCCCCGGCGCGGGTCATGCCCCGCCACCCTCGCCAGGCCGCTGTCAATCACCGTCCGCACCCCGTCGATCGTCAGCGATGTCTCCGCGACGTTGGTCGCGAGCACGATCTTCCGGCGATTCGCCGGACGCAGCGCCCGCGCCTGTTCCTCCGCCGCGAGTCCACCGTGCAACGGCAGGACCAGCAGATCCTCCCGCCGCGCCAGCGGCTCCAGCGCCTGCCCGCCGCGCCGAATCTCCTCCACGCCCGGCAGGAAAACGAGCACATCCCCCGCATCGTCCCGATGAATCTCCGCCTCGACCGCGCGTGCGATCTCCTCCGGCAATCGCGATCGCGGTCCCATCGCCGCGACGGGCATCGCCGCATGGACGATCTCGACGGGAAACGCGCGCCCCGGCACGCGCACGATCGGGCAGCCCCCGAGAAACCGCGCGACCGGATCGGCGTCCAGCGTCGCCGACATGACGACCAGTTCCAGGTCCTCCCGCACCGTCTGCCACACCTCGCGCAGCAGCGCCAGGGCCATGTCGGTGTGCAGGCTGCGCTCGTGGAACTCATCGAGCACCACCGTGCCTATGCCTTCGAGATACGGATCGTCCAGCAATTGCCGCGTGAGAATCCCCTCGGTGAGGACGCGCAGGCGCGTGTCGCGCGTGAGCCTGCGGTCGAACCGCACATGGTATCCCACCTCGCGGCCCAGCTCCCAGCCGTTGTCCTCGGCGATTCGCTCCGCCGCCGCCCGCGCCGCGATCCGGCGCGGCTGAAGCATCACCAGGTTGGGATGCTCCGCGTCCGGCTCCGGTCGCAGAATCGCCGGAGGCACCCGCGTCGTCTTCCCCGCTCCCGGCTCGGCCACCAGCACCAGCGCGCGATGCTCGCGCAGTCGTCGCGTGATCTCGGGAAGAAACGGATCGATCGGCAGTTCGGTCATGAGCGTGAATCGTCGCCCCGTGCGCGGCGGGAGCTACTTCAGGTTTTCGGGGTTCAACCCTTCCAGTTCCGGGATCACGAAGCGACCGTCCTTTCGGAGCAGCTTCC
>CAYUNS010000143.1:0-7141 GCA_964446155.1 uncultured Tepidisphaeraceae bacterium | reverse complement strand
CGGTGTTCGCCGCCGCGGTCGTGCTCCCGATGATCTCCCCGCCGCCGACATCGGGGGTTTGCCGAAGCACCATGTCCCAGTGAATCTGGCTCTGGTTGCCGTTGTACGCCTCGTCATACGCGCGGCCGGGGGTGAAGTGGATGCTGCCGGCGATCTTCTCGTCGAAAAGAATGTCCTTCATCGGCTTCGTGCAATACGGATTGAACCCGATCGCGAACTCGCCGACATAGCGCGCGCCCTCGTCGCTGTCGAGCACTTCGTTGAGCCTGTCGGTGAAGTTGCTGGTCGCCTCGACGATTTTGCCGTCTTTGAAGACGAGGCGCACATCGGTGTGGGTGACGCCGCGATAGACCGTCGGGGTGTTGAAGGCGATCACGCCCTGGACGGAATCCCGCACCGGTGCGGTGAAGCATTCACCGTCGGGGATGTTCAGCTTTCCATCACACGGAATCGCCGGGATGTCGCGGATCGAGAAGCGGAGATCCGTTTCACAGGGGCCGCATGGCGCGGCTCATCTTCGCGTAGTCGAGGGTGCAGACGTTGAAGTAGAACTCCTCGAAGGCCTCGGTGCTCATTTCGGCGAGTTGCGCCATCGACTGCGTTGGCCAGCGGAGGACGACCCATCGGGTCTTCCTGATCCGCACGTCATGATGCACGCGTGTCCAGACGCTTTGCTCGTAGAGGCGCATCTTGTCGACGGGGACATCGGAATGCTCGGCGATGTTGAAGCCGCCGCGCGCGCCGATGTAGCACTGCATCCGTTCCATCTGGTGCTTTTCGACATCCGCGATGAGATCCCAGCTTTCCTCGGTGCCGGATTGCAGCAAGGCGCGGTTGATCTCGTTGTTCTTGAGCAGGACGACCGCCCTGCCCCCCGCCGCCGTCGCGGCGCGGACCAGCGCGATGCTGAAGGCGTGGGGCACGTCGATCGCTTCGATGAGGATGTTCTCGCCGGGCTTGACCGCGCAGGAATAATGAATGAGCAGATCGGCCAGTTTCATGATGCGGGGGTCGTTCATGTCGATGTCTCCGGTTGCAAGGCGGCCAGATTATCCGTGAAGCGGGCGCGGGGGAAGGAGACGCGCGTCATGGCATGGTGGACAAGCTCGAACTGATGAGGCGATCAGCCCAACTGGAAGGTGGCCTTTTCCTCGTAGACGACCTCTGCGCGGCATCGCTTGCAGATCATTCGCCGCTTCTGAATCCGCCGGCGGTCCACCCACCATCCGCACGCGCGGCAGCCCAGCCGCAGCGGCGCCGGCTTGCGCGGCGGGGAGACGACCTCGGCGGTGGTGTAGCATCGCTCGGGCTTCGCGCCCAGGCGCACGCACATCGCCTTCCATGTCGCGCCGTGCCCCTCACCGGGCGTCAGCGCGTGCGCGATCTCGTGCAGCAGCGTGTCGCGCACCTGTTGTTCGTTGTTCAGGATCGTCAACGCCCGCGAGAGCGTGATGACCTTTTCCCCCGGCCGGCACGAGCCGAACCGGCGCCGCGCGTGATCGAATCGGAATCGCCAGCCGGACAGTCCATGCCGGCGCATCAGCGTCCTCGCCAGTTCCCGCGCGTCAACCGGATGCAACGCATTCTCCCGCTCGATCCCCGGATTCGGTAGCCGTTGAAAAAGCCGCGGTCGCGATGACGATCCCGGTCGACGATCCCCGGCCTTGTTCATTCACGCGGGCGGAAACGGCTCACCCCCATCACAACGGCGCGCCGGCCAACTGCAATCGCAGCAGGAGGAGGGCGGCGGACAACTGCGGGTCGGCGGCGAGGATCTCACGATTGCTCACCACTTCGGTGACGGCGTCCCGCACCGCGCCCGCCGCGTCGTCCAGCTTCCGCTGCGCGTCATCGGCCGGTGGGGTTTCGACCGCGGCGCGGAGAACATCCAGGTCCTGCCGCGCGTCGATGGCGGCGCGCATCTGGTCGGGGGTCATCTCGATCGTCACGTCCGGGCCGACGCCCCACTCCAGCGAGTTCTCCTCGCGATGGATGCACGTCCCTCCGGGCAGATAGTAATGGCTCGTCGTCAGCTTGAGGATCGCCTGGCGGGCATCGAGCGGGAAGAGCATCTGCACGCTTCCCTTGCCGAACGTGCGCTCTCCGACGATGAGGGCGCGCTTGTGGTCCTTCAACGCGCCCGACACGATCTCGCTGGCGCTGGCGGAATACTGGTTGACCAGCACCACCAGCGGCAGGTCCACGTCGGCGTTCACCTCGGCATGCACCGCCGGGGAGTTGTTGAGCGTCTCGCGATCCGCGCGGGTGGAAACGATCAGGCCTTCGCGGATGAACCGGTCGGTCACCCGCGTCGCCGCCGTGAGCAGCCCGCCGGGGTTGTAGCGCAGATCGAGAATCAACCCGCGCGCGCCGTCGCGGGTCATCTCGCCGATGGCGCGATCCAGTTCGTCGCTGGTCTTGTCGGTGAAGTTGGTGAGACGGACATATCCCACCTTCTGCTGGTCATCGAGCAGGTAATCCCACCCGCCGCCGGGCTTGTGCGACCAGCCCTTGATGCTGGCGACCTCGATGGTCTTGCGGCGGATCGGGTACTCCTTGACCACGCCGTCAGGACCGCGCACCGTGAGGACGACGATGGTGTTGGACGGGCCGGTGATGTGCTTCACCGCCTGGTTGAGGGTGATGCCCTTGGCGCTTTTGCCGTCGATGTGGGTGATGATGTCGTCGGCCTTGATGCCGGCCTTGAACGCGGGGCTGTCCTCGATCGGGGTGACGACCTTGAGATTGCCCTCGTCGTCCAGTTGGATCTGAATCCCCACCCCGCTGAATTCCCCTCGCGTGGTCTTGAGGAAGTCCGGCATGTCGCTCGGCCAGATCATGCTGGTGAACGGGTCCAGTTCGCCGAGCGCGCCGTCGGCGAACTCGCTGAACAGCACGGTGGGATCGAGTTGGACAGTGACGTTGTTGGAGCGATCCAGCTCGTCGAGCACGGAATCGAGCATCCGCCGGTCCTGGCCGGGGATGGATTTCGAGACGCGGTCGATCTGCTCGGCAAGCGTCTTCTCGAACTGCGCCCGGCGCTGCGGATCGGACAGATTGGGGAAAGTGTTCTCAAGCTCCCGGATGGAGACGAGCACCTTCAGCCCGTTCAACCCGCCGAGCATCAGGTCGCGATAGGAGACCTCACGATAATAATTGCCCCGGGCCTGGAAGATGGCTTCCTTGACCATGTTCTTGTTGACGCCCGCGAGCATGTCGCGCCAGTCGGTGCGGAACCCCTCGCCGTCGTCGTCCTCGTCGGCTTCCACCCTGGCGGGCTGGGTGGTGGGCTTGATCAGCGCGTCGGCGCGCAGTCGCTCGGCCTCGTCCGCCTTCTGAATCGTCTTCATCGCGTCGGGCGCGTACATCGCCAGCAGGCGAAGGCGTCGGGTGGAGAGCTTGAGGCGCTCCTTCCAGCCGGGATTGGCCGGCTCGATCGAGCTGAGATCGGAATAAAGCCGCAGCGCCCGCACCCACCGCTCGGATTTCTCCGCTTCATCCGCCATGCGGATCGCGCGCTGCACGAGGTCTTCCACCCACGGCTCGGCGCGAAACGCCTCCTTGTCCTCCGCGAGCAGGTGCGCCCGCGTGGCCGCGTCGATCGCCTGCGCGGGCAGGTCGTTGTCCAGAAGCGTGTGGATGTCCTCGACCGCCTTCTCATACTGCTTGTGACGATCCGCCGCGAACAGCCGACGCTGCTCCTCGAACTGGTCCAGCCAGCTCGTCATCTGCTTCAATTGCGGGTCTTCGCTGCGCGACGCGGCCTGACCAAGCAGCTCCTGCGTGCGATCGAACTGCCCGACACGCAGCGCCGCGAACGCCTCGCTCTTGAGCTGCTCGACCGACGCCATCTCCCGCGGCGCCTCGGCCAGACCCTGCCCGACGAGCGACAGCAACAGCACCGGAATCAACGCCGGTGATTTCCACGAACGGAGCAAACGACTCATGAGATTCACCCTTGCTAAGACGGCAACGCGGCAAGCCGCGATTTCCGTCACGGACAATGAGGACGGCTGCGGGGCCACCAGACAATATCCCTGCGGCGGGAAGCGGTCAATGCGATCGGAGCCGCCCGGACATTTCACATTGGACATTTCACCTTTCAAGGACCGCCGCTCCCCGCCGATCGGACCGGACACCCATCGCTTCCCTTTCTTACAACGTCCCGTGCCTCTCCCGGTTCGGAGGAAATGCCCGGTGGAGATCGCCCCTCATCTGATGTAGCATGCCCGCCGCCGATCAGAGTTGCATCGGTTCCGTCTTCAAAAATCCTGAAATCGAACCGGCCCAGACCCATCATGGCAATGATCCTTCAACTGTTGAACCAGGCCTTCCGCAACGCCATCCAGACCGCATGGAACGTGGACACCGACCCGCTCGTTTCCGTCGCCCAGAACGAAAAGTTCGGTGATTATCAGTCCAACGTCGCGATGGGATTGGCCAGGCGGTTGAGCGAATCCACCGGACAAAAGACCAATCCCCGCGCCGTCGCCCAGGCGATCATCGCGCATCTCGGGATCGATGAGCTTGCCGACGAGATCACCATCGCCGGTCCCGGCTTCATCAACGTGCGGCTCAAGCCGCAATGGATCGCCGGGCAACTGCAGGCCGCCGGCGCCGATCCGCGCCTGGGATTGCCGCCGGCTTCGCCCCGGCGTCGAGTCGTCCTCGATTACCCCTCCCTCAATGCCGCGAAGGAAAGCCACATCGGACACATCCGCCCGATGGACATCGGGGACGCCATCGCCCGCACCCTTCGCTTTCTCGGACATGAGGTCATCCCGCAAAACCACCTCGGCGACTGGGGCACCGCGTTCGGGATGCTCCTGACCCATCTGCAATCCAAAAACCCCGCCGAAGCCGAACGCATCGAAAGCCTCGACGCCTTCTACAAGGAAGCCAAGCGGCGCTTCGACGAAGACCCGGATTTCGCCGACGCCTCGCGGGCGATGGTCGTCAAGCTGCAAGGCGGCGACCCGACCGCGCGGGCCCTCTGGCAAAAAATCCTCGAGGAGACGCGCCGGCACTTCGAGGACATCTACGCCCGCATGAATCTCACCATTGCGCGCGAGGCCGAACGCGGCGAATCGTTCTACAACCCGATGCTCCTGGAGACGGTGGACGAGCTGAAGCGTCTCGGCGTCGCGGAGCAATCCGAAGGCGCGACCGTGGTCTGGGTGGAGGGCTTTGGCGCGCCGCTGATCGTCCAGAAGACCGGTGGCGGCTTCGGCTACGCCGCCACCGATCTCGCCGCCGTTCGATTCCGCCTCCGCGAGCTTGCCGGGGAGTGGCTCATCTATATCACCGACGCGCGCCAGACGCAGCACTTCGCCCAATGGATCGCCGCCGCCCGCCGCGCCGGCTGGCTGACCGAGTCCACCCGCATCGACCACCTCACCTTCGGCACGATCCTCGGCAACGACGGCAAGCCGTTCAAAACCAAAAGCGGCGAAAGCGTCAAGACCGCCGATGTCCTGGATGAAGCCCAGGAGCGCGCCTATCGCCTCGTCAGCGAAAAAAGCACCGGCCTGTCGGAAACCGACAAGCGGAACGTCGCCCGGGCCGTCGGCGTGGGCGCGATCAAGTATTTCGACCTCAACAAGGACCGCACCGGCGATTACCAGTTCGACTGGGACAAGATGCTGGCGATGGACGGCAACACCGCGCCCTACCTCCAATACGCCTATGCCCGCATCCGCAGTATCCAGCGCCGCTCCACCGAACGCCCCGGAGCGGGCATCCTTCTGGACAGCCCTTTCGAGCTTGCCCTCGCCAGGCATCTGCTCCGCATCGGCGAGATCATCGATCTCGTCGCGCGCGAGCTGAAGCCGCATCACCTGTGCAACTATCTCTACGAGCTGGCGGTCCGGTTCAGCAGCTTCTACGAGAATTGCCCGGTCCTCCAGAGCGAAGACCCGATCCGCTCCAGCCGCTTGGCGCTGTGCGACATCGCCGCCCGCACCCTCGCCCTCGGCCTGGACCTGCTGGGCATCGAGCATCCCGAACAAATGTGACAACATGACGCACCCCGCTTGGGTCGAACCACTCGGCCGTGGGTTCGTTTTTCATTTTTCGATGACCGTCGCCCTCGCCACGCCCCTCTCGCCACTCCCCGGCGCTCGACCGCGCCCTCGGCCGGATCAGGCCCGTGGGTTCGTTTTTCATTTTCAATGCTCGCCGCCCCCCCATCGTGCCGCCACGATCCCCAAATCCATGACCCCTGTTCCCGGCCTGGTGCGCGGAAACATCGCCCCGCGCGCAATCCGTGATTTATGCGTCGTGAATTGACCGAACCTCCAAGTCACACTAAAACCACCCACATGTCCGACGACCCGACCACGCCCGCTTCGCAGTCGCTCGATTCGCTTCGCCGACAGATCGACGCCTTCGACGGCCGGATCGTCGAGTTGCTCAACGCCCGGGCGCGGGTCGTCGTCGAGATCGGCAAGCTCAAGCAGCAGAACAAGTCCCCCATCTATGCCCCCGACCGTGAAAAGGCGGTCATGGAAAAAGTGCGACGGCTCAACAAGGGACCGCTGCCCGACCGCTGTCTTGAAGCGGTCTGGCGGGAGTTGATGAGCGGATCGTTCGCGCTCGAGAAACCGCTGAAGATCGGGTTCCTCGGACCCGAGGGCACGTTCTCGCACGCGGCGTCGGTGCGGAAATTCGGCAGCAGCGTCGAGTATGTGCCGCTGTCGGACATCGCCTCGGTCTTCGAGGAGGTCGTGCGCGGACACATCGACTACGGGCTGGTTCCGGTCGAGAACAGCATCGGCGGCGGCGTGATCGACACACTGGACGCCTTTCTGCACAGTTCCGCGCGGATCTGTGCCGAAGTCCTCATCACCGTGCATCACAACCTGCTCGCCAAGGAGCCGTGGGAGAAGATCACCCGCATCCTGTCCAAGCCCGAGGTCTTCAGTCAGTGCCGCAACTGGCTCAGCGCCACCGCCAAGGGGCGCGCCATCGAGCCTTACGCCAGCACCAGCAAGGCCGCCGAGCTGGCCTCGCGCGAGCCGGGCGTCGCCGCCATCGGCTCCAGTCTCGCCGGTGAGCGGTATGGGCTGCGCGTGCTGTTCGAGAACATCGAGGACAACCCCGACAACGTCACCCGTTTCTTCGTCATCGGCCGCGAAGCCGC
>CAYUNS010000142.1:0-9671 GCA_964446155.1 uncultured Tepidisphaeraceae bacterium | reverse complement strand
TGACGGAAATATCTCCACCCATCGCATCGACCAGCCGCTTGCAGATCGTCAGCCCAAGCCCCACCCCCTTGCTTCGGTCACGATCGGGATTGCTCAACTGGAAAAACTCATCGAAGACCCGCGACAGGTGCGACTCGGGAATCCCCACGCCGGTGTCGATCACGCTGATCTTCGCG
This sequence comes from uncultured Tepidisphaeraceae bacterium, assembly GCA_964446155.1. Lineage (GTDB taxonomy): Bacteria > Planctomycetota > Phycisphaerae > Tepidisphaerales > Tepidisphaeraceae > CAYUNS01. The sequence continues at coordinate 9,495 of CAYUNS010000142.1, read as the reverse complement.
GTGTTGTCGTCGGCAAGCTCCATCGTCAGTTGCACGGTCCCTTCGGCCGTGAACTTGATGGCGTTGCCCAGCAGGTTGCCGATCACGCGACCGAGTTTGATCCGATCGGTGCGCACGCGGATCGGATTTTCCGGGGGATGCGCGTCCACCTTCAGCCCCTTCGCCTGCGCCAGCGGATGAAGCTGCCGGGCCTCATCGAAGATGGCCTCGAACAGGTCGAACTCCGATTCCTGCGAATCGACCTTGCCGGAATCGAAGCGGGCGATGTCGAGCACATCGCTGACGAGATTGATGAGGGAGACGGCGTTGGCTTGCAGCTCGCGCGACATCTCGGGGATCTCCGAATGCAGCGCGGGATTGTCCGCGGATCGCCGGATCAACTCCGCGAGGAGGCTGATCGCGTTGGCCGGGGTGCGAATGTCGTGCGACACCGCCGCGAGAAACCGCGTCTTGCGGATCGACGCCTCCTCGGCCTCGCGACGGCGGCGATCCAGCTCGCGCTCGAGGTTTTTCAACCGCGAGACATCCACCAGCCCGCACACCCCGCCGGTGATCCTGCCGTTGCGGTCATGGATCGGGGAGGAGGACACGAGCAGCATCAGCCGCCTTCCATCGGGGAACGTGATCTCAAGCTCCTCGTTGCGCACCTCCGCGCCCTGGCGCACGGTGCGAATGAGCGGATTGTCGTCGTTCGAGAGAGGGCGTCCGTCGCGGTGGATCGTTCGCTGGATGTGTGATTCGATCAGCGGGGAGAAATTCGTGTCGGCCGCGACGTTGTACATCGCCGCCACCGCCGGGTTGCCGCGCACCACCCGGCAATCGGGCGATTCGGTGACGAACAATCCGACCGGGGCGATCTGGAAGACCGTTTCAAACCGGCGGTGCTCGCGCTCGATTTCCGCGAACAGTTCGGCCGACTCGCGGGTGAGCTGAACCTGCGCCTGCAACTCCTGATTGCGACGCGCGGCCTGCTCCTCCCGCAGAATCGTCTCACGATGGGCGCGCTCGAGATCCGAGACGCGGCGCAGCGCCCGCTCTCGCGACGCCTCGAGCCTGCCGCGCGCCGCGGTCCATCGATCGGCGACGATCGCGACGAACAGGATCGCCAGCGCGCAAACTCCGCGATTGAACCAGAGCGCGTCGCGCGCATCCTGTATGGCTTGTGAACCGGGCATCGCCGCCAGCGGCGTTGCGACCATCGCCAGAAGCGTCATCACCCACAGCCCCCGCCGGTTCCCCGCGGCCATCACCACGGGCGCGCCGTAGGCGATGGCGAGCACCTGCCCGGGCGGGGTGAGCACATCGACGACCCCGATGACCAGGGCGATCCCGACGGCGGATGCGAAAAGAGGGCTGAAGGATGACTGCCTGGTCTCTTGCATAAACGCCTGCTTCCGGCTTCGATCCTTCGGATGGAAAACTCCGGGAAGTTAGCCGCGATGCGCGAGGTCCGCAAGCATGGATTTCACACGTCGAAATACCTCGCCTGCGGATGATGCACCACGATGGCGTCGGTCGATTGCTCGGGAACGAGCATGTAGTTTTCGCTGAGCGACACGCCGATGCTGTCGGGTTTGAGCAGCTCGAGGATTTTGGCGCGCTGTTCGAGATCCGGGCACGCGGGATACCCGAAACTGTAACGACTGCCGCGATATCCCTGCTGGAAAATCTCGCGGATGTTGGACGAGTCCTCGCTGCCGAAGCCGAGTTCCTGGCGCATGCGTTTGTGCCACAGTTCCGCCAGCCCTTCGGCCGACTCGACGCTGAACCCGTGGAAATAGAGATAGTCCTGGTACTTGTTGTCCGCGCGAAGCTGCTCGGCGATCTCCGTCGCGCGCTGCCCCACCGTGACCAGTTGCAGCCCGAGGACATCGAACTGCCCGCTCTCGACGGATCGGAAGAAATCGGCGATGCAGAGCCTTCGTCGCCCGTCCTGTCGCGGGAAGGAGAATCGCAGCCACTCGCTCGGGCTGCCGTCGGGCCGCAGCGTCTTTCCGCTTTCGGATGAAACAGGCGCGAACGCCTCCGGGTGGTAGACGATCAATTCATCCCCCTGCGACTGCACGGGAAAATAACCGTAAACCACTCGCGGCTGAATCAACCGCTCGGCGATGGCGCGCTGCTGGAGCGCCTCGAACACCGGCTGGGCCTTCTCGCGGATGGAGCGCTCGAATTCCTCGGGCGTCTGCTTGCCCTGCTTGAATCCCCACTGCCCGCGGAACAGCGCGTTGGTGTTGACGAATGGGAAGACGTGTTTGGGCGAGAGATCGGTGACCTCGCGTCGACCGAGGAACGGCGGCAACGGCACGGGGTTGTCCTTCGCGATCGCGGGGATGTCTTTCGCGTCGGCCGATTTCGGCTTCACCGCGTTCTCGCGAAGCTTCTTGCGACGCTCGGCGTTGGCTTTCTGCTTCTCACGGATTTCCTCGACCCCGCCGGCGGCGATCGCGTCCATCATGTGCAACCCGTCGAAGGCGTCGCGACAATAGAGCAGCGGACCCTGGTACAAGCTCGCGAGATCGTCTTCGGCATAGTCGCGCGTCAGCGCGGCGCCGCCGAGAAGCACGGGCACGCTGACGCCCCGGGCGTTCATTTCCTCGAGGTTTTCGCGCATCACGCCCACGCTCTTGACGAGCAGCCCGCTCATACCGACCGCGTCGGCTTTCTTCTCCACCGCCGCGGCGAGAATGTCGTTCACCGGCTGCTTGATGCCGAGGTTGAAGACGGTGTAACCGTTGTTGGTGAGAATGATGTCCACCAGGTTTTTGCCGATGTCATGCACGTCGCCCTTGACGGTCGCGAGGACGATGCGTCCCTTGCTGGAGCCTTCGACTTTTTCCATGTGTGGTTCGAGGTGCGCGACGGCCGCCTTCATCGTCTCGGCGCTTTGCAGCACGAACGGCAACTGCATCTGCCCGCTGCCGAACAGCTCCCCGACCACCTTCATCCCGGCCAGCAGGATGTTGTTGATGATGTCGATCGGCGGGTGCGTCTTCATCGCCTCGTCGAGATGCTCGGTGAGGTGGCGCTTCTCGCCGTCGATGATGTGCTTCTGAAGCTTTTCCTCGATCGACAGATCGGCATAGACGCCCTGGGACGCGCCGGTGGGCGCGCCCGATTTCCCTTCCGATTCCTCGGGGAAAAGCGAGATGAAATGCGTGAGCGGATCGAAGCCCTCGCGGCGACGGTCGTAGATGAGATCGAGCGCGGCGTTCCACTGCTCCTCGGGGATGCGGTTCTTCGGCAGAATCTTCGATCCATGCACGATCGCCCCGGTCAGACCGGCGGCGCACAGCTCGTGCAGAAACGCGCTGTTGAGCACCACCCTCGCCGCGGGCTTCAGCCCGAAGCTGACGTTGGACAACCCCACGACGCTGTGGCAGTTGGGAAGCCGCTCGCGGATCAGGCGCGTGCCCTCGATCGTTTCGAGCGCGTTGCGGCGATCCTCCTCGATGCCCGTGCTGATCGGCAGCACCAGCGGATCGAACATCAGATCCCCCTCCTGCAATCCATATTTATCGACCGCGAGGTCGCGAATGCGCTGGGCGATGGCGAGCTTTCGCTCGGCGGTGCGCGCCATGGCGGCGACCTTGTCCTCGTCGATCGTTCCGGCGACGACGGCGGCGCCGTATTTCTTCGCCAGCCCGCAGATGTGCGCCAGCTTTTCCTCGCCGTCCTCGAGATTCATCGAGTTGAGCACGCAGCGCCCACCGGCGAGTTTCAGACCCGCCTCGAGCACGTCGGGGTTGGTGCTGTCGAGCATCAGCGGCGCCGGGATCTGCCGGACGTAGCGACTGATCACCTCGCTCATGTCGCGCACGCCGTCGCGGCCGACGAAATCGACGCACACGTCGAGCATGTGCGAGCCGTCGCGCACCTCGTCGCGGGCCATCGACACCAGCCCGTCCCAGTCCTCGCTTTGCAGCAGGCGCTTGAACTGGCGGGAGCCGTTGGTGTTGGTGCGCTCGGCGATGACGAGGTAGCTCAGTTCCTGCTCGATCTCCTCGGCGGCGGTGAGCGACGACACCTGGGGCTTGAACACGATGTTACGTTCGCGGGGCGTGCGATCCGAACCCCGGTCACCGGAGGCGACCAGGCCGGAGTCCTGTTCGTCACCGAGGGGTCCGAGCGAACCGAGCGCCTCCACCAGCGCGCGGAGATGTTCGGGGGAGGTTCCGCAGCATCCTCCGACGACGTTGACGCCGTATTCGCTGACGAATCGCCGCATCGATGTCGCGAAGTCGGTCGCGCCCAGCGGAAAATGCGCCTTGCCCGCGACCGTGATCGGAATCCCCGCGTTGGGCAGCACGGAGATCATCCGAGGCCAGGTCTCGCTGAGGTAGCGCACGTGCTCGGCCATCTCCACCGGACCGGTGGCGCAGTTCATCCCCAATACCTCGACTTCATCGAAGGGCGCGATCGCCGCGACATATGCCGCGGTGTCCGAACCGAGCAGCATCTTGTTCTGCGTGTCGAACGACGCCTGCACCATGATCGGCAGCCGGATGCCCGCTTCTTTCAACGCCATCCGGCACGCCGACAGCGCGCACTTGATCTGAAGCAGATCCTGCGAGGTCTCGATCAGCAGCGCGTCCACCCCGCCGGCGATCAGCCCGCGCACCTGCTCGGCGTAGCTGTCCTCCATCGCGTCCCAGGTGGTGTTGCCCAGCGAGATGAGCTTCGTCCCCGGACCGATTGATCCGATCACATAGCGCGGGCGCGACGGCGTTTCATACTTGTCGCACGCCTGCCGCGCGATCTCCGCCGCCAGTTTGTTCAACTCGAAGGTCTTCTCGGGAATCCCGAACTCCGCCAGCACGATCTTGTTCGCACCGAACGTGTTGGTCTCGACCGCGTCACAGCCGGCGGCGAGAAAACTCTCGTGAATCTCCCGAATGACGTCCGGACGGGTCTGACAGAGAATCTCGGAGCAATTCTCCATGTTCAACCAGTCGCGCTCCAGGTCCAGCGGTCGCTCCTGCAACGCCGAACCCATCGCCCCATCCAGCACCACCACACGGCGCTTCACCAGATCCATCAAAGGCTTGCGTGTCATATCCTCTGCGTTCCTTCAACCCCCGTCACCATATTCATCTGTTCATCCGGATACATTGTTGGATGATTGGCCCGCCCCGTCAAGTTATCGGCATTCTGAGGCATAAAGACTGATTTATGCAGTATTTGCCCGCTGGCTATTCCATTATCGGCTCGATACGCTGCCCGGATGCTCCGATTCCTGCACATCGGCTATTACGCGCCCGATCAGGTGGACGTTCGACAAGTCGGAAACCGCCGGTGGATCGTTCCCGAGGTCGAGACCCTGATCGATCAGGCATGGATCGAAGCCCTGAAACGGCCGAAAGTGCATCTGTTCGATGGTCCGATGTGCCGATTGGAGGGCTGGTCCGCAACGGATGACCGCCTGGCTCTCGAGTTGTCGCCCTCGAGCTACAAGCCTTTTTATGGCACGAATCTCTCCCATCCCGAGCTGGCGGACCGATATGGATCGGCGATCCTCGCCAATCCCGTCGGTGTGTCCCCGGCGCTGATTACGGGGGACCATCATCTGATGTTCGGGCATCGTAACGCTTCGCTGGCGTATTATCCCGGCCGAATCCACCCCTTCGCCGGCGCGCTCGAGCCGCGCGACGCGGGCGATGTCTTCGCCGCCTTGCGACGTGAACTGGAGGAGGAACTCGCCCTGGACGCATCGGACCTCATCGACCTGCGCTGCACGGGCATCGTCGAAGATCGCGCCCTGCGACAGCCCGAATTGATCTTCGCCGCGCGAACGCCTCTCACCTGCGCCCAGGTCGAATCGCAGATCGACGCGCGCGAGCACGCCGGAAGCTGGTCGATCCCCGCGATGCCCGACGCCATCGCCGAGGCGCTGCGATCCGAACCGCTGCTCACGCCCGTCGCGCGCGCCGCGGCCCTTTTGTGGGGGCGAATCCGGTTCGGACAGGATTGGTTCGATCATGCCTCGACCTGCGTGACGGCGTGAGGCTTGCCTTCGTCCGGCCTCGCTCATACTGTCGCGGCATGGACCCGAAACTCGACCTGCAATACGCCATCGATCTCGCCCGCGGCGCCGGCAAAATCATCCTCGACCACTACGGCAAGGTCGCCCGGCTCACCAAGACGCATCTCACCACCTCGATGGAGGCCGTCACCGACGCCGATCGCGCCAGCCAGCGATTCATCGTCGCGGGGCTTCGCAAACGCTTCCCCACCGACGGCATCGTCGGAGAGGAATCCGATACGGGGGATTCAATCACCTTTGAATGTCCCGATCCGCGCGGCCGTGTCTGGGTGATCGATCCGATCGACGGAACCAACAATTTCATTGCCGGCCTGGGCGCGTTCGCGGTCTGCATCGGATTACTGGAGAAGGGCGAGCCGGTGCTCGGGGTCGTCTATGACGTCACCCGCGACACCGTTTACTCCGCCGCGAAAGGCCAGGGCGCCTGGCGGGACACGAAGGCGATCCAGGCGCCCCGGACACCGCTCGGCGACAGCGGCATGTTGATGCTGACGAGCAACCTGCTCGACTCCACCGGTCGATGCCCGCAGTGGGCCTGCGGCTTTCTCGGTCAGACTGACTGGAAAATGCGCATCCTCGGCAGCGCGGCGCTCGAGGCCATCCACGTCGCCGCCGGCGTCGCGCATGGCGCGATCACCGTCAACGGCAAGCTCTGGGACATCGCCGCCGCCGCCGCCATCGTCCTCGAAGCCGGCGGTGTCCTCACCAATCTCCAGGGCCAACCCATCTTCCCCTTCGACCTGCACCGCTACCAGGGCGAGAAAGTCCCCTTCCTCGCCGCCGGTCCGCAGGCGCATGAACAGCTTCTGCGCGAAATCCGGGACAACCCCTGACGATCCGCGCGCCCGGTTTTTGAACAATGAAGAACGGCCTGGCCTTATCGCGTCGTCGCGGTCGCCGCGCCTTGCGTCCGTATGGGTTTAGCCGCGATGCGCAGGCCGATCGTCCAGACGCCCATCAGCGCCAGCAGCGCCGCCGATGTCGCGAACGGCCCCACCGGGTGCGCCGTATACACCAGCCCCGCGACGATCGGACCGATCACCCGCGCCAACCCACTCAATCCGTGGTACACCCCGAAGACCGCTCCCTGCTCGCGCGGATCGCTGAGCTTTGAAACCAGCGAAGTCACCGTCGGTTGTTGAAGGCTCCGTCCGGCGGCGTTGAAGAAGCCGCCCAGCAGCAGAATCCACAGCATGGGCTGCCAACCCAGCCGCATGTAGCAGAGCATCCCCCCGGCGACGAGCAGCGGCCCGAGAATCGCCAGCGACCACTCGCCCATCCATGCGGTCAGCCGGCCGATCAACCCGCCTTGCACGACGGCGATCACCACCCCCAGAAAGGCGAAAAACCACCCGATCTCCCACGATCCGTAACCGAACGTTTCCGGACGATTGAGGAACAACGCGATCGAGCTGTCCATCATCACGAACGCCGCCATGCTCACGAACGACACGATGAGCAGTTGCACCAGCAGCGGGCGGCGCAGCACGTTGCGCAGCGCCCCGCGCGGGGCGACGCCCGGACGCCCCGTGTCGTGCGGCTCGGGCGCCGCCTCCGGCTCGACCGCCATCAGGGGCATCTCGTCGATGCGCGTCTCTGTCTCCCGCTTCACGATCGGCGGCAAACCGCGCGGCGGGCGCAGCCGGGAAAGCGATTCGGGCAAATACAGATACGTCAGCCCCGACGCCACCACGCAGAAAACCGCCGACGCATACGCCGGCAGACTGACATGATACGCCCCCATGATCCCTCCCATCGCCGGACCGACCGCGAACCCCACCCCGAACGCGGCGCCGATCACGCCCATTCCCTTCGCGCGATTCTCCGTCGTCGTCACGTCGCTGATGTACGCCTGCGCCGTCGAGATGTTGCCCCCGCTGAATCCGTCGATCGCCCGCGAGAGATAGATCAGCCACAACGCCAGCGCGGCGCTGTGCCATTCCAACTGCGTCACCACCCCGAGCAGCAGATATCCCGTCGCGCTGCCGACCTGCGAGACCACCAGCACCGGCCGGCGACCGTGCCGGTCGCTCATCCCGCCCAGAATCGGCGCGGCGACGAACTGGCACGCGGAGTAAATCGAAAACAGAATCGTCACCTCCAGCGCCGTCGCCTGGTATTTCAGCGCGTAAAACGGCAACTGCGGCAGGATGATCCCAAACCCCAGCAGGTCCATGAAGACAATCAGGAAGATGATCGACAGCGCCCCCTTCGGCGGGTCGGCAAGAGGCGGCGGCGGCTCGGACTGCGGCATAGTCGAACCGTTATAGCACACGCGGGATCGGACTGTCAGCATCCCGTCCCGCGCGTTTTCCCTCATCGCATGGAAGCGGATCGTCGCTTCCGGTTTTCCCGCCGGCGGCGATTATTCCGTCGCGCGCCTGCGCCGGGCGATCCGCCAGGTCATCCAGCCGATCAGCGCCCATGGGCCGACAAAGCACAGACCGATCACGATCAGGCGCAGGCTCCACAACAATCCGGTCACGCTTGTCGAAAGCCCGGACTTGATGGCGGTCCACAAGCCGGCGTCCTGCGCGACGATCGCTCCGGCGCTGACGAACGTGAGATCGACGCGGGCCCGCGCGAGCCGGCCATCGGGAACCTGCGGGTTGCGCGACGATTCAATCCTTCTCACGATCCCCGCCTCGCGCAGCGCGGCCAGAAGGGTTTCCACGCCGTTCAGCGGCACATCGACAACCAGATGCGCGGCGCTCCGGCCGGCGCTGTCCCTCGAGAGATTCGAGGTCACGACCCTCCCCTTCATCGCGGCGGCACGCGCCAATGCGTCGCCCGTCATCTTCTCGACATCCCTCCCCTCGACCGTCATCGCCGTCGTCTCCCTCGCGGGCAGGCGGTTGATGTTCATCAGCGTCAACTGCAAGCGGATCTTGCTGTCCACCGTGTTGTCGGTGTCGGAAGCGCGATGGGCGCTCTGGGCACATACCTGCGCCACCGCCCCCTGCGTCGACGCGATCCGATCGAGCGCGGCGCGCGGAACCTCGATATCGAGAAACGCCGTCACGTTCTCGCGATCCTGCTGCTCGAGCCGGCTCGCCAGCACCCGCGCGCCCGCCTCCCCCGCCGCGGCGAGCAGCGCGCGGTGCGCATCGCTCACGTCCTCCGACGCCAGATGGATCGACACCGTTTCGCGCGGCTGCACCTGCGCCAGCGAATGCAACCGCACCGTGAACCCCCGCTTGGCCCGGGTGACGCTTTGCGTGTCGGGATTTTCCGTCACGGCCAGGCGCATCACCTCTCCCAGCGCCCGTGCCCGCGCCTCGAGCGCCGCCGCGTCCGCGATGGCGATTTCAAAGTTCACGCTTCCCGTAACCTGATCGGCCCTGGGTTGATCCAGGTTCGAGCCGATGACGCGCCCGCCGGCTTCCTCGATCGCCTTGAGCAGCGCCGGATACGATTCTTCGACATCGACCGCGGCGATGTTCATGCTCACG
>CAYUNS010000141.1:2575-9731 GCA_964446155.1 uncultured Tepidisphaeraceae bacterium | reverse complement strand
CGCTTCCCCGTGTTAATGTTTGGTGAGCGCCTTGTCCGCCGCGCCGGATTTTTTCTAAACTGCGGCGATATGTCCCAGCATTTCAACGATCTTCTTGACGGTCTGCGAAGCCGGCTCGCTCGAATGACCGCCGTCGTCCAGCAGACCGTTGAGCAGGCGGTCGAGTGCGTGCTCACGGTGAACGTCAACCTGGCGCAGCGGATCATCGCCACCGACGCCCGGATCGATGAGGACGAGGTGAAGATCGAGAAGGCGGCCATCGACCTCCTCGCCCTGCATCAGCCGGCCGCGTCCGATCTGCGACTGATCACGACGATCATCAAGGTCAACAGCGACTTCGAACGCATCGCCGATTGCGCCGTCAACATCGCCCAGCGCGTTCGGCCGCTGACCCATCCTGGCGATTACCAGCCGTCCAACGATCTGCGCCTCATCGGCAACAGCGTCATCGCCATGCTTCGCGACACCATCCAGGCGTTCAATCTTCAGGATGAAAATCTCGCCCGGCAGGTGCTCCGTGGCGACGATGTCGTGGACGCCCTCTATCACCAGATCGTCCAGGACACGGTTGGCGCGCTGGAAACCGCCTCCCGCAATCCGAACACCAACCTGTCCAACATCATGATCGCCAAAAACCTTGAGCGCATCGCCGATCATTGCACCAACATCGCCGAGGACATCATCTACATCCATACCGGCCGCATCATCCGCCACCTGCACCAGGCGTAGCACCCGATGCGGTGCGGGCGCTTCGTCCGCATCGGGAGAATCCATTGACGCCTTTGCGCGGCATGGAAGCCCCAAGGCTGAAGCGCACGCGCGCCGCGGGTTTCATGAAATCCGCATCGCCGCTAGAATCGGCGGTCCGCGATTGCGCGGACTCACGATCATGACCCGTCCTGTTATCGAGTATCATTCTCCCGGCCAGCGCCGTCATAGCCGTGCCGGCGTGGCTTCGCTGCTGCTTTCGATTCTTGCGGCGATGGCGTTGGTGGGGACGGTCCTGGCCGAGGACGCCTCCGCGCCTGACCGGAACCGCGCTTCGGAGATATTCGCCATCCTCGCGTTCGTCATCGCCCTGGCCGGATTCGGCTGTGGGCTGGTCGGTGTCCGGCGGATCGAGTGTGTTCGCACGTTCGCATTCGTCGGCGTCGCGCAGAACGCGATCGTTCTCCTGCTGTTGTCGCTCGGCGTCGCCTGAGTCTTTATGGATCGGCCCATCATGTCCCCTGAAATCACCCCTCTCCGCCTGAACCTCAAGAAGGACGAGAAGCTCGAGATCGACTGGCAGGACGGCAAATCCTGCGTCTACACCATCTCCTATCTCCGCTCGATGTGCCCCTGCGCGATGTGCAAGGAGGTGCGGGCCGAATCAAAAAAGAAGAAATCGCTTCTGACGATCCTTCCCGGCAACTACTCCGGCGCCATCACCATCACGGATGCGGAGCTGATCGGAAACTATGCGTTGAAGGTGCAGTTTTCCGATGAACACGACACGGGCATTTATTCGTTTCAATATCTTCGCGAGATATGCAGGGATTGAGCGGACTTCGTTCATCGCGCGAAGGAAGGACATTCATGGGCGTCGCCACGCTGCTGCGGTTTCTTGCCGGAGACCGAAACGCCATTCGGCGAATCGCCGGTTCGTCCGGCGCGCCATGGGTGGGATTGGTTTTTGTCCTGTCGGCGGGACTGGCGCGCGAGTACGACGGCGAGAGCCTGCTGCATGAACCCTGGCATCTGCTGATTCCGCTTGCGGCCTCGACGGCGCTGGCGTTGTCGCTGTATGGACTGGTTTACATCGGCGGCGTTCGACCCGGGACCAGGCGGCCACGGTTTCTCGACGGGTTTCGCCAGTTCCTGGCATTGTTCTGGATGACGGCGCCGATGGCGTGGCTGTATGCGATTCCGTACGAGCGATTTCTTTCGCTGGACAACGCGATTTACCTGAATGTCTGGACGCTGGGGCTTGTGTCGGTCTGGCGGGTGGTGTTGATCGCCCGTGTTCTCTCGGTGTTCACCCGCCGGTCGTTGATCGGGGTCTCCATCCTTGTTCTGACCTTCGCGTGGCTGACGATGGGGATCACCGTGATGGTCATCCCGCTGCCGATCATCCAGTTCATGGGTGGCATCCGCATGGATGCCGGCGAGCGCCTGCTCGCGGAGCTGAGTTTCTTCATCGTGGCGCTGGGCATCTTCGCAATGATCGTGCTGCTTCCCGCAATGGCCGCGGTGTTGGCATTTGGTCGGGCGACCTGGCCGAGGATTGCCGTCTCGCCACGCAGCCACATCACCGGGCCGCTGCGCATCCTGGCTGCCTTGTCGATCCTGATCTGGGTCTTCTTCCTTCCTTTCACGCAGCCCCAGCAGCAGCGCCGTCATCGCGCGGAAAAACTGCTGGCCGGGGGACATATTGCCGAAGGTCTGGCTTTCGTCGCATCGCATCCACAAAACGCGTTTCCCCCGCACTGGGATCCGCCGCCGCGACTCGCCTACGCCGAGCGCCTTCCGCCGCTGCTGGATGTCGTTGAAATCATCCATCGCGACGGTATCGAAGGCTGGATTCGCCGGCGATACATCAAGAAGTTCGAGCGCGCTTACCTGGAAATGACGCGCGGGGAGGCGACTGGAGACTGGCCGCGCGTCGAGCGCCTGTTGCATGACCTGCCCGAAGGCCCTTCGTTGCTGGATCGGCACAAGGCCCGTATCCGGGGAATCGATGCCTCGACCTCCCGGCCGACCACGGCGGAATCGTCCGCCCCCAACTGACAAAAAAATGCAGTTGACGCCATTGGTTCAATAAGTTAGTTTATACTTACTTTTCGATGGTGGACCTGATGGATACGCCGATTCATTCTCTCAACTGGTACACGGGATGGACGATGGTGCTGCTTGCCTTCGTCACCGGGGCGGCAATCGGTCTTTTTTTCCATCGCGAGAACTTCTGGGGCGGGTATGCGTCGTTTCGCCGGCGGATCGTGCGGCTGGGGCATATCGCGCTGGCGGCGCTGGGAATGATGAACGTGATCTTTTCCCTCTCGCCCTGGCCGGGCGCGGGGACGATCGCGGGCGAGGTCGCATCGATCGGTTTCGTCGTCGGGGGGGCGACGATGCCGCTGGTCTGCTTTCTCGCCGGTTGGAAAGCGCCGTTGCGGCACTTGTTTCCCATCCCCGTCGCGGCTTTGCTGGCGGCGGTGATCTGCACCCTGATCGGAGGTGGATCATGAAGATCGGATTCCTCGCCATGAGCGGCGTGCGAGCCTGTGACCCGAAACTGCTCGCGCTCGGGTTGACATTGCCGGGGTTCGTCGATCGCAGCAGGGTGATCGCATCCCTGCCGAGCCTCGGCCTGCTCTATCTCGCGGCCGCGACACCGACGGGGCATGAGCTGCATTATTTCGAGGCCGAATCCGATCGTACCGAGCCGGCTGAAATATACACCTGCAATCTCGTCGCCATCAGCACGTTTTCCGCACAGATTTTCGAGGCTTATGTCATCGCCGATCGCCTCCGCGCCGCGGGCGTGAAGGTCGCGATGGGTGGTCTGCATGTCAGCGTTTGCCCCGACGAAGCGCAGCTTCATGCCGATTACGTCATTATCGGTGAAGGCGAAAACGTCTGGCCGGCGGTGGTCGAATCCGCATCGCGCCACGCGCCGTCGGGGCGGTTCAACGCCCGCGACTTCGCACCGGTCGATATTCGCGCATTGTCGGTTCCGCGCTACGATCTTCTCGCCGATCGCCCGTACAACCGCTTCACCGTTCAGACATCGCGCGGCTGTCCATGGCGATGCGATTTCTGCGCCTCCAACGTGATGCTCGGCCGAGGCTATCGCAAGCGCCCGGTCGGCCATGTCCTTCGCGACATCCGGGCCATCGCGCAACTGCGCGACCGTCCCTTCATCGAGTTCGCCGACGACAACACCTTCGTCGACAAAGCGTGGGGGCGCGATCTTTGCCGTGCCCTGGCGCCGATGCGGCTCAAATGGTTCACCGAGACCGACATCACCATCGCGCGCGATCCGGAACTGCTCGATCTCATGCGCGTTTCCGGCTGTCGGCAGGTACTGATCGGATTGGAAAGCCCCGTGCGGTCGCCCTTGCAGGGCGTGGAGTTGCGCCGCAACGCCAAGGCGGACTGGGCCGAGCGATATCTCGACGACATTCGGGCGATTCAGTCGCGCGGCATCACCGTCAACGGCTGCTTTATCCTCGGGCTGGACGGGCACACGCCGGCGATTTTTCAGGAGGTGCTCGATTTCGCGATGGAAGCGCCGCTGTTCGAGGTGCAGATCACGATCCTCACGCCTTTCCCCGGCACGCCGCTGTACGCGCGATTGCTCCGCGAGGGGCGTATTCTGCAACCGGGACGGTGGGATCTGTGTACGTTGTTCGACGTGAACTTCGAGCCGGCCGGCATGACGGTGGAGGAACTGCGGGAAGGCATGTACTGGTTGACGCAGCGGCTGTACGGCGACGCATGCACGCATGAACGCCGCAAGGCATTCTTCACGCACCTGCGTGCGGCGGTGGCGTGAGGGGGAAAGAGGGATTGCTGGTTATCAGTTGCTGGTCACTGGTGAAGGGAAAGGCTCCTGCCGCCCAATCGCAAATCTCAAATGCCATTTTGCCTTCCCCCGGCTCTTTTGCTATTCTTTCCGCCTGTTCGCGGGCGTAGCTCAATGGCAGAGCACCTGCCTTCCAAGCAGGATGTTGACGGTTCGAGTCCGTTCGCCCGCTTTTCCCCTTTGCCCCATTCCAATGGTTCCCTCGGCCTGCCGTTTCCGGAAAACCGCACGCGCGGGAAAGATTCGCGGCGGATCTCCGGCTTGACCTGTGGGACGATGGGGACAGAATATCGCAGAATCACCACGACGTTGAGGCGGCGGAAGAACAGGAGTTTTTATGGCGGATGTGTTGGCGCGAATCGAGGATGTGGAAAGGCAGGCGCAGGCCGAACTGAACGGGCTGACGACGTCGACGCAGTTGGAGGAATTCCGAATCCGCTACCTGGGGACAAAAGGGGAGCTCAGGCAACTCATGGCCCTGCTGGGGCAGGCGTCGCGCGAGGACAAGCCGCTGGTGGGGCAGCGCGTCAACGCGGTGAAGAACCGGATCACCGAGGGGTTTGAAGCGAAAAAGGCGCAACTCGCGTCGGATGTGAGCCAGGATCGCGACTTCGAGGACGTGACCGTTCCGGGGGATCGCCCGGTGGTGGGCAACCGTCATGTCCTGATGAAGGTGATCGATGAACTGACCGAACTGTTCGGGCGGATGGGATTCGCGGTTGCGTCGGGGCCGGAAGTGGAGGACGAGTTTCACAACTTCATCGCGCTGAACATTCCAAAGAACCACCCGGCGCGCGATCCGCTGGACAATTTTTACCTGGCGTCGGCGTCGGGGGAAGGGGCCGCGACGCGCTTCGACTCGGGAGATGCGACGCTGCTGCGGACGCAGACCAGCACGGTGCAGATCCGCGTGATGGAGACACAGAAGCCGCCGATCCGCGTGGTGATTCCCGGCCGGGTGTATCGACCCGATACGCACGATGCGACGCACCTGTCGATGTTCCATCAACTCGAGGCGCTGGTCGTCGATGAGAACGTGACGATGGTGGACCTGAAAAGCACGATCATCCAGTTCGTTCACGCTTACTTCGGCGCCGATACGAAGGTGCGCTTCCGGCCGAGCTTCTTTCCCTTCACCGAGCCTAGCGCGGAGGTGGATGTGTGGTTCGAGGACAAGCAGCGCTGGATCGAGCTTGGTGGCTGCGGGATGGTGCATCCGAATGTCTTCCAGGCATGCGGGATCGATTCCGAGACATACACCGGCTGGGCCTTCGGATTCGGCATCGAACGGATCGCAATGCGAAAATACGCGATCGACGACATCCGGCATTTCGTCGAGAACGACGTGCGGTTCCTCAAGCAGTTTTAATCCGGTTCCGGGTTCGCGCGAAGCCGGCCTGACGATGGTCTTCAAGCTCGTCGATCCTCCGATACAAGCGGGGTCGATTGACGATGAAGAACATGGTCAGGCCGGCGGGTTTCAGAACAGCTTGAGGTACGGCAGGTCGCTGCGTCCCATGAGGAACGCATCGACGCCGTGGGCGGCGGCGCGGCCTTCACTGATCGCCCAGACGACAAGCGACTGTCCTCGCCGCATGTCTCCCGCCGCGAACACGCCGGGCACGCTGGTCATATAATTCGCGCCCACCTTCACGTTCTTGCGCGGATCCAGCTCCAGCCCAAGCTGCTCGATCGGACCGGTGTGCTCGGGATGCACGAAACCGAGCGCGAAGAAGCACAGGTCGCAATCCAGTTCGAACTCGCTGCCGGTGATCTCGTTCATCTGGTAGCGCCCGTCGGGGCCTTTGGTCCAGTCCAGGCGGATGCCGTGGAGCTTGGTCACATTGCCGTCGGCGTCGCCCTCGAACCGCTTGGTGTTGATCGAGAAGTCGCGGATGTCGCCGTAGACGGACTCGGCCTCCTCGTGCGCGGAACTGGATCGGAAGATCATCGGCCAGTAAGGCCAGGGCATTTCCGGCGTGCGGTCCAGCGGAGGCTTGGGGAGCAGCTCGAATTGCCTGATGCTCGCCGCGCCTTGCCGCTGCGCGGTGCCGAGGCAGTCCGCGCCGGTGTCGCCGCCGCCGAGGATGATGACATGCTTGCCTTTGGCGTTGATGGCGTTGGGAACATCGTCGCCGAGGTTGATCTTGTTCTGCTGGGGGAGGTATTCCATCGCGAGATGGATGCCCTTCAGCTCGCGGCCGGGGACCGGCAGATCGCGGGCCTTGGTCGATCCGCCGCACAGCACGATGGCATCGAAGTCGCGACGGAGGTCTTCGGTCTTCACATTCTGCCCGACGTTGGCGTTGGTCACGAATTTCACGCCCTCGGCTTCCATCAGCTTCACACGGCGCTCGACGATGCGTTTCTCGAGCTTGAAGTTGGGAATGCCGTAGATCAGCAATCCACCGATGCGGTCGGCCCGCTCGAAGACGGTGACTTCATGCCCCGCCTTGTTGAGCTGCGCCGCGCACGCCAGTCCGGCCGGGCCGGAGCCCACGACCGCGACCTTGCGTCCGGTGAGCTTCGACGGCGGAATCGGGGTGACCTTGCCCTCGTCGAATGCCTTCTCGACGAGCTCGACCTCGA
>CAYUNS010000141.1:570-2565 GCA_964446155.1 uncultured Tepidisphaeraceae bacterium | reverse complement strand
CTGCGCGCAGGCCAGGCCCGCCGGGCCGGAGCCGATCACGGCGACCTTCTTGCCCGTGCGCTTTTCCGGGGGTTCGGGTTTGACCCATCCCTTGTCGTATGCGTGATCGATGATGTTCTGCTCGATCAGCTTGATCGTGACCGGCTTGTCGTTGATGTTAAGGACGCACGCCTCCTCGCAGGGCGCGGGGCAGACCCGACCGGTGAACTCGGGAAAGTTGTTCGTCTTGAACAACATGTCGAGCGCGTCCTTCCAGCGATCCTTGTAGATCAGGTCGTTCCACTCGGGGATGATGTTGCCCAGAGGGCAGCCGTTGTGGCAGAAGGGGATGCCGCAATCCATGCATCGCGCGCCCTGGTCGCGGAGTTTTTCCCTGGAGAACGGGTTGTACACCTCGTTCCAATCGAGGATGCGCAACTCCACAGGCCGCCGCGTCGGCAGTTCCCGCTTGTATTCCTTGAATCCGGTGGGCTTTCCCATTGTTGCAAATTCCTTTTAGTGTTCGCCGGTCACTGCGACTGGCGAATGACATCCGCTTCCACAGGCGTCAACGTGAAAATAGTGGTCACTTGCATTGCCTGCTCCGGCGAAAGATGTTCACGAATGGCACGAGAGAGTTGTCGTTGGCGATCCAACTGTTCGAACCCGTCAAACCCCTCCCACAACAGATATCCGCCGATTTTGTCTAATGGCTTCACCTGTTCAAGTTCAGGAGTTGACCCGGGAAAATGTTGTTGCAGCAGTTGTGTCAACTGCTGAGGGAAGTCTTCCATAACTGGTCTCCCAATTGCACGACCGCAATGGCGGCATTCACTGCGACGCGGGCATTCTCTTTAAGGTAGTCGCCCTTGATTCCGCGATCGAGCTTGGCTCGCTTGAACCGCCGACGAATCATTTCTTCCGAACGATACCGATGATTATTCGTCCCGCGAAGCGCGACAAGGCTTGGATCCGCGGCGTACTTGTCATGTATTGCCTCCGGGACATACTGAGCGAATCTGGCGTCCTTCGCCAGTTCATGCAGATCATGGCGCGAGTCGAACTCCGCATTTAAGCGACAGCGGTATGCCCTGAGCATTGATTCGACGGCGACACCCGACGCACACAAGGTCCAGGCGTATTGTCTGGCATCATACAGAGGCAAGAGCGATCCCGCGTGTTCTTTGGCCGCGGCGAAATATGATTCAGCGGTGAACTCGCTGTTTTCAATTTTTCCGCCGGTCCCTGCCATGACGCTCCTTAATTACGAATGCACCTGCGACATCGTCAGAGCCGATGTGGAGTCCTCGCGGGCGTTCTTCCTATTCGCCGTTCATCCGCCCTTTCACGACATATGCCCCTTGCCCGCCTCGAGGGCGGCGTCTTCGACCAGTTCGGTCGCCGGGGCGTGGTTTTTGTTGTCGCCTTCGGCCGGCTGGGCCTTGGACAGAGCCGCGGCGCGGGCCTCGATTTCAGCCTGGTGCTCCAGCACGCGGCGGTAGTCGTTGGGCATCACCTTGACGAAATACCGCAACTCATTTTCCCAGTCATCGAGAATCGCTTTCGCGACGGGGCTGCCCGTGAACTGGAGATGATTCTCGAGCAATCGTCGGATGGTCGCGCGATCGTCCGGGGAATCGGGCTTTTCCAGCGACACCATGTTTTGATTGCACATGCGGGGAAGCTGCCCGTTGTCGTCGTAGACGTAGGCGATCCCACCGCTCATGCCGGCGGCGAAGTTGCGGCCCGTCGGACCGATCACCACCACGCGCCCGCCGGTCATGTATTCACAACCATGATCGCCCACGCCTTCCACCACCGCATGTGCGCCTGAATTGCGGACGCAGAAACGCTCTCCGACCACCCCGCGCAGATAAATCTCGCCTTCGATCGCGCCGTAGGCGATCGTGTTGCCGGCGATGATGTTGTCCTGCGCCTTGTAGGTCGCGGAGGCGGGGGGGTAGACCGCGATTCGTCCGCCGGACAGGCCCTTGCCAACGATTATGTCGGCAAGGG
>CAYUNS010000141.1:0-560 GCA_964446155.1 uncultured Tepidisphaeraceae bacterium | reverse complement strand
GGCCCTTGCCGACATAATCGTTGGCATCGCCCTCGAGCAGCAGCGTCACGCCGTGCGCCAGGAAGCAACCGAAGCTCTGTCCGGCCGAACCGGTCAACTTGAAGGTGATCGTGTCGTCGGGCAGACCCTTGTGGCCGTACTTTTTCGCGATCTCGCCCGACAGTGTCGTGCCCACCGTGCGGTGGGTGTTTTTGATCGCCAGTTCCGCATACACCTTTTCGCCGTTCTCAATCGCCGGCTTGGCGAGGCCGATCAACTCTGTTTGATCGAGCGACAACTCCAACTCATGATTCTGTCCGTCAACGTTGCGCAGGTGATATTCACCCAGACGCTGCTCGGGCTTGTGGAGGATGGCGTTGAGATCGAGATGCCGCGCTTTCCAATGGTCGGCCAGGTCTTCAAATTCGAGCAGATCGACGCGACCGATCATCTCGTCGAATTTTCGGAAGCCCATTTCCGCCATGATCTGGCGCAGTTCCTCGGCCACAAAGAAGAAGTAGTTGATGACGTGTTCCGGCGCGCCGGTGAAGCGCTTGCGCAGTTCGGGGTTCTGCGTGGCC
>CAYUNS010000140.1:7653-9763 GCA_964446155.1 uncultured Tepidisphaeraceae bacterium | reverse complement strand
TAGTCGTCGGTGTCACCGCCAGAGAGCTTGTCCGCCTGATCGCGCGTGATCAGCACCGACTGATCCTTGTATCCGAGGCGCGACGCGATGATGGTGTGCCGATCCTCCACCCCTCTGAAAACGAATTCATGCGTCGTCGGCGCCGGGACGGCGGGCTGGCCGTTGATCTTCAGCGTCGCATCGGGAGGAACGGTGCTGATCGTCATCCGGCGTTTCTGGGCGCAACCGATCATGCAGAGCATCAACAACAGGATGAAAAGAGGGGACCAACGCATAAGTACGACTCCTTTGACGCCATTCCAATACCGCAAACCGGCCCCGAAGTAAATTTTGCGGACCGTTCGCCGCAGGAGAAAGCTTCGGAGGAGGAATGAATCACATTTTTGCGGCACGGGCGTCATCGTCAGCGTCGCGCGGGGGGAATTTCAGAAATTACGAAAGAGATGTTGGGGAATCGCGGGAACCCGTGTCGTCGTGCTATAGTCGCGCGGATTGATGGAGCATTCATGATTGGAGCGCTTTTACAAGCCGATGTCGCGGAGATCATTCGTTCCAAGAACTGGCATGAGCTGCGCGAGGCCTTTTCGGAGCTTGAGCCGGCCGATATCGCCGATCTCATCACCGACGTGCCGGCGGAGGAAAAGGGAATCATCTTCCGCGTTTTGCCGCGCGAGCAGGCGGCCAATGTCTTCGAGTACCTTCCGCTCGAACAACAGCAGGACCTGGTTCAATCGCTTTCCGGCGGGCAGGTTCACGCGATTCTCAACGAGATGTCCCCCGACGACCGCACGCGGCTGCTGGAGGAGCTTCCCGCCGAGGTGACGCGGCAACTGCTCGAGACGCTTTCGCCCGCCGAACTGCGGGAGGCCCGGCAGCTTCTCGGATATCCCGAAGAAACCGCCGGACGCTACATGACTCCGGAATACGTCGCGCTGCGCCCGCATCTCAGCGCTTCCGAGGCGATCGACGCGATCCGCCGCAACGGACGCGACAAGGAAACCCTGAGCAACATTTATCTCGTCGATGAGCGCGGGCTGCTTCTCGACGACATTCGCCTCGGCTCGATCATCCTCGCCAATCCCGCGACGAGGCTGTCCGACATCAAGGACCGCTCGGTCGTATCCGTTCCCGCAACCGCGGATCGCGAGGAGGCGCTTCGGACGTTCGAGAAATACGACCGCACGGCGCTGCCCGTCACCGACGCCGCCGGGCAGATGCTGGGCATCATCACCATCGACGACATGCTCGACGTGGCCGAGCAGGAAGCGACAGAGGACATTCACAAGATGGGCGGCATGGCGGCGCTCGACGAGCCGTATGTGTCGGCGCCGCTGTGGACGATGTTCCGCAAGCGCGGCGTCTGGTTATCGGTGCTTTTTCTCGGGCAGATGCTCACCGCGACCGTGATGGAGCGATTCGAGGGGGCGCTGAACCAGGCGCTGGTGCTGACGCTGTTCATCCCGCTCATCATCTCCAGCGGAGGAAACAGCGGTTCCCAGGCGACATCGCTGATTATTCGCGCGCTGGCGGTGGGAGAGGTTCGGCTGCGCGACTGGTGGCGGGTGCTCCGTCGGGAATTCGCCTGCGCGCTGCTCCTGGGCTTGTGGCTGGGCGTGATGGGACTCGGTCGGGTGCAGTTGTGGCACACGATGGGCTGGCAGGATTATTCGCTGCACGCGACGCGCGTGGCGATCACGGTGGCGATGAC
Organism: uncultured Tepidisphaeraceae bacterium; assembly: GCA_964446155.1. GTDB lineage: Bacteria > Planctomycetota > Phycisphaerae > Tepidisphaerales > Tepidisphaeraceae > CAYUNS01. The sequence goes on along the minus strand of CAYUNS010000140.1, from coordinate 8,055 downwards.
GCTCGTTGGGGTCGTCCTCTGGGGATCGCTTGTCGGCAGCATGTTGCCCTTCATCCTCAGCCGGCTCGGGCTGGACCCGGCCACCAGCTCCGCGCCCTTCGTCGCGACGCTGGTGGACGTGACGGGCCTCATCATCTACTTCACCATCGCCATCCTGGTGCTCAGCGGCACGCTGCTGTGACGGGCGCCGCCCCATAAACAAACCACGTCGTCAGCTCAGGCTTTCCGGGCGGTAGCTCAGGCCCAGGTTGAGGATGTTCTGCAACAGGTGGGGATAATCGATCCCCGCCGCCTCCGCGGAATCAGCGAAGTCCTCACCGTAGGCGAGGTTGGGATTGGGGTTGGCCTCAATGAGATACAACTCGCCGGCGGGGGTCATGCGGAAATCGAGCCTCCCGTATC
>CAYUNS010000140.1:5500-7643 GCA_964446155.1 uncultured Tepidisphaeraceae bacterium | reverse complement strand
GGTCATCCCCAGGATGCGGTAGATCCGCTTGCAGAGATGAGGGATTTGTTTCGACACCTGCGGGGGAAGATCCTTCGCGGCGCTGCTGCTGATGCCCCAGCGCTTCTGATATTTCCGATCCCATTTCGCCTTGTCCGTGGCAATGCGCGGCGTGCCCTCGGGCATTTTCTCGAACAGCAGCTCCCAGACGGGAAAGGCCCGCAAGCGCAGGTTGCCCATCACGCCGACGTACAGCTCGCGCCCCTCGATGAACTGCTCGGCGATTGCGGAGGTGTTGAGCGCCTCGTGAATGAACTTCACGCGATCCTTCAGTTTTTGATCATCATGCACGATCGACGCCTGCGCGATGCCCACGGAGCCTTCGACATTGATCGATTTCACCAGCAGCGGAAACGCCAGCTTCTTTGGGCGGACGATCGGCTTGCGGCGGGGGAAGACCGCGAACGCCGGCACGCGGATGCGATGATACGCCATGATCTTCTTCGTCAGCGCCTTGTCCCGCGCCAGCGTCAGCCCGCGCGGGTTGCAGCCCGTGTACGGCTGATCGATCAGCTCGAGATAGCTCACGACATGCTGGTCGTACACATGGAAATCGCGGAAGCCCTCGAGCATGTTGAACGCGATGTGCGGCTCGAACTCATTGATGGCGTCGCGGATCGGGGAGAGATCGTCGCTCAACCCGAGGCACACCGCGTCGTGCCCCATGTTGCGCAGGCTGGCGTAAACGTCGTATTGCACCTTGAACGGCGCGATCTGCTCGTCGGTCATTCCATCGATCGTGTCCGGGGGAAGGAACTCCTTGTCCATCAGCACCAGGACGCGCAGATGCTTCACAGGGCGACGCGATGGTTTCCGGCGTGCAGGTAGTTCATGGTCTGCACCGTCACCATCGTGATCGCTTCGGTTCGGCTCCGCTTCGGAGAGTAGACGAGACGCAGTTTCAGTTCGCGACATCGCTGAATGATATCATTAAGGACCTGTTCTATCGTGTACTGGTACTCACCAGTCCATCGCGACACCATCTTACGCAAATCCGGCTTGATTCGCCTCAGGAAACTCGCGGCCGTCGGATGATGCCGATACTTTGGATCATCCGAGAACAATCTTCGCAGATCGCGATCGAAAAAATCAGGACGGCGCGTGCGATAATGCGCGTGCCGCGATTCATAGTGCTCGCGCAGCGTCGTCTTGAGATGCCGCAGCGGATCAACGTGAAAGCGCCGGAAGACCGTTGGTTTTTCCTCTCGGATTTCCCACATCAACTCGTTCATGTACTCCAGCTTCTTCAGCGCCCCCCAGCCCTGGTATCGCTGCCGCCATCCGCTGCCCGGCCGGAGCCACACCGCGAACGTCTCCGCGAAATCCTCGAATGGATGCGCCTGCGCATACCACATGTCCAGGTGCATCACATAACTCTTGCTGTAGGGGCGCGGTTGATAAAAGGTCGGATACGGCTGCGACGCGCTGCCGAACAACTCGCGATACGTCTTTCGACGGAAAAGCCGGTAGGCGGTGTCCAGCGCGTGCCCCGTCTCATGGCGGAGAATGCGCATGCACCAGGTTTCAGTGCCCCCTTCGACCTCGAGCATCTGCCGGCGCTCGAGTTCGCGAAGGCGCGGATGCGCGAGATAAAACGGGATCGCGATCCCCGGCGTGTTGCGCGGCGAGAACCATTCGTTGCTCAGCCAGCAGTGCGGCCGAAATACGAACCCCCGTCGTTCCAGCTCCCCGTGCAACCGTTCGATGGGCTGTTCCAGTTCCGTCCCCGCGATCTTCAGATCGAGGTCGCACAGCCGAACCTCGAGCAGCAACTCATCGGGCAGACCCTCCCAGTCATACTTTCGGGATTTGGAAGATGTTCGGGGACGCCGCGCCATGTGCGGGCCAGACTGTATCCGTCCGGCGCGCCTGGGACAACGGAAGGATTCCGTCGCAACAGGCATCACGCCCCGCAGGCGGAATTTACCCTGTTTTTTCGGCCGGAACTCATCGTTTCCAGCCGCTTCACGCTATGATTCGCCCATGCCCTTTCTTGCCGATGCGACCGCTTCCGACGATGCCGCATCCGCCTTCGCCGCCGCGCCGCCCATCGCCGCCGAGCGGTGGCCGGCCGACGGCTTCGGCGGCACGGTCGCGCCGAAGC
>CAYUNS010000140.1:0-5490 GCA_964446155.1 uncultured Tepidisphaeraceae bacterium | reverse complement strand
ATGCCGCATCCTTCGCCGCCGCCCGCGCGATCTCGCGGCGGGACGCGGGAGAGGTCTTTTTCGCATCGACCTTCCTGCCGCGCAACAAGCGCGACGCGGTTTTCGCGGCGTATGCGTTTTGCCGGATGATCCGCAACGCCGTCCATCCGGGCGCATCCTCCATCGGAGGCGCGACCGGCATGCGCGAGCATCCCGTCGTCGTTCCCCGGGCAACGCTCACCGGCTCGTGCTGCTCAACCAGCGAGATGGACCAACGGATCGCGCTGCTTCACGGTTGCCTTGATGATCTCTATGCCAATCGCCTGGAACTGCCTTCGCCCGCGTCCCGATCCGAACCGCAGCGCGCGCTGGCGGCGTTCGCGGCGACGGTACAGCGATTCGAGATCCCGCAACGGTACTTCCTCGATTTTATCGAGGGCTGCCGCATGGACCAGACAACGGCGCGCCATCCAACCTGGGCTTCACTGGAGAAATACTGCCGGCACTCCGCGGGCGTCGTCGGGATGATCGTGAGCTGCATCCTTGGTCTGACCCACAGCGATGCGCGCCGGCAGGCGGTAACGATGGGCATCGCCATGGAGCTGACGCGGATTCTGCGCGATGTTCGTCAGGACTTCGCACACGGCCGAATCTATCTGCCGCTCGAGGACATGGCACGCTTCCGCTACAGCGAGCGGGATCTCGCGGCGGGCGTCATCAACGAGCCGTTTCGCGAGTTGATACGATTTGAGATCGCACGGGCACGGGCACTGTATCTCGAAGCCGCTGATGGCATCTGCTGGCTGGCCGGAGATGGATCGCGCCTGGCGGCGGCAAGCGGGGCGTTGATGTACTCGAGAATTCTTCGCGCCATCGAGCGCCGGAATTACGATGTCTTCTCCCATGTCGCGCGGCCTGGAGGCCTTGCAAAGCTCTCGCGGATTCCCGCGGCATGGCGATTGGCGCGGCGCCGATCGGAGCAACCCGTTCCCCGCGTTTTTGGTGGATGATGCCGCAGATGCAACCGCAGCCTCTTTATGATCCTCCGCTCATCGCCGGTGACGCCGACAGCGCCCGCCGCGTCACCGCGCCCGGCGGATATGAATGGTGGCGGTTCGACGCGGAAGATCCCTCGCGCGATCTCCAGTTCACCGTCATTTTCTTCGACGGCTTCACTTTTCACCCCCGTTATCTGCGCGACCACGCCCGCTATCTCCGCCGCCCGACGCGCCGCCTTCCGCCGCAGCGGGGACGGTATCCGGCACTGCTATGCCGCATCCATCGCGACGGCCGCGCGGCTGTGGAATCCATCGTCCAATTCGATCCCGCGAGCATTCATCTCTCGACGGAACGGAATGAAGTGCGTCTCGGCGAGAGTGGTTTCGCGCGAGTTGATGGTGTGATGCGGCTTCAGGCGACCGATCCCGATTGTGCGGTGGACCTCACCTTCTCGCCGTCGTTTTCCCACGCGCCTCTCGAACAAATTCTGCCCTCGCGCAAGATCACCGGCGCGGATCATCGCTGGATCGTCGCCGATCTTCTGTGCGAGGTGGAGGGAACCATCCGAATCGGATCGTCCGCCGGCGCCCCCGAACCCCTCCGGTTTCAGGGGCGCGGCTACCACGATCATCATTTCGGAACGGGGCCGATCGCCGCCGGCACGGCGCGCTGGATGGAAGGTCGGGTTCTTTTTGATGATGCGGCCTATGCCTTCAAATCGGTTCGGCCGTATCATGGAGATGATGAGGATGAAGTCCACCTCGTCGAGAGCGACCCCACCGGCGTGCGGGAAATCCCTCTCTCGCGGATCATCGAAACCGGCGTTCGTCGATCCACATGGTGGCACGGTTATCCCGAGACGATTCAACTGGATGGCGTCATCACGTTGCGGAATCCGCAAGTCGTGAGCGCTTCGCCGCTGGGAATCCGCCTGCGATATGACGCCATTTGTCGAGGCCGCGCGGGCAAGGCGCATTGCGAAATCATCCACCCGCAGCGGCTTGGCCGGCCGATGCTCGGGCGGTGGATGGAATGGAAAATCCGTCGGGCGTAGCACGCCGGTATTGGGACGCGGCTATGGCATGGTCATCACCGGCGCATGGTCATCACCGGCGCGGTGGAGGATTTTTCCTGGCCGGGGTCCGTGTAGCCAAGGGGAACCAGTCGGAAGATCCTGCCGGTGCGCGGCGTGATGTCTTCGCGGCCACCTTTCATCCGCATCCGGCCATAGTCGAGGATATAGACCATTCCATCGGGACCGATCTTCACATCGATCGGCCGCTCCAGCGCTTCCACATTCCGACCGAGCATGCTCGCCGGCACGCCCTTGGTGTTGTAGATGAAATCGTTGACGCGCTGCCCGGTGGCGGCGTCGATGTTCACCGTCACCACCTTGCGACCCACCGGCTCTTTCAACTTCCGCCCATTCGTCGCGAACGGCGCGCGGCTCCCGAACAGCGCGACCAGCGCCTGACCCTGGAATTTTTCAAAGTGCCGGGACGAGGAGGGAATGAAATCCATCTTCGCCGCCCCGGACAGAGGTGAAAAAACGCCCTGCACGAGGGTTTCGGCATTGGGACGGAGCAGGTTGCTCGCTTCGTGATCGATCAGCGCGGACAACTCGGGATATCCCGTTTTGCTGATCAACGCCGTCGGCGGTTGAAACTGTGCCTCGCTGATCGGACGGAGATCGGCACTGTAGTCCGGCCAGCCATATGAAGTGCCGGGGATGATCCACAGGAGGGAATCGGGATCGTCCTTCACCGGTCGCGTGCCGCGCAGTTCCATGCCGTTGTTGGTCATGTAAGGCCGGCCAAAATCATTGAACGAGATACCGCGCGGATATCGCACGCCGTGCGCCTCGACTCGCAAGTCCCCACCGGTCTGGCTGATGGAATAAACGGCGGCGGAGGGTTTGCCGTTGTCGGCAGGGGGGACGCGCGTCCGGTTACTGGTGTCGAACGTGTGAAAAGCCGCGGTGACCGCGATGTCGTTTCCACCGAAAAGACCGGCACGGGGGTTGGGCGTGTCGAATCGATAACCGAGCAGCTTGGATTCAACATACGGGAGGTCATGTACGTTGGGATATCGCTTCAACCATCCCGCCTCCCAGTTGTCCACCCCGACCACACCGCTGTTGGTCGCCGATCCGACACCGAAGAACAAGCGGCCGGTCGGGGAAATCGCGATGTCGGTCACGCTGTGATCGCCACGGGCGGGCAAGTCCGCGACGACGGTGGAATGGCTTCCATCGTATCCGAACGCGGTGATGACGCCGAAGCCGTCGGAGTCGCGATGGCTGACAAAGATTTTTCCTCCGCTCACCGCCATTCCGCCGATCGGACCATAAATCCGGAACTGCTGGCGGTTGAGCTTGAACGGCAGCACCGGCCCGAGGGGATAGACCTGGAACTGCGTGCCGTCGGGGTAATAGCCGAAGACGCGCGGCTCGTGGCCATCGACGCCGGCCTCGGCAATGATGAGCGTGCCGTAGGTCGGACCTTCGTCCTCATCGAACGCCATCGCCGTGGGCGCGGTGAGATTCCGCACATGCGGGCGCAACTCGTATCCGCCTGGATATTCGACGAGACTGCGATCGATCGGCGTCCGCTCGTCCGGGGGAATCAGCATCGGCCCGCGCGCGCAGCCCGTGAGCAGCATCGCCAGCAGCGTCATCCCGCACGCGAGGCGACCGATGAGACACGATCGAACCGGGCCGGCGATCCCGGACGTTTCGGCATCTTCCCCGTCATGCCGGCGCGCTTTGTCCGCCGGGCGCGCCTCGAGGCTCTTTGCTTCGTTCATTCTCGAATTGCGGATTGTCGGGACCAATCGCGCTCCTTGATGAAGTTCGCCGCGCGGCGGGGTCCGCCGCACGGGTTCAACTATATCTTCACGGTTTTCACGAGATCCTTCACGTGATCGACGCTGCTTTGGAACATTTTCTTTTCTTCGGCGTCCAGCTCGATCTCGATGACTTTCTCGACGCCTCCCGTGCCCAGCACGCAGGGCACGCCGACAAAGTACCCGCCGATGCCGTATTCACTGTCGCAATACGCGGCGCAGGGCAGGATGCGCTTCTTGTCCCTGATGATCGCCTCCGCCATTTGCACCGTCGCCGCCGCCGGAGCGTAGTAGGCGCTGCCGGTCTTCAGCAGCCCGACGATCTCCGCGCCGCCGTTGCGGGCGCGCTTGATGATCTCCTCGAGGCGGTCGGGCTTCACGAGTTGCGTGATCGGGATTCCGCCCGCGAAGGTATATCGCTTGAGCGGGACCATGTCGTCGCCATGCCCCCCCAGCAGTAGCGCATGCACGTCCTCGACACTGCATCCGATTTCCTCCGCGAGGAAGCTGCGGTAGCGGGCCGTGTCGAGCACGCCGGCCTGCCCGACGATCCGCCGCGTCGGGAAACCCGACGCCTTCCATGCGACATAGACCATCGCATCAAGCGGGTTGCTGACGATGATCATCACCGCGTCGGGGGAATGTTTCGCGACATTCTCGGCGACCTCCTTGACGATTTTGGTGTTGGTGGCGATGAGGTCGTCGCGGCTCATGCCCGGCTTGCGGGCGATGCCGGCGGTGACGATGACGACATCGCTGCCGGCCGTCGGCTCGTAGCTGGTGGCGCCGGTGATCCGGGCGTCAAACCCTTCGATCGGCGAAGCTTCATACAGGTCCAGCGCCTTGCCCTGGGGCATGCCTTCAACCTGCGGAATGTCCACCAGGACAATGTCGCCGAGTTCCTTGCCGGCCGCCCAGTGCGCGCAGGTCGCGCCTACGTTGCCGGCCCCTATGATGCTGATCTTTGCACGTCGCATAATGTATTGATTCCTTTCCTTGAACTTATCCGGGAAAATGGATTATGGGCAAAGCCCGCGCCTTTTCAATTACCCGATTCCTCCTTTACAATCCGCCCCCTGAATTTAGGTCAAATGAACGCCATGCCGAACACCATGCCCGATATCGATGAACAGATCGCCGCTCTTTCCCGACGATGCGAGGGAATTCATAGCCAGCAGGACCTCCGCGCCAAGCTCCGGCGGAGTGCCGAATCGGGGCGCCCGCTGCGCATCAAGCTCGGCATGGACCCGACCGCGCCCGACGTCACCCTCGGGCACGCCGTGCCGCTTCGAGTGATTCGGCAGTTCCAGGAATGGGGGCACAAGGCGGTGCTCATCATCGGCGACTACACTGCACGGGTCGGCGATCCGTCCGGCCGCAACGCCACACGCCCCGTCCTCTCCGGCGAGGAGATCGACCGTAACGCGCAAACCTACGTTCAGCAGATCGGCAAAATTCTCCTGACCGATCCCACGTATCTCGAGGTGCGATTCAACGGTGAATGGTTCTCGAAGATGAATCTCCTCGACATCCTGCGCCTCACCAGCCGTAAGACCGTCGCGCAGATGCTGGCGCGGGAGGATTTTCACAACCGCTACACGTCCCACGTGGACATCCGGCTACACGAGTTTCTTTATCCGCTGATGCAGGGGCATGACTCGGTGGTGA
>CAYUNS010000139.1:5034-9982 GCA_964446155.1 uncultured Tepidisphaeraceae bacterium | reverse complement strand
TCGGTCTACGGAACCGAAGGTTGCAGGTTCGAGTCCTGCAAGCTGCATCAGTAATGACAAGGGTTTACGAAAACCCGCCCAATCGAACAAATCGCCCGAGATCCTACACCAGTTCTGCAACGGCGCGGCATTATCCCACGAAATGCGGAGGGAGGAATTCGCCCCCGCGCCCTCCCTGCGGAGTGGCAAGCAGAGCCTCGGAACACCGAATCTGGGAGAGATCTCACCGAACGATGGCTACACCCAACCAGAGCGGAGAGGATCAAGGTTTAACCGTCGAGGTCAGATTAAGATCGATGACCGCCTCTCGACCAGTTCCGAGGCGATGAATCAAAGAGGAGATGCCGCCTCGAAGTTGGCAGGCGGGATGGCCCGTACAGCTCAAGAATTGGCGCGCAACAACAAGACTTGAATTGGAGGTATGGCAGGAAGACAGCTCCATCTGGATCACTGCGAATGGAACGACAATCAGTCCGTTTCACGTTTCCCAATTACTCCGAAATTGGATCAAGATGACTCCCGAGATGGAAGCAAAAGCGCGAGCATGTCGATGCAGATGAGGACTGCTATGGTGAAAAGGCGAAGGGGTATCGCATTGGCGAAGCTGGCTAGACGGATATCATGTGCTACAGCGATTCTCTGTATCACGTTGGTCGTTATCGTCTGGATTAGAAGTCGCTTGATGTTGGATTTCGCGGGATTTGCAATTCCCAGTGGTCAGGTAAGTGAGCGTACGATCGGAATCATATCGGCGCCGGATGGCTTGGCCTTCGGAACAGAATATGTATATGTGACAGAGCAGGATCCGGGATTCTACTATGTGGCAAAGACACCAACGCTTCCACATACAATCGAACGGCAATGGGTACCGATCCGAGTTAACTCATGGAGGGACAGCTATTCCAACGGTTTCGAGCTTATTATTCACCACTGGCTTGTGGTTTCTGCACTGGCGATGCTGCTTGTGATCCCCATGCTCGGCAGATGGCGGCGGCGCACTTCGCGAAGGAAAACAATGAAAAGGTGACGCCCACGAATGCCGGCGGCAAGAACCGGATCCGCCCCATTCATCGGCGCCGGAGACAACCAGGAAAATAAACGGATTGGTCGTGACGACCGGTGAAATCGTCACCCCCAACATCGCCTCCATGCCCCCGCACATCAAAAAATTCATGGTCCTTTAAGTATATCGATCGGCGGATAAGCTTTAGAAACATGGCTCCCTGGCTCGTACCATCAGACGGTCGTGGTCTACTCAAGCATCGCAGAATACAGGTATAGGGGCCGGGTCGATGACATGATGGAGTTTCAGGATCTCGGAATGATCATCGGGTTGACGTTTGGGCTTGGCGAAGTTATCGCCTTCCCCAAGGCAATCCAGCGGTCGCGCGCTCTGAGGAACGGTTTCATGAATACCGTGTCTGGTACGATGCGGATGGCAGGTGCGTTGCATATCGATCGAACCATCGGTACTACGGCGAAGACGAATGACCCGGGCAAAAAGGGGCGCCGTGGCTCTGTCAGGAAGACCATCTTTCGCCTGTCGATCCTGTCTTGAAATAAAACAAACGGGATTGGAGGGAAGCCAACTTCGACTCGGCCCCGCAGGTCCAGCCGGACCCCCCGAGAGTGTCGGTTGTCAGTGCGGCATGAACATCCCGTTTGTCCAATCGACCGCCGCGTCGACGGCGGCGGGGCCTTCAGCCGCGTCGCGCACAACCGCATCGTCCAGCGGCAGGACGAGCGGCGTCGGCAAAAACACCTGTCTGGATTGGGATGGCGAGAGTGATTGACACGCGCTGCCGGACTCCGTTAAAAGCCGGTCTGAATGGGCGGGCTGCCAGTCACAGGGGCAGGCGTGAGGCAAACCAGGTCCATGCCCCGTTCCATGCCCAATCAGTTCACGGCGAGCAAGATCGACATCACCATCACGACCGAAGTATCGGTATTGACCTTCGATCACTTTGGCAAATCGACCATCAGGGCGAGGTGTAAGGGTGAGAGTGATACTGCGACGACGAAAGATCGCCTTGTCCTTGTCACTAATCTTGTCATTCTTTCCGTCCCTCATGCCGTCGAAATGATTATAAATCCAATACCTGTAGTCAATAGCAGCGACAGGACTCGAACCTGTGACCCGGGGCTTATGAATCCCCTGCTCTACCAACTGAGCTACGCTGCCGTGAAGGACGGTGGCGGGGGATGAGTGGGAAGGTTCAACTCAACCCGCGCGATCGGTTCGGGCGGATTTTAAGCGGTTCGGCCGTCGCGTCAAGATTCACCGGTGCGTTGGGGCGACGGGCTTGTCTGGCAAGGGTGATTTCGGACATGCCGGGGCATTCAATGCCGAAGGGCGATGCCGGACAGGGGGCGGGGCGTTTCATCCCGCTCGCGCGTCCAGTTCGGGGCCTGCCGCTCGTTCAGTTGCCGCGTGGCGCGGGTTTTACCCTTCAGCAGGCATGCCCATTGATATCGCCTGAGAAATCGCCTGAACGCCGGATCGGGATATTGCGCCCGGCGGCGCAACAGGCTTCCGAAATAACCCCACAACATCGCGATCGATCCAATCACGATCGGCGGATGAAAGAGCCGGAACCCCGCGCTGGCCAGCATGTAGGTGATGCCCGTCCCCATGTAATACTGCCCGAAGCCGTGACGCGCCCGCCCGGTCCACCAGTTTTTGTGGCTCGTTCCCATGGGGCGCAGATGCGTGAATCGCAGTTCCGGGTCATCCCACGACACCGCGATCCATCCGAGCATCCGGCAGCGATGCCCGTCGATGCCGTCCCACATCAGCTCCCGCACGAATCCGCCGATCCGTGTGAAGCAGTCCGTGCGATAAAACTTCACCATCCCCACGGCGTTTTCGTCACCGCATTTTTCGCTGACGAGCCGGCCATCAAGCTCCATGTAGGGCTTGCCGCTGGCGGCGCCGATGCGTGGGTCGGCCTCCACGCGATCCATCAGCTTCTCGAAATAATGCGGCGGCAGATCGAGATCGAGATCGAGCTTGGCGACGTAGTCGAAAGTCCGGGGATCGATGGAATCGTATCCGTGATAGAACGCGTCGATCACCCCGCCGCCGAGCTTGCGGAAGCCGCGGTTTTCCCGCCGCATCACGCGGATGAAGGGGAATTTCGCGGCATATTCCGCGAGAATCTCCGGGGTGTTGTCGCTGGACCCATCGTCCACAATGATCCACAGCGCCGGAGGCGCCGATTGCCGTGTGACGCTGTCCAGCGTCCGCCGCGCATAGGCGGCCTCGTCACGACAGGGCGTGATCAGGCAATACCGTCGTCCCTGGGGTGAAAACTGCTGCATTCTCCACGGCTCTCCATCGGCCACTGTCTTCCCGCGATACGCACTATCGGGTCGATTCCTGCGCCTCGCGTCGATCCGTCTCTTTCCGCGCTGCGATATTACGTCCGTTATTCAGGCATTGTTCCAGCCGGGCCACGTTTTTGTCGAGGGCGAATTCGGTCTCGACCCGCTGCCGGGCGGATTGCGCGAGCCGGCGTCGCAGGGGGGTATCCACCGCAATCCGCCGCAAGGCCGCCTCCAGCGCCGTCACGTCGTTCCCTTCCACCAGCAGGCCGCTGGAATCCTGTTCGATCAGTTCGCGAATCGCCGGCAGGTCGCCGCCGACGACCGGCACGCCGCACGCCATCGCCTCCATCAGCACCACCGGGATGCCGTCCCGGTCGCCGCTGTCATCGGTCCGGCAGGGCAACGCGAACACGTCCGCCTGCCGCAGTAATCCGGGCACGCGATCATTATCGACCGCGCCGAGCCAGTCGATCGCGTCGTCGCACTTCAACTCGCGCGACAGCGCCCGAAGTTTTCCCATCGCCGGCCCGTCGCCCGCGATCGTCAACCGCCAGGGAACCGTCCCGCGCAAGCCCGCCAGGGCGCGAATCAGTGTATCGACCCCTTTCTTATCGACCAGCCGGCAGACCGACAGTACACGCAGCGCGTCGGAAATTTGTTCCCGAGGCGGATTCATCGCCCATTGCGTGACATCGACGCCGCACCGGACGATTTCATATTTTCCGGTGCGGTCTTCGCGGATGCCTTCATAAAAGGCCTGATGCCATCGGCTGATGCACGCCACGAACTTCGCGCGGGCCAGTTTGGTTCTGAGCAGGGCGCGGCGTTGAAACAGGTCGTTGGCATGTCCGGTAAAACTGAACGGAACGTCCAGTTGTGCCGCGGCGTACATCCCCACCGACGTGGGCGCGTGCGCGAAATGGCAGTGAATGTGTCGAACGCCGCGTCCGCGCAGCCGTCGTGCCAGCGCCTGGCCGGCCAGCGCCTGGAACACCAGCTTCACCCGCGCCGCCAACTCCATCGGCTCACCGGGGAACAGCGCATCCTGATATGCCTCGGCGATCGTCCGGATCGACCGCAGCGGATGCGTCAACTGCTCGAGAAGACCCGCGAGAATCCATCCCTTTGTTGCGTAGACCACGGTGAGATCCCGCTCGAGGTCCGCGAACTGGGGCAGCCCCGGTTCGCGTGGCGGATTGAGACTGACGCAATGCACCGTCCATCCGCGCTCGCGCAAGGCTCGCACCTCGCGATAGACGAACGTCTCGCTGCGCGCGGGGAACGAACCGGCGATGTAGGCGATGCTCGTCATGCCGCTTCCGGACGTTTGTACTCGATCACCGAGCCTGATCGGCCGATCAATTGGCCCAATCGGAACTTCAATTGTCCCTTTGCCTGCGCGAACTTGCCCAATGTGGTGAACAATGCGTACAGCCGGGCTTCCCGCGCGCCTAATCCGCGCTTTCGCCGGTCACGATAAATCTTCATGGCGAGCAATGGATATCCCATCGCGAGCACTGCGCTCGCCCACCACGCGGGCACGATCAGCGCGAGGATCGCCGTCGGCACGATCAGCCCCCAGAACCAGTTGCTGCGCGCCTGCTTCACCGCGTGCCGTTCG
>CAYUNS010000139.1:2058-5024 GCA_964446155.1 uncultured Tepidisphaeraceae bacterium | reverse complement strand
CCGTTCGGGGGGCTTGCCGTGCATGAACGCGCCTTGCGCATAAGCGTGTCCCGCGCGGACATTTCGCTTCCACCATTGCCCGAATCGCGTCATGGCCGCATCGTGCAGCGTCATTTCCGCGTCAATCCGGCGGATGGTCCAGCCGGCGGCGCGAAGACGCACGCACATCTCCGGCTCTTCGCCGGCGATGACCGACGGATCGTATCCCTTCACCCGTCCAAACGCCTCGACGCGCATCATCGCATCCCCGCCGCAGGAGCGCGCTTCGCCGATGGGCGTGTTCCATTCGATGTCGCACAGCGTGTTGTAAACGCTCGCCTCGGGAAACCGCTCCCGCCGTCGCCCGCACACCACCGCCAGGGCGGGATTCGCATCCAACTCCCGCGCGGCGCGTTCGATCCACCCTTCGGCGATCTCGCAATCGCCGTCGAGGAACTGGACGTATGCGGTGTCGGGATGTTCCGAGATCAGCCGCGCGAACCCTTCATTCCGCGCCCGCGCGGCCGAGAAGGGGATGCCCATGTCCAACTCGACCACGCTCACGCCCAGCGACCGCGCGAGCGCGACGCTGCCGTCGGTCGAGTGGGAATCGACATAAACGATCGGCGTCCCCGCCGTGCGAGCGCGCAGCGCCTCGAGGCATCGCCGCAGGCGCTCGCCTTCGTTTCGTCCGATCGCGATGATTCCGATCTTCGTCATGGTGTGCCATCAGATGACGACGGTTTCCGGGGGATGTTTCGGGGGGAGGATTTTCGCCGGGATTCCGACGGCCGTCGCGCCTGGGGGAATGTCGCTCAGCACGACCGCGTTGGCGCCGATCGCGGCGTCGTCCCCGATCGTCACCCCGCCAAGGATTTTCGCGCCCGCGCCGACGTTGACGCGGGCGCCGAGCGTCGGTGCGTCGTAAGGTCTGTCGAGCGAGCGGTTGCCGAGCGTGCATCCCTGGCGGATGACGCAATCATCGCCGATGACGCAGTTGCCGTGAATGACGATGCCGTGCTGGTGCTCGAAGACCACCCTTCGTCCGATTTTCGCGGAATAGGGCAGCTCGATTCCGTAGCGATTTCTGCATTTGCGATAGAGGTAGCGGTAGATGATGCTCAGGGGCGCGCGCAGCGGTTTGGGGCGAACGTTCATTCTCCAGTTTCCGAAGCGATGGACGGCGATCGCGCGGAAGCCCGGGCGGGTCCAGTCGCGCCGGTGCGCGATCCAGTCCTCGCGGATCCGCGCCCACAAGCCGGGTTGTTTCGGGCGATCGCTCATGGGTGGAATCCCTTCACGAAGACGCTGTGCCGGATGAAGTCCCCGAGCAGGTTGGCGGGGTCCTGGTCCGGTTTGCGCTGGATGAATCGTCGGAGGCGCCAGGCCGCGAACCCGATCGCCCAGGCCGCATCGGCGAGGGCGGCGTAGAACCAGCCGTGATTCTTCACGAAGTAGCGGCGTCGCGAATCGAACCAATACCCCGGGCGGCGCTTGCGCGAGCGCGTCGGGTCGGTCACGCCCGAGGCCTGCCCGACGAGATGCACGACGCGGCTGTCCGGCACATACCAGCAAGGCCAGCCCGCCCGCTGGGCGCGAAGGCAGAAATCCACTTCCTCGAAATACATGAAATAGGATTCATCCAGCAATCCGATCTCGTCGATCGTTTCCCGACGAATGATCATGCTGGCGCCGGCGACCCATCCGGTGGGGGCGGACTCCGGTGGCGCCGGCGGGGCGACGACGCTGCGCGACAGCACCCTGGAGACGATCCCCAGCCGCAATCCGCTTTCCAGTTCTCCGGCGATGGAGTGAAACCGGAACGCCGACCGCTGCGGCGTGCCGTCGGGATGCTCGAGCCGGCTGCCCGCGATGCCCACGTTCGCGTGCTGGTCCATGAATTGGACCAGGGACGCGAGCGCGCCCGGGCGCACCACGGTGTCGGGATTCAACAGCAACACATATTCGGGTGCGTCGTCCGATCGCAGGAACGGCCGGATGCCCTCGTTGTTGCCGTACGCGAATCCCCCGTTCCGCGGCAGGGGCATGAGGGAAGCCCAGGCATTCCAGCCGTTGGCGTCGAGCGCTCCGCGCAGGCGGGGGAGGGAATCGTCGCAGGAGAGGTTGTCGGTCACGACCACCCGCGTGCCGGGAACGGATTTCACCTCATCGACGAGGGATCGCAGGCAATCGATTGTGAGATCGGCCGTGCGGTAGTTCACTATCACGATCAGCAGTTTCATGGTCGGTTCCGAATAAGACGTTACTGCTGCGGTCGAATCCGCCGGATCGGCAGGCGACGAGGCTGCTGCGGCGCGCCGCTCCGCGGGTTTGCCCGCGATCTTCCCGGCGCGAGCAGCGGTCGCCTTTGCGGCGCGACCTGGGTGATGCCATAGCCGATCCCCGCTCCGGCGACGAGGAGAAAGATCGGGTTGTGCATCGCGTTGGGAAGATTGTCGATCATGTAGAGCGTCGAGATCACCCCCAGCACCGCCGCCGGCGCGATCATGGGATGCGACCATTGCTTCGCCGGATGATAGCATCGCAGCACGACCGGCGGGAGCACGAGCATCAGGATCAACGAGCCAACACCGACGATGCCGTTGGCGCCCATGATGATGATCCACAATCCGTCGGTGATGGTGATGTCTTCTCCCTTTTCGTTGTACACGCGGGATCGGCCCCACCCGCCCCAGCCGAACAGTGGACGTTGCAGGGCCTTGTCCGCGAGCAGGTCTTCGTTCATGAACCGGAACTTCAGCGACCGCGATCGGTCGTCGCTGATATGGGTTGCGACGGCATGGACCAGTCCGTCGCCGGACCAGATGCCGGCCGATCGAGTGACGACGTAGACGCATGGAAGAGCGACCAGCGCCGCGACCAGCGCGAATGAGCGGAGGTATTTGACGGCCAGCAGCGCTCCCAGCCCCAGGGTCATCAGCATCAGGGAGTTCAGCGACCGGCAGAGCACGGTCGTGAACAGCATC
>CAYUNS010000139.1:0-2048 GCA_964446155.1 uncultured Tepidisphaeraceae bacterium | reverse complement strand
AACAGCATCAGTGGGACCAGCCACGCCATCGAAATGCCGTAAAGATGTCGGAGCGATCCGGTCATCCACAGCCACATGCCCACCAGCGTGGACATGGCCATCCACATGCCCACCATCAGCCCGTGCTGCATGAATACGGTCGGACGCCATCCGCCGAATCGATAGGTCTGCGCGAAGCTGTGGGCGTGATATCCATAAACCAGCCGGTGCAACTGCGGGCTGAATCGAATCTCGAAGAGGCAAAGCGGCGCGTAGATCAACCCGCCGATGAAGATCCCCACCGCCAGTTCGCGCAGCCCGGCGGGATCACTGAAATAGACGCGGCCGATCAGGTACACCAGTCCCCATCCCAGAAGTCGTTCGCGCACCGCCCCCGCGCCGTCCCACCATCCCAATCCATTGGTCATGGATGAAACAAACGGCGAGATGCAAAAGAGCAGGATCGGCAGATCCCAGATTCGCGGTCGAAACGAGAGCAGGCGGTTGGTGTCGAACAGGACGGCCCCGAGCAGAACGCCCAGGATCGTGGCGTTCATCTTCGTATAGTCGGGCAGGATGCCGGTCAGGCGATAGCTCGACATGGGCAGGAACAGCCACGCCACCAGAAAGGCGGTCAGCACCGCGCGGCGGGGGGGCAGCACCATGAACAGCAGCAGCACGACTGGAATCCAGCCGAACATCGCAATGGGAACCATGAAACCCATAACTGCACCAATCCCGCGTTAAGGCGTCACGCGCGCCGGTGGCGCGGGCGTTTGGACGGTCGCCCGTGATTTCTCCACCGTCTTGTGAAGCGCGGCTTCGAACAGGAGCGTCGCATCGTCCCAGGAATATCGGGTCGCCGTCGCGTGGGCGGCATCGGACATCGCTTTCCACTCCGCATCCGGCAGGACAAGGACGCGCTCGAGACGGTTCGCGAGTCCCATCGCATCGTTGACATCCACCAGATGGCCGTTGACGCCTTCCTCGATCACGTCGATCGGTCCACCGACGCGCGTCGAGATGACCGGGCATCGGCAGGCCATCGCCTCCAGCGGCGGGAGGTGAAACCCTTCGGCGAAGCTTCCGCACAGCCACACGTCGCAGCGCGCGTACAACTCCCGGATCTTCTCCTGCGCCGGCAGGCAGGTGTATTCGCTGTTCGGCGGCAAAGGCAGCTCGGGCGAGACGGGCTTGTTGCCGAAGGCGATCAGCTTCAGATTGGGAATCGTCCGCCGCGCCTGCTCCACCGCCGCGAAGCTGACCGCACAGCCTTTGAACGGCGTGGTCGCATAGAGCAGCCCCACGGTTGGCTCCGCCTGCCTGCCGCGCGGCGGGGCGTTGAACTGGTCGGTATCGACGCTGTTGGGAATGAACGACAGGTCGCCATCCCCGTAAACATCCCGCCCCAGGTCCATCAACCATTTCGAGATGGTGATGCGGTGCATCGGCAGCCGCCAGGTCGCCTCGACCCGCTCGCGCGGCTGGTTCGCGTGAATCTCATGGTGCTGGATGAAGTAGGCCTTGGCGCCTTTCGAGGGGGAAAGCTGCGACACCCATTCCGCGGTCTCCCACCAGGTCGCGATGACGACATCCGCATCGGGCAGATCGGCGTCCGTCACCGGTCGGGTCTCGTCGAGCACGCGATGCTCGACATCCCCGGAGTCGAGATGCGAAGGCTTGATTGGTCGGCGCGGCCAGCCGCGGGCGCGGAGGACGGACCGGGCGCGGTCTTTCAGGCTGGGACTCGGGTGGGGCGTTGAAACCACCAGCACCTCGTGCCCCAGGGCGCGCAGCCGCCGGGCATAGATCGCGACCACGCGAACCCCGCCGGACATGTCCGCATGTTTCAGGACAAACGAAATTTTCATTCCGTCGCTCTCCCGATTCTCATCCGTCGCTTGATCGCCCGCCAATATTCCCCCAGCGCGCTGTCGCCGAACGCGACGCGCATTTCCTTCAGCCGCCGCCTCGGTTTGCCGTAGTAGCATCCGCCGTACAGCCGCGCGAACGGTTTTTCAACGCATCCGGCGTTCATGAAGGTCTCGATGTTTTTGCGCTCGAGATAA
>CAYUNS010000138.1:0-10177 GCA_964446155.1 uncultured Tepidisphaeraceae bacterium | reverse complement strand
CGTTTTTCCGCGGAGCGGCGAAGCAATACGGCAAGACATGGGGCGTGGGATTTTCGCTGTGGTGGGGTCCGATCTTCTCGACGGTGGGGGAACTGCCGGCGACGTATCATCGCCGCGCGATGTATCTGTCTTATTTCAGCGGCGCCGAGCGGCTGATTCCTGAAGGGGTGGGCGCTTCCTATGCGGGCATGCCCGATCGTCTTCCCCCGGCCGCGAAGGTGATCGAGGAGGTGGGGCGCTTCATGCGCCGTCATGCCGCCGGGGAGCCGGTCACGCCGGTCGCGGTCATGCTGCCCCGCGATCATGGCTGGATGAGCCCACCGTACTGGCAATCGACGCGCACGCGCTGGAACTACGCGCGCATCCCCTATCGTCCGGGTGACCGGGGGATGGACGGCTTCTTCGCCCATGCGTTTCCGGGCAATGTTTATGCGATGGATCCGTTCCCGTTCGGCAGCTACGAAGTGGACGAGCCGAAAGCCTCGCCGTTCGCGATGGCGTGCGTGACCCCGGAATATGCGCCGTTGCCCGAGCATACGTTTGACGCGATTCCGCCATTGCCGTTCGGTCGATTCCGCGATCGGGCCGCGGCGGAAAAGAGTCTGCATGAGAACAACGTCGATCCGTCCGTTTACAGGCCGATGGGCACGTCGCGATGGGGCGACACCATCGATGTGTTGACCGATGACGCATCGAACGAGACCCTGAGCGGATATTCCGCGCTGGTCCTGCTCGGCCCGATTCCATCAGGCGATCGGGAGAAGTTGACGCGTTATGTGAAGGCGGGCGGGGTTCTGGTGGTGTCGGCCGGAACGGTTGCTCCTTCCGATGAAAAAATCACGGGCCTGTCGATGATGCCGGAACAGCGCGTCGGGCGGGCATGGCAATGGAACGACGCGGAAACGTGGATGTCGGAGCCGTTTCGCCATGTACCGGCATCGCCGGCGGCCGGTCACGCGGTGACCGTCGTATGCAGGGAAGCCGGCGGCGCGCCGCTGGTGACGCGGCATTCACTGGGCAAAGGCGTCGTCTGGACCTGCCTGATTCCGTGGTTCGAAGGCGCATCGAGCGACCTGGCTGGTCCGGCGCGGCGATTGTTCGACGAGGTGATCGCCGCGACGCAACCGTGGTCGGTGGAAGGACTGCCCATTCAGTGGCTGGCGACGCGCGGCGACAACGAGCGCACCCTTGTGCTGGCGAATCATGATGAACATCCATGGACGGGGCGCGTCCGCTGCCTCGATCCCTGGTTCAAGCCACATGCGTGCGTCGAGTTGATCACGGGGCGCGAACTCGAGTTGACGGATGCGTCGGGCGCGCTGAAGGTGACCGTCGAGCCGCTTGATCTTTGCGTGCTGCGGTTGAAGGGGAAGTGACAACGGAGCGACAGGCATGGCAAACGGCGCCGGCGAGGCGATCGGTGTTCGAGATGTTCGGGTCTTCTCTGGAGAAGTAGCGGAAATTCATGGCGGCAATCCTTCACATGGAACGACGTTGGCTGATGGTTCTGCTCGGGATCTGCGTGGTCGTTCTTGGCGCGGCGGGCAGGACGCAGGGGCAAAAGGGCGGAGACGACGGGAGCGTGACCATCCGGGCCGAGTCGCTGCCCACCCCAGGGTCGAGCGGCACGACCGCGGATGCGGATCGCACGGTGCTGCGCGCTTTTCTGGATCGTCATCCGGAGATTCGGATTGAACCGAGCGTGACGCCCCAGTTGGGCAGCGGCAGCGACAACTCGACGCTGATGGCGATCGCCGCCGGCAACGCCCCGGACATTCTGGGCGTCAATTTTCGCAAAAGCTCCACCTATATCGATCGCGGCTTTCTCATTCCGCTGGAAATCCTGTTGGCGCGGCTGCAAAGCGAGAACCCGAAGGTTCGGGAATGGGACGCGGGCGGCAAGTGGCTGGCGGACCCGACCCCCGCGGAAGTGGCGGCGGCGATGGTGGCGCTGCGCGAGCGCATTCCCGATCCGGTCTGGCCGGTCGTCAGCCAGAAAGACGATGAATCACGCTTCGGGCCTGGCCCGCATGTGTGGTCGCTGCCGACGCGGGTGCTCGTCAAGGCCCTGCTGTACAGGCGGGACCTGATGGTGCAGGCGGGGTTGGACCCCGATCGTCCTCCGCAAACGTGGGATGAACTGCTCGAGGTGTCGCGGAAGCTGACCATTCCTTCGCGGAATCAATATGCGTTTACGTTCAGCGTGGGATATGTCACGAGTTGGCATATGTACGATTTCTTCGTGGCCAACGGCGCGCGGGCCGTCGAGCAATTGCCCAATGGGGAATTCAAGGCGGTTTATGATTCCCGCGAGGCGGCCGAAGCGGTTTACTTCTTCTGGCTGTTGTGCAAGGGGCGGTTTGTCAAGCCGGACGGGGAGGTGGTGTACGGCACGGCGGCGTTGACCACGCAGGGAGAAATCCTGTGGGAGCGCGGGCAGATCGCGATGAAGGGGACTTATCTGGATGATGAGACCCTGAACAACCTCAACCCGCGCATGGTGGGGTTGTCGGCCAAGCCGGTAAGCTGGCGCGGCGGGGAGGGGGGAGAGCTGAATTGCGCGATGCTCGGGGTTTTCAGCGAAGCGCCGCCACAAAACCAGCTCGCCGCGATGCGCTATATCTGGTTCGCGACCGGTGAAACGGCGAACGAACTGAAGACGAAAATGTTCGTCCAGGGCGGAATGGGATCGTTCGTCAATCCAAACCTGCTGCGGCAATTCGGATACGACCATGTGTTGAAGCGGGTTGATACGAGCTGGCTCAAAACGTATGAGGATGCGCTGTCGCACGGCGTGCCCGAGCCTTACGGAAAGAACACGCAGAACATCTACCTGTTCATGTCCGAGCCGATCAATTCGGCGCTGGAGATGGATTTCAATGACGTGCCGAAGGAGGAGGCGATCGCGCGGATCCAGGAGTTGCTGCGCGCCTCCTGCATCGAGGCGAATCGGAAACTGTTCGGCGCGATCCCTCCGGCGGAGATGCAATTCCGCCGCATGGTGGGCGGCGGGGTGATGGTCCTGGTGTTTCTGGTGTTCATGGGTGGGCTGGCTTATGTCTGGCGGTATTTCACCCGCATGTCGGCGTCGTCGGGGGAACGATGGAACAAGAAGAAAGTCATGTGGGGCTACCTGCTTCTGGCGCCGGCGATGCTGCTGGTGCTCACCTGGCAGTACATCCCGCTCCTGGGCGGGTTCGGCATGTCGGTGGTGGAGTACGAGCTTGTCAAGGACAGCACGTTCGTGGGGGTGGATAATTTCGCCAACGTGCTGTTCGACCAGGCGTTCTGGTCGGGGTTGGCAAAGACGTTTTATTTCGTCGCGCTGATGATCGGGCTGGGCTTCTGGCCACCGATCCTGCTGGCGATCCTGCTCCAGGAAATTCCCACGGTGACGGCCAAGTACGTCTACCGCACCATTTATTATCTGCCCGCGGTGCTGAGTGGCGTGATCGTGATGTTTCTCTGGCGGCAGATGTACGATCCCGGACCGGGCGGGACGTTCAACCAGTTGCTGCTGTTGTTGAACCATCTCGGGCCGATCCCGGCGACGATCGTCAAGTGGGGGCTGCTCCTCGCGTGGATCAGCTTTGTGCTGCTTTTTTTCTGGCTGGCGTGGCGCTTGAGCGAGTTGAAGACCTGGGTGCGAATCTTTCTGGGCGCGATCGGCGGGGGGCTGATCGTGATGTCGCTCGTGCCGTTCATGATCGATCCGGGCGTCGCGCGGTCGTTGGTGGGTTCCTTCAACATGCAGCCGATGCGATGGATTCAATCCCCGCAGGCGGCGATGCTGTGCGTGGTGATCCCCCTGGTGTGGGCCACCTCGGGGCCGGGGTGCATCATCTATCTCGCGGCATTGAAGGGAATCGCCGACGACCTGTACGAAGCCGCCGACATCGACGGGGCCGGATTCGCGCACAAGGTGGTCTACATCGTGCTTCCCCGGATGAAGTTCCTGATCGTCATTCAGTTCATCGCGGCGGTGATCGGGGCATTCAAGGGCGGAACCGATTTCATCCTGGCGTTGACGGGAGGCGGGCCGAACGGGGCGACGACGATCCTGGCACTGGAGATTTTTTTCCGATCGTTCGTGGGGCTGGATTTTGGAATCGCCATGGCGATGGCGTGGATTCTGGGGGCGCTGCTGATCGGATTCACGGCCTGGCAGTTGAAGGTGCTGTCAAGAGCGGAAATGAGCGAGGGGCGATGAATGAACGAAGCGACAAGACGGCGGGTCTTCCCGCGGGCATCAGGCGGTTCGCGGATGAACGGGGAGGCCCATGCCCATAATCTCATCCATTGAAGCGCGCAGCCGGAAAGGCCGGCTGTTGCTGACCGTGATTACGCTGGTGCTGACGCTGGGCGCGGCGACGATGATCTATCCGTTCCTGGTGATGGTGGGGGGAGCGCTCACCAGCGAGATGGACGCCGCCGACATGCGGATCATCCCGCGATACCTGTACCAGGACGACGCCCTGTACCGGAAGTTTCTCGAGACGAAGTACGGGCAGAACGTCGGGGATCTGAACATGGCTCACGGCCGGGGGGATTACAGCTTCCGCAATGCGGCGTTGCCGGAGCGCGTCGATGAGCGAACGGTGGAGCTGGTTCGACGATTCATCGTGGAATCGGACCTGCCGCCGCACTGGCAGAATCTGGGCGGGATCGTGGGCATCAAGACATCCCCCCGGCCGCTTCGTGATTTGCGGGATCGATTGCGCGCGAATTACAATGATGACATGTCCGAGGCCGGGCAGTCGCTTGGGATCATCATGTCGAGCTGGCTGGACGTGACCCTTCAGAAACCGCAGTGGACCAATTCACAATACAATTTCACTCCCAATCCGCTTCATGACCTCTATCTGCAAATGTTGAGGGAATCCGCGCCGGCGGATCGGGAGCTGGTGTCGCTCACCGGCCATTTTCTTCATGCCAGCATCTATCCGCGGTATGGGGAGATCAGCGTCGAGGCATACAATGCGGCCCATCGCGAGCCGTTGAGGAGCTACCGCGATTTCGAGCTTCCCCGCCGCGTGCCGGGCGAAGATCAGCCAACGCTGCGGGCGGAATGGATCGCCTTTGTCATGGAGGATCTGAATCCGTCCTTCGTGGTGTTGCCGGAACTCGACGCCGGCGAATATCGCGCATTTCTTGAATCGCGGTATGAGACCATCGCCCAGTTGAATGAGAGCTGGGCGACGGAACATGCGACGTTCGCCGCAGTGGAGCTGCCCGATGGCCGGCGCTGGCTGGGCGGCGCGGAGCGCGTCGATTATCAACAGTTCACACAAAGCCGACCGCCCGAGGCGCTGCTGCTGGTCGGCCCGGAGTACGCATGGAGCGATTGGCTGGCGGGGCGGGAGGCGTCGGCATTGACCGGCGACGCCGATCTCGCCGATCAGCGCATCCCCATCGAGCAGTTGGAGTACGCCCACGCGATGGCCAATGCGACTTCCCTGCGATGGGAATATGCGACCCGGAATTTCGTGATTGTGATGCGCCAACTGCTGTTCCAGGGCCGGGCGCTGATCAACACGGTGATTCTCTGCGTGCTGATGATCGCCATGGCGCTGCTGGTCAATCCGCTCGCGGCCTATGCCATGAGCCGCTACCGGCAGCCCTGGACCTTCAAGGCCCTGCTCATCCTGATGGCGACCATCTCGTTCCCGCCGATGGTGACGACGATCCCCATGTTCATCATGATGCGGCAATTCGATCTGCTGAATACGTTCTGGGCCTTGTTCATCCCAACGGCGGCCAACGGGTACATGGTGTTCCTGTTGAAGGGATTCTTCGACTCCCTTCCGCGCGAAGTGTACGAGGCGGCGGAGATCGACGGCTTCAGCGAGGTGCGGATGTTTTTCCAGCTCACGCTTTCGCTGAGCAAGCCGATCCTCGCGGTCGTGGCGCTGGAGGCGTTCACGGCGGCGTACACGATGTTCCTCTACGCGCTGATCGTCTGCCCCGACCCGGATATGTGGCTGCTCAGTGTGTGGCTGTTCCAGTTTCAGCAGAACGCCAACTCGTCAGCGGTTTTCGCGTCCATCCTGATCGCGTCCATTCCCACGCTCATCATGTTCCTGCTGTGTCAGAACATCATCATGCGCGGCATTATGATTCCCCACGACAAGTGATGCGAGCCGTTTGCGGCCTTGTCCGAAACCAGGGTCGTCGCCAGTTCCTGTCGGCCCGTATTCCGCTATGATCGCAGGCCGCACCGGAGGCGCGGATGAAGAAATGGAAACGTCGGCGGCGGGTGATGGTGTGTGGGGGCGTTTATCTTCTTGCGGCCCTGTTTATGGTGTTTGCCGGATGCGCTGACAAGCTGATCCTGTTTCCGCGGACGGAACCCATGCCGTCGCCAGGGAGTCAGCGGCGGGCGCTGCCGTTTCAGGAGGGTGATCTGGAAGTCTGGGTCGCCCCGTCGAAGGCGGGCGCGCCCGCCGAGGCGTTTGTGCTCAGCTTCAACGGCAATGCCGACCGCGCGGAAAACGCCGTGATCGGCGAAGCGCATGCCTGGAGCGGGCATCCCATCGCGGTATGGGCCGTCAATTATCCCGGCTACGGCGGAAGCACCGGACCGGCGAAACTGAACCGGCTCGCGCCCGCGGGACTGGCGGCATATGATGCGCTGCGCGCCGAGGCGGGTGATCGGCCGATCTTCGTGTCCGGCGCCAGCCTCGGAACCACCGTCGCATTGCACATCGCCGCGAATCGACCGGTGGCCGGCGTGATCCTCATCAACCCGCCGCCGCTGCGAAGCCTGATCCTCGGGCGATTCGGATGGTGGAATCTGTGGTTGATCGCCGGGCCGATCGCGGCGGGGGTTCCATCGGATCTTGACAGCCCCGCGAATGCCGGACGCGCCGCCGTGCCGGGCGTTTTCGTCCTTTCCGAGCGGGATGAGGTCGTCCCCATCCGATATCAGCGCAAAGTGTATGATGCCTATGCCGGTGAAAAACGCGCGATCTTTCTCGCCGGCGGGCATAATGATCCGATGACCGAGGCGGACGAACAAGACCTCCGCACGCACCTGCGATGGGTCTGGGATGCGGCCATGCGGAAGGAATGACGCGCGGGTGAGAGGTTATTCGGACCTTTCCCCACCCCTGTACGGCATGTGCCGGGAAACGGGATTTCTTGACACCCATGCGGCCCGTTTTTATGCTCGTCGCCCATCGAGATGTCTCTGTAAACCTAGTTGCGGAGTGATCTTCCCTAAAACACACGCGCCGCTGTGGAGGAGTGAGAGCCGGCTGTGGTTGTTTCGGACGATGCTTCTCACCGCGTCTCTCACCCTTGGAGGCCTGCACCATGACGCCATCGCCTCGTTTCACGCGATACGTCGCCGTCGCCTGTTTCGCATCCTTCCCCGCGCTCTATCAGCCTGCCATCACGCACGCCCAGATTTCGGACGGAGTCGATGCCGCGCCGCAGGTCGATGAAGGCCTGCTTCGCGATGTTCGGAATTTCTGGCATTACGGCAAAATCGCCCGATACGATCTGGCGGTTCTCGAAGGGCAGAAGGTTCTCCAGCGCGCCGATCAGCCCGTGGATGTGCTCGAGGCGTTCGAGCAGGTCGCCGGCGAGCGCCCCGATCTGCGCGCCGACGTGCTCGACGAATGGCTGCTGCGATGGCAGGGCGTCGAGGAGATGAACGAGGTCTCCACCGGCATCATCAGGGTGCTCTCGGCGGGATACCTGGAACGCAGCGGCGATCCGGCTTTCATCGAGGCGAACATCCAGCGCCTCAGTCGCGGCCGGCGCGCGTATGTGCAGGCGATGGCCCGGCTGCGCGAGAGCGGTGAACTGGCCGTGCCGCTGATGGTGGACTATCTCCGCGATTCCACGAAACGCGAGTATCACACCGCGACGCGCACCGCATTGCGCGATCTCGGTCGCGTGGCGCTCAATCCGCTGCTCGCCTCCCTCGACATGAAGGAGGAGGAGCCGCTGATCCAGATCATTCACATTCTCGGCGACATTGGATATGACGCATCGGTTCCCTACCTCGTGCATCTTTCCAGGAGCGGCCCGACGCGGGCGGTGCAGACCGCCGCGGTGAACGCGCTCGAGCGTCTCGGCGCGGGCAACCCGGCCGGTCTCGACGCCGCCAGACTCTTTCATGAATTGTCCGAACGCTTTTATTACGAAAACGCCGCCGTCGCCTCCGACGCCGTCAACAACACCTCCAATGTCTGGCGGTGGGAGGACGGCAAGGGCCTGCTCCGCGATCTCGTGCCGGCCGCCGTCTTCAACGAACTGATGTCGATGAAGACCGCCGAGCAAAGCCTTCGGCTCGATCCCAATCGCGACGACACCATCAGCCTCTGGCTGGCCGCCAATTACAAGCGCGAAGCCGAGCTGGTCGCCGACGCCGCCGCCGGCGTGCCGGACACCGACGTCCCCGCGCATTTCTACGGCGTCTCGGCGGGCGCGCGGTATCTCAATCCCGCGCTCACCCGCGCCTTGAACGACCGCAACTCCGCCGTCGCCCTCAAGGTCGTCAAATCCCTCCAGGAAATTTCCGGGCAGAGCAACCTGTTCAGCGGCCAGGAAGGGCAGCCCCTCATCGACGCGCTGCGATACGCCGATCGCCTTGTGCGCTTCGAGGCCGCCTTCGCGCTGGCCGCGGCGCTGCCGCAGCAGTCGTTCCAGGGGCAGGAATTCGTCGTGCCGCTGCTGACCGAGGCGATCTCGCAGACGGGCACGCCCAATGTGCTTGTGGCCGCCCCGGCGGCTTCGTTGAACGGCCTCGTCGAAGGCCTGCGCGAGCAGGGCTACGGCGCCGTCGGCGCCAGCACCGCGGAGGCGGCGATCAACCAGGCGATGGCTTTGCCGGCGGTGGACGTGATCGTCATCTCCGATGATCTCGACGGCCGCGAGATCGATCGGCTCTTCCAGCTCTCCGGGCAGACCCCGCGCCTGGCGCGCACCTCCAAGGTCGTTCTCAACAAGATCGACGCCTTGAAGCTCGCCGGGCAGGCCGCCAGTGATCCGCTCCTGAACATCACCACCGAAACCGATCCGGCCGCCCTCAAGCCCGTCATCGAGCAGGCCCGGGAGCGAAGCGGATCGGTTCCGCTCGATGCGCAGGTCGCCACGCAGTACGCGCTCCGCGCCGCGGAGCTTCTGGCCAGGGTGGCGATCAGCCGCGGGCAGGTCTATGACCTCACCGTCGCCGAGCAGCCCCTTCTTCACGCCGTCGCCAATGACTCGCGCAACGACGTGGTCCAGGCCGTGGGGCGGGTGCTTGGGTTGATCGAATCGAAGAACGCCCAGCTCGCGCTCCTCGCCGAAGCCGCCGATGCGCAGACCGCCGATGAAGTGAAGATCAGCCTGTACAACAGCCTTGCGACCAACGCCCGGTTCTTCGGCAACCAGTTGACTTCCGAGGAAACCCGGCCGTTGCAGGACGAGGTGAAGAATTCACGGAACCAACTCGTCCGAAACGCCGCCGCCGAAGCGCACGGCGCCCTGAACCTCCCGGCCGACCAGGCAAAGGAATTGATCCTCGCCCAACCAAAGTAGGCGAGGATGGCAAGGCGAAGTCTTGCAGGGTCCGCAGGTACGCCTGCGGACCTTTTTTTGTGGTGAATAAGGGATATTTTTAGAAGTTCCAACAAGACCGACGGCGGGAAAGCACGACAAACCCAACAACTTACCCTGGGTGAGGCGCCATGAATGCTGGCGGCCTACGATCGCTTTCCATAATACGGCGATCCATTGGGATTATGGCTTTAATTTTAGCCGCCGTATTTGTGTTGCATTGGGCGGGCATTGTCGAACTTGCGAGGACTGATACCGAGATCGATCTGGGTACAGGCAAGCTTCGACAAACGCGATTTGTTTGTTATGTAAGGGCATCGCAACGGATTCAGGCGACCTCGTTTTCACAGGCTCGCGATCATTGTCATATCAGGAGTTACCCCGGGCAGTGGGTGTTGGTCCGAACTCAATACCTTGGCCGCGGAGTAAGCCCGCACCATGCATATCATGCAGCCGAAGCCAGGTGCAATGACGTGGTTCGCACTCTTGAATCGCTTCGTTCACGGGATTCAATGCTTTGCGACGAACTGGCGATCTTCGCCGAGTTGTTCTCTCGCGGCGATCTGCAAGGGATGGAGGATCGTGTGCGGAAACTACTTGAAGACAAAAGTGGATCACCGTGAATAAT
>CAYUNS010000137.1:6298-10290 GCA_964446155.1 uncultured Tepidisphaeraceae bacterium | reverse complement strand
GACCTGTTCGGATCACAGGACACGCAGTCCTATTCCGCCTACGCGCAGGTGACCTTCCCCATCGCGGAGAATACCCGACTCACCGGCGGCCTGCGCTTCACGCGCGAGGAGCAGAGCACCACCGGGCGCACGGAATCGGGGGGCGTCGTGATCGTACCCGATATCCCGCAGAGCCAGAGCTTCGACCGTCTCACCTGGCGCGTTTCGCTCGACCATCAGTTCACGCCGGATGTGCTGGCCTATGTCTCCTACAATCGGGGCATCAAGAGCGGCGGCTTCAACATGATCAATGCAGGCACGCCGGGCTATAATCCCGAAGTGCTGGACGCCTATGAGGTCGGTCTGAAGCTCGACCTGTTCGACCGTACGGTCCGCCTCAACACCGCGGCCTTCTATTACGACTATTCGGACATTCAGGTGTTCACCATCGCCGGCGGCGGCGCCGTCCTCACCACCAATGCCGCGGCGGCACGGATGTACGGCTTCGATGTCGACTTCGCCTGGCGGGTGTCGAACCGGCTGCGGCTCAGTGCGGGCTTCGGCTATCTCGACAGCGAATATACCGATTTTCCGAACGCAACCTTCATTCCGGCCTCGCCACTGGAAGGGCCGCAGGTGCTGGGCGACGCGTCCGGCAATCAGCTCGTGTTCGCGCCGACGATCAGCTTCAATGCATCGGCCGCCTATACGATCCCCACCTCGTTCGGCAATTTCAGTCTGGACGCCAATCTGTCCTACCGCGACGATGTGTTCGTTTCGGCCGATAACCGCCTGACGATCCCAGCCTATTGGCTGGCCAATGCCTCGGTCGGTTGGCGCACTCCGGACGAGCGCTTCGGGCTGCGGCTGTGGGTGCGCAACCTGTTCGATGCGGACTATTTCGCCAATCGGACCGAACAGAACGGACTGGGCGACATCCAGTATCTCGCACCGCCACGGACGGCCGGCGTGACGGCGAGCGTGCGCTTCTGAGCGCGGCCAGGGCAGACGAGAGCGGAGACATGCAGACTATGGTAAAGATCACCTATGTCGACACGGACGGCGGCCGCAGCGAGATCGACGTGCCGGCCGGCACCACCCTGATGGAGGCGGCCGTCAAGAACGGCATCGACACCATCGAGGGCGAGTGCGGCGGGGCCTGTGCCTGTGCGACCTGCCACGTCTATATTCCGGAAGAGTGGCAGCGGCTGACCGGACAGGCTTCGGAGGACGAGAAGGAGATGCTGGAAATCGCCTCCGACCCCGACGAGCGCAGCCGTCTGGGTTGCCAGATCAAGGTCACCGAGGAGATGAGCGGGTTGGTCGTCCTCACACCCGCCAGTCAGCGCTAGTCGAGCAGGAGCGAGGTCATGACCGATCGCGGTGTTACGGAAACCAACTTCAATCATCACGAACCTGAGATCGCGCAGGATCCATATTCCCTTTATGCGAAGGTGCGGTCGGGCGGCTGCCCGCTCGCCCATTCACCGGAACTGGGCGGGTTCTATTTTCCGACCACCTATGAAGGCGTGAAACGGGTCTTCTCGGATTTCCGCACCTTCAGCTCGGCGCAGGGTTCCGGCCTTCCGGACCAGCTTGTCAGGTTGCTGCCCGTCGATCTCGACCCGCCGAGCCACACCCGCTGGCGCCGCGTTCTCAACCGCTACTTCACGCAGGAGGCAGCGGAGGCGGATCAGCCGCGTGTTCAGGGCATCTGCGATACGCTGATCGATGCCTTTGCCGGGCGCGGGAGCGTCGATGCGGTCAACGAGCTGACCCGGCCCTTCCTGGCGATGACGATGCTGCCGGTGCTGGGCGTGCCGGACGCGGATCGCAAGGAGATCGGCGAGAAGCTGATGTGGATGGTGTTCAACCGCATGGTCGACCATGACGGCTGGGTTCGGCGTTATGGCGAGATCGCCGAATATCTGACCGCCCTGGTGGCCAAGCGCCGGACCGACACGCCGCGCGACGACCTGCTCCAATGCCTGATCGAGCAGGAGTTCGACGGCAAGCGGCTGACGGATACCGAGGGCTATCAGGTCATCCTTCTGACCCTGTTCGGCGCGCTCGATTCCACCAGTTCGGCGATGAGCGGATCGCTCTATCATCTGGCCTGCAATCCGGGGGACAAGGACCGACTGCTGTCCGGCGAGGTGCCGTGGGCGGGAGCGCTGGAGGAGTTCCTGCGCTTCACCACGCCGATCGTCGCGCTGCGCCGCACGGTGACGCGACCGACCGAGCTGGACGGCGGCACGTTGGAACCTGGCGACTTCGTGTTGGCCTGCAACGGCGCGGCCAATCGCGATCCGGCGAAATTCCCCGATCCTGATCGGATCATCCTGGATCGCGACGCCAGCGAGCATATGACCTTCGGCGCCGGCGGCCATATCTGCATCGGACGTCACTATGCGCGGGTGATGCTGCGGACCTGCCTGGAGACGATGCTGCGGCGCCTGCCGGACTTCGCGGTCGCGGACGGGTTCCAGCCCGAATATACGTCGAGCGAGGCGCGCGCGCTGAAGACCCTGCCGCTGATATTCACGCCGGAGTGACGGTTTCGCCCACGATCGTGGAGGTCGCCCCGGCCGTGCTGGCCGAGGCGCGCGCGGCGCGGGTCGCGATGCTGCGGCGGCTCGTTGTGCGGATGCGGCGGATTCGCGCGGTCGATGCCGATCATTTCCTAGTGCCGGCGGACCCGGGCGCGTTCGACCGGATGTATGGCGGGTTGATGCTTGCCGACGCGTTGATGGTTGCTGCGGCAACGGTGCCGGAGGGACGCCGGGTCCATTCGATGCACAGCTATTATCTGCGGCTGGGCGATCCGGCGCTGGACACGGCATACGGCGTCGAAAATCTACGCGACACCCGCAGCTTTTCGGTGCGGCAGGTGCGGGCGGAGCAGGCGGGGAGAGCGATCAACACCGCCACCTTCTCCTTCACCGCCCCGACCGATGGCTTCGCGCATCAGTCGGAAATGCCGCGGACGCCGATGCCGGACACGGTCACCCCGCGCGATGTCGAACTGATCGTGCGGGGGGAAGGCACGCCGCCCCACAATTCCGGCGTGCCCTGGCCGATCGACATGCGCCATGTCGATCATCGTCCGTGGGACGGCACGCCAAATGACGGCCGCAACCGGGTGTGGATGCGGGTGGACGAGGATGTCGGCGACGATCCGCTGCTTCACGCCTGCCTGCTGCTCTACGCCAGCGACCTCACCATGGCCGATGCCGTGACCGGGCAGCATCCGATCGTCTGGGAGGATCTGATTGCGGCGCGCGGCATCTTCGGGGCGTCGATGGACCATTCCTTCTGGCTGCACATGCCGGTGCGAATGGATCGCTGGCTGCTCCACGTCCAGGAATCGACGCGCGCGATCGACGGGCGCGGCCTGACGACGGGCCGCTTCTTCGACGAGGAGGGCCGATTGGTCGCCTCGGTCGCGCAGGAAATCTACATCAAGCAGAACGGAGAGGCCGGATGAAGCCCTGGGTCCACGATTGGGTCGCTTATCACGGCGCGCGCCGGCCCGATGCGCCGGCGGTGACCTGCGTCGAACGGGCCGTGACGGTGAGCTGGGGCGAGCTGGATCGTCGGGTCGGGCGGCTCGCCCACTTGCTCCGCGAGCATTACGGGCTTCAGCCGCAGGACCGGGTCGCGATGATCGCCGAGAACGACACGCGCCTCTTCGAGCTGCAATTCGCCTGTATGCGCGCCGGCCTCATCTTCGTGCCGATGAGCTGGCGGCTCGCGCTCGGCGAGCTGGTCACGTTGGCGAAGGACGCGGAGCCGCGGATCATCCTTTATGACGATGCCTGGGCGGAGACGGCCGAGGCGCTGGCCGATGCGGTCGGGATCACGCACCGCCTGCGCTGGTCCGACGATCCGGCGCGCAGCGACTATGACAAGCTGATCGATGCGGCGAGCGGCTTCATGCGCGGGGGCAGCCACGACGAGGATCAGATCACCCACATCCTCTACACGTCCGGCACCACCGGCTTGCCCAAGGG
>CAYUNS010000137.1:0-6288 GCA_964446155.1 uncultured Tepidisphaeraceae bacterium | reverse complement strand
CAAGGGCGCGCTGTGCACCTGGGGCACGCTGAGGCATCATGCGCTCAACACCGCGCTGACCGCGCGCCTCGCCGAGCCCGACACCCATCATTTCAACATGGTGCCCCTGTTCCACGCGGGCGGGCTCAACACGATGTCGAACCCGGCGCTCTACTGGGGCGGGCAGGTGACGACGGTGCGCCGGTTCGATCCCGAAGTGGCGTTGCGGCATCTCACCGATCCGGATGTCGGCATCACCAATCTGTGCGGCGTGCTGCAGATGTACGAGCTGATCACCGCGCTGCCGGCCTTCGCCGACGCGACTTTCCCGGCGCTGCGGGCCGGCCTGTTCGGCGGCTGGGGGCCGAAGACGGTCTGGGTTCATCAGACCTGGCAGGACCGGGGCTTCTTCCTGCAACTGTCCTATGGCTCGACCGAGCAGGGGCCGAATGTCTCGATCCTTGAGGGCGGCCGCGATCTGGCGCTGCGGAACTGCTCCGGCCCGATCGTGCCCGGCACCGAGCTGCGTCTCGTCGACCCGGAGGGCAATGACGTGCCGCAGGGCGAGGTGGGCGAGATCTGGACGCGTGGCCCCGCTATCACCCCCGGCTACTGGAACCGCCCGCGCGAGGATTATTTCAGCGGCGACTGGTTCCGCAGCGGCGATTGCGGCCGGCTGGACGAGGCCGGCAGGCTCTATGTCGTCGACCGGCTGCGCGAGGTCTATCGGTCGGGCGGCGAGAACATCTATCCGGCCGAGGTCGAACTGGCTCTGTCCGATGCGCCGGGGGTGAAGGAGGTCGCTGTCATCGCCGTGCCGGACGATCGCTGGGGCGAGGTCGGCATGGCGATCGTCGAACCGCAGCCCGGCGCGACGGTGACGCTCGACGGCCTGCTCGCTCATATCGACGGCAGGATCGCGCGGTTCAAATATCCCAGGCATCTGGCGATCATCGAAGAGATGCCGCGCAACGTGACGCTGAAGATCGACCGGCCCTCCCTGAAGAAGGCCTACGGCGCGGCGCCCACGGTCTGACCCGCCGGCAGGGAGGCTCTGCGAGATAGCCGCGAGACGGGCGGGGAGGCGGCGCGTCTGCTTTAGCCCGTGCGGCGCAAGCGTGGAACGGATGATCCACTCCTAGAAAAGCACACACTGACGTGTTGGGAGACGTAGATAATCTGGCAAGCGACATTCTATCAATATTGACCATAAAAACAGATCAGTGTTAGATATATTCGTCGAGTCCATCAGAGGCCGGCAATATGGGGAGAGGGCTGCATGCGATCCAGTCGACGATTTCTCGTTTCCGCGGCCATTGGTGCGCTTGTCGCCGCCCTGCCCGCAATTCCGGCGGCGGCGCAGGATGCGCCGGACACCACGCAGCAGGACGCCCAAGCCGACAATTCCGGCGAGATCATCGTCACCGCCCAGCGTCGCGAGCAGCGGCTGCAGGACGTGCCGATTGCCGTCACCGCGCTGACCGCCGACCAGATCGAGGGGCAGGGGATTACCTCCACCTTCACCCTCGCGCAGGCCGTGACCGGCGTCACGATCACCGAAAGCGGCGGCTATGTGCAGCCGTTCATCCGCGGCGTCGGATCGACCGTCACCAATCTGGGCGAGCAGGGGAGCGCCGCCACCTATATCGACGGCGTCTATATGCCGACGGTCAACGGCATGTTGTATCAGCTCGCCAACATCCAGTCGGTCGAGGTGCTGCGTGGGCCGCAGGGGACACTATTCGGGCGCAATGCGAATACCGGCGCGATCATCCTGACGACGCGGTCGCCGCAATTCACGCCGGAAGGCCGTTTCCAGATCGGCTACGGCAATTTCAACGCGGTCGAGGCGCAGGGCTTCCTCACCGGTCCGATCACCGACACGATCGCGGCGTCCGTCGCGGGCAATTATGAGTCCCATGACGGCTGGTTCCGGCATCTGCCGGACGGTGCCCGTGTCGGTGACGCCGAACGCTGGATGTTGCGCGGCGCAATCCTGTTCCAGGCGACGCCGGACCTTTCGGTCACGCTGAACGGCGATCTTATGCGAACCGACGATCCCAGCCCGATCCTCATTCAGCCGATCGACCGATATCAGGGCTATCTGCCCGGCGGCCTGCTCCCCGAGCGTCCCTACGACGTCATCGGCGACACCGTGCCCGGCTATCTGTCGAGTCAGGAAGGCGTTTCGATGCGGGTCAATTGGGATCTGGGTCCGGTTTCGCTCGTGTCGACCACCGCGAACAGGTGGTTCTACACCCATTCGATCAACTATGATTCCGATACGACGCCGATCCTCTACGCGCAGATCGACAATACGGAGGAGGGCACCAATTTCACCCAGGAGGTGCTGCTCAGCTCGAACGGGCGGCGCAACTTCAACTGGGTGGTCGGCGGCTTCTACCTGCGCCAGGATGCGCAATATGCGCCGCTCAGGATCACCACGCCCGCCGGGACGACGCTGATCACCGCCGATCAGACGACCCAGGCCTATGCCGTTTTCGCCGACGGCACATTGCGGCTCGGCGATTTCGAGATCACCGCGGGGCTGCGCTACAGCTATGAGGACAAATCGTAT
This sequence comes from uncultured Tepidisphaeraceae bacterium, assembly GCA_964446155.1. GTDB lineage: Bacteria > Planctomycetota > Phycisphaerae > Tepidisphaerales > Tepidisphaeraceae > CAYUNS01. The sequence continues at coordinate 3,731 of CAYUNS010000137.1, read as the reverse complement.
AGCGGTTCGGCCAACGGGACGCTGGTCGTCGACAATGCCAGCGCGAATTGGGATGCGCTGACCCCGCGCGTCGTGCTGGCCTATCACCCCAGCAACAACATGCTCCTCTACGGGAGCTTCTCGCAGGGGTTCAAGAGCGGCACCTTCAACGTCAACGGCCTGCTCAGCGCCGAGGTCGATCCGGAGACGGTGGACGCCTACGAGATCGGCGCGAAGCTGACCCTGGGGCCGGGCACGATCCTCAACATCTCCGCATTCCACTATAACATCACGGACCTGCAGGTGCAGGCGCTCAACCCGGCGAACAACCTCATCCAGGTCGCCAATGCCGCGGCGGTGGAATCGAACGGCGTCGATGTCGAGCTGACGCTGCGCCCGGTGCGCGGCCTCGATCTCAGGTTCGGCGCGTCCTATCTCGACGCGACATTCTCCAGCTTCCCGGCGGCGCAGATCTTCGTCCCCGTGCCCGGCGGCGACGGGCGCAACCAGTCCGTCATCCGCGACGTGACCGGCAACCGGAACGTCCGCTCGCCGGAATTCACGTTCAACATGGCCGGAACCTACACCGCCGAGCTGGGCAATGGCGGCAGCATCGTCGTCTCTGGAAATGTCTACTATTCCAGCAAGTTCTACTGGGAGGTCGGCAATCGTCTGAGCGAGCCGTCGCATGTCGTGGCCAATGCCCAGCTCACCTACAATTTCCCCGGCGATCGTTTCTCGCTCACCTTGTGGGGGCGCAACCTGACGGACGAATTGCGCTACCGGAACGTGCAGGCATCCGGGCAGGCCGACCGGCAGGGGTTCGACGAGCCGCGGGTCTATGGCGTGCGGGCGGGCTATCGCTTCTGATCGAGGGGAGCGCATGATGGGTGGCGATCGCGCGGCAATGGCGGCGGACTGGTGCGAACTGCTGGCTCTCGTGGCGCGCTATTCGCGGGCGCTCGACACCAAGGATTATGCCTTGCTGCGCAGTTGCTTCGTCGCGCCGATCCATGTCGTCTATGACGTCTCGACCGTCGGCGTGCGCGGCGAGCAATTGACCCATCGAGACATCGATAGTCTGGTGTCCGAGGCGGAACGCATCCACGCGCCGCTGCACAAAATCATGCACCGCAACACCAACCAGAGCTTCGCGATCGACGGCGACCGCGCGACCGGCCGCGTCTATGTCGATGTCTTCCAGGTGCGATTGCAGGATCGCGAGGTGCCGGAGACGACGCACCATCTCGGCTGGTATGACGACGTCTATCTCCGGACGCCGGACGGATGGCGCTTCTCGGAGCGCCATTACGTTACCAACTGGACCGAGGGCGGCTGGCTCGGCGCGCCGGCGCCGGACCTCCCCGCCTGACCCGGTTCAGCCGATCGGCCGCAAATCCCCCATCACTTCGTAGGAGGGGTCGCTGCGGTCGTTCGAGCCGCCGCTCAGCGCCTTCGCGCTGGACCCCATCCAGGGCGGGGCTTCCGATGTGCTGCCGCTGTCCGCGATGACCAGTCGGCGGGCGATGCGCCATTCGCCGCCGCGCCGCTCGATCCGGTCGATGTAGCGGGAATGCGCGATGCAGCGCAGCCGGCGTCCGTCGACCTCCTTGTCCTGGACGACGATGGCATAGGATTCGACATCCGCCACATCGCCGTCGATGCGGATGAGTTGCGTCGTCAGATGGTGGTTGGTGGTGGTATATTCCGCGCGCAGGAACGGGATGACCCAGGCGATCAACGCCTCGCGCGTGCCCTTGAACGGGCCGTGATCGTCGAAGGCGTCCTCGAAATAGACCGAGCGCAGCAGATCCTCGTCCAGCCGGTCCACCGCGCGGCAATAGCGGGCGAGCAGATCGCGGATCAGTTCACGGTCCCAAAGCTCCTGCATCATGTCGCGATCCGTCATCCGCTTCTCCCGCATATGCCGTGGCGCGGCCGAGCTTGCCTCGCCGGGGCGCGTCGGGCAATAAAAACTTGCGATGTTTGGTTAGTGGGGCGGGCGTAGGAGCCGGCCGGACGAGAGGAATGAGGATGCTGACGACGCATGTGGTCATTCCGCGCACCGCGGACGGCGTGACCGCCGCCTTCCTGACCGAGGCCCTGTCGGCGCGCGCGCCGGGGGCCGAAGTGCGCGGGGCGGTGGTGATGGAGCGGATTCGCGGCGCGTCGACCAAGCTGCGCATGCGCCTTGATCTCAACGAGGCGGCGCGCCGGGCCGGCATCCCGCCCCAGATCATCGTCAAGGCCGGGTTCGAGGACCACAGCGCGGGCATGGACGAGGTCTATCGCAACGAGGCCCATGCCTATGCCTATCTGGTGGACGGCGCCGGCGTGAACAGCGTCCGCTGCCTGTTCGCCGGTTATGACGATACCGGCTCGGCGATGGTGATCCTGGAGGATCTGAGCCTGCGCGGCGTGACCTTCATGGATCTGCAGAAGCCGCTGTCGTTCGATCTGGCGACGCGGTTCCTGGATGAGCTGGCGCGGCTCCACGCAGCCTGGTGGGGATCGCCCCGGCTGGACGCGCCGGAGACGGCATCCTGGCTGTTGCCGGCCTATGGCCCCTATCGCGACGCTATCCTCGGCAAGCTGCTGACGCCGGAATATTACGAGCCGTTCGCGGCGGCCCCGCGCGGCGCGGCGACTCCGGTGGCCCTGAAGGATCTGGGCCGCATTCGCCACGCTTTCTACCGTCTCGCCGATTTCTATGCCGCCGCGCCGCACGTGATCAGCCATGGCGACGCGCATCTCGGCAATCTCTATACCGATGCCGATGGCCGCGCGGCCCTGCTCGACTGGCAGCCGAAGCGTGCGCCCTGGTCCAACGACGTCGCCTATTTCCTGATCGGCGCCCTCGACCTGCCGGATCGCCGGCGCTGGGAGGGGGCGCTGTTGCAGCACTATCTGGCGCGGCTGGCCGAGCATGGCGTGGCGGCGCCCGGCTTCGATGATGCGTTCCTGGCCTATCGCCGCGATGCGATCTGGGGGTTCGTGATCTGGTTCTTCAACGGCTTCACGTTCCAGAGCGAGGCGAACAACACCGTGGCGACGGCGCGGTTCGCGAATGCGCTCATCGATCTGGACACGATGCGGCTGCTCGACTGAGCGGCCTCAATCGTCCAGCCGGAACATCATCAGCATCGAGCGGCGATGGTCGATGAAGGCCATTTCGTCGCGCGTCGCGGCATCGGCGATCGCGGGCGCGGCGCGGGCCGATACGACATGATCGAGGTCGCGGAAGAAGACGAGGCCGGCGCCGTCGAAGCCGTCCGCGCCGGGCGGCGTGGACGGGTGGAGTTGCCGATAGCCGCTGGCGGCCGTGTCGAGCCCGAAGCGGGCATGGCCGTGCAGCCAGCGATCGCGCCAGGCGGCGTGGCTCATGCCGGCCTTCCGCCGCGCCAGCATGACGACCAGCACCGCGCCGTCGCCGGGCGTCACGATATGCTGCCGGCCGGAGAGGCGCAGGCCGCCGGCGGGAATGGTGGCGGGACCCGATCCGATCAGGAGTTGCCCGAAGGGGCTGGGCAACAGCCCGAGCGACGCGCCGGTGTCGGGATCGCGCTTCGGCAGGTCGACATCCACACGCGCGCCGTGGTGGTAGCCTGCGGGCGCGGCCTGCGCGGCCGATGACGGCGGCAGGAAGATCAGGGTCAGCGCCGATGTCGGATAGGTCACGCCGGATCGGGCCGCATCAGATCACGCCCTCCTCCCGCAGGGCCGCGACGTCGCCGGGATCGAGGCCGAGCAGG
>CAYUNS010000136.1:0-10485 GCA_964446155.1 uncultured Tepidisphaeraceae bacterium | reverse complement strand
CACGCCGCGATAGGTCATCTCGAGCATACCGCCTTCCTCGACGGGGAGATCCTCGCGGCGTTCCTCGGGATATTGCAGCACGCGGTCGCTGCCGCCGAGCACCTTGAACATGTGTTTCAGGGTGGTCCCCAGTCCAACCATCACCTGCGGCAGGTAGAACTGATCGGCCAGGGACAACTGGGGTTCGTCAAGAACAATAACGTCGGAATCTTTCATGGCTGGAGGGATTATAGCCGCCCCGGTCGCGGGAGAAAGGGGGCGGCAGGCCAAGGCGCAAAAGAAAGATGCCAATCACGAGCGGGATAAGCAGCGCGATCGGCATCAGGTTCGTTCTCCGCTGAATTTTCAGGTTCCGGCGGGGAGGGGTGTTTTTTCGAAGCGACTGCCCTCGATGCGGATCTTGCGGTTGGTCTCCGGGGCGGCGGGGATGATGAGGCTGACCAGCATGGAGAGGATCGCCAGTCCGACATTCATCGCCAGCAGGATCAGCGCAAGCTTGCCGCCGATGCGCAGGTGGGCGCGGTTGTCGATGCCGCCGAAGTAGTAGATGACCAGCGCGGTGGCGATGAGCTGAGCCAGCGAGATCGGGATCAGCGCCCGCCAGGCGAGGATCAGGATTTGATCGAAGCGGAATCGGGGCAGGCTCCATCGGACCCACATGAAGACGAAGATGATGGCGATGACCTTGCCGAAGAAGACGCCGGCGCGGATGAGGCAGAGGAGCAGGCTGTCGGTGACGGCGGGGTTGTTCGGGTCGGTCCCATCGGTCAGGCCGGGGAAATGCCAGCCACCGAAGAAAAGGGCGACGCACAGCGCCGAGGTGGTGATCATGCCCGCGTATTCCGCGAGGAAGAAGAGCGCGAATCGCATCGAACTGTATTCGGTGTGATACCCGCCGACCAGTTCCTGTTCGGCTTCGGCGGTGTCGAACGGGGCGCGGTTGGCTTCGGCGTGCATGCAGATGAGAAAGAGGACGAACGCCAGCGGCTGGGTGAAGACGTTCCACGCGGGAAGGATTCCCTTCCACATCCAGGCCTGCTTTTCGACGATGACGGCGAGATCGAGGGTTCCGAACATGACGACGATGGCGAGGATCGCCAATCCCATGGGGATTTCATAGCTGATCATGTTGGCGGTGGCGCGCATGCCACCGAGGAAGGAGTATTTGTTGTTGCTGGCCCAGCCGCCGATGACGACGCCGTACACCGCCAGCGACAGCATCGCGAGGATGAAGAGCACGCCGATGTCGAGGTTGGCGATCTGGAAATGATAGCGATAGGTGTAAGTGACCAATTGTTCAGCGCCGCCGCCGATCGCGACGACCTCGGAGGTCGGCACACCGACGACTTCCGTCAGCAGCGGGCTGTTGTCCTGCGCGACGATCAGCGGATCGACGCCGACGGGACCGGAGACGGTGCGCGTGCCCTGTTTGATGCCGCCCCAGGGGATGACCGCGATCGAGAGGATGATGACGAAGATCATGATCGCCGGCGCGAGGGTGAAGAGGATTTTATCGACGTTTTTCGGGCGATAGTCCTCCTTCAGCAGGAACTTCAACCCGTCGGCGATGGGTTGGAGCAACCCGAAAGGTCCGACGCGGTTGGGTCCGACGCGGTCCTGGGCCCACGAGGCGACCTTTCGTTCGAGAAGGATCATGTAAGCCACCGCGCCCAGGATCGCGCCATGCGCGACGAGAGTGATGATGGCCCACGGGGGGATGTTGGATTCGGCCCATTCGATAGCGGTTTCAAGCATGGTTTTGTCTAAAAAAGGGACAATGCAAGGCGGCGAGGGTCACGACGCCGTCCGTCGCGCCACTCGCGTGGTCCGTTTATCGCATGTGTTTACCGGGCACACCGGTCGGCCGCAATACCCGGCGGCAGGCACGGGGGGCCGCTAAAGCCATTCCAGCGACTCGATCATTGCCTTCAACGCCGGCTGCCAGGCTTCAAATGTCGCCAACGGCGCCACGAAGGTGAAGGTGTAAACCTGCGTGCGATGTTCGGCTGCCACCACCCAGCCATCGGCATCATTGCCTTCAACGACCGCGAGGTGGCAGACTTTCTCGCCGATCTTCAGTTCCTCGGCGCGGATTTTCCTGCCGCCGTCGGTAATCAGACTCGCCATCATCAGGGCATAATTCGCCAGGTTGGCGGTCAACGGGTCTTTGTCGAGCACCACGGCGCTGAAGATCGCCGGTTCGTCGGCCCCGAGCGGTTGGGCGGCCAGTTGCACGATCAGCAGGGCGCCGGCGGCGGGATCAGGCTCGACTTCTTTCCAGGTCGATGGATATTGGAATTGGAAGCCGGCATTGAAATCGCCGAACTTTGCAAGTTCCTTCGACGCCGCCTCGACGGTCGCCGCCATTGCCGGGGTGACGATGGGGCGTTGTGGCACAGGCGCCTGAGGTCCGGGGGACTTGCCCGCAGGCTGCGTTGCCGGATTTCGCGCGTTCGCGACGGCGGGGCGGGGCGTCTCCGGCATCGGCCGCGCGGGCGCGATGTAGCGGAACGACTGCTCCATCTCCTGCACGCCGGGCAGCACCAAATCCAGTTCATCGGTCGAGACGCTCAGATGCAGGACATAGGAATCGCCTTCACGGCGGGTAACGAGGACGCGCTCGCTGAGGCCATTGTCGGTCTTTCCCGTCAGCAGGACCGCGTCCTGGCCGGCGAGTTGGAGCGATTCCCCGGTGTCATATTCGATCGCGCCATCACGGGCGCCGCGCCAGCCTTGGACCAGGTCGTCCAGCGTCTGCCCGGCCCGCACCTGCCGGCGATAGACACGGAAGACCGGCGCCTGGGCATCCCCGGATGCGGTGAAGACCACCGTGGCGGGGACGTTGTTTTCCTCGTGCTCCTTCCACCGTGCCGGGAGGCGAAAGGCAAACCCGTCGCTCAGGCGCATCACATGCTTCGGAGGCTCCGGTGGTGTTTTGGGGGCCTCCGGGAAAGGCTCGGGTTCGCCGGTCCAGCGGATGGAGCTGACGATCGTGCGGGCGCTGGGAATGACGCGGATGGCGACATTCTTCGGGCTGGAGGCGTGGAAGACGTAAGCCTTGCGGCCACGAACCGCGATGACGGTGCGCTCGACGCGGTCGAGACCCTGGGCGTGGCCTTCGGCATCGAACGCCAACGCCTTCACACCGTCGATTTCCACGTCTTCGTCGGGCTTGAATGTCGCCGGCTGGTCAAATCGGTCGGGCTTCTTCCATGATCGGGCGATCCCCTCGAGCGAAACCGGCTTGGACAGATCCTGCACATAGGCGCGGAAGCTGCCGGCATCATGCTGTCCAGGGGGGAGATTGATGTAGAGCAGTTCGAGGTCGGCCTGCTTGTCATTGGTGTCGCGCAGGAGCCAGCCGGCAGGTGTGCGGAGCTTGAAGCCCTGGTCGGATCGATCGATCGCCCTGGGGGAGACATCGGGGCGTTTCTGCCCTTGGCGGGGCGGCTCGCGGCGTTCGGCCCGCTGAGCGTGCGCGGTGGAGACGATTCCGGCCAACAGCAGCGGACAGACGCACAAAGCAATGGTACGCCGTGGCGACATGACGGAAGTCCCCTCGGTTGATTACAACTCGACGAACTCGAACGCCGGTTCATCGGCGGCGGTGGTTTCGGGGAGTTTGACGGAGGCGAACGGTTCGCCCATTTCCTTGCGGACATCTTCGGCGTTGTACAGGCCCGTCCGGCCGAGCAGGGCGTGGTAGACATCGCCCTCGCGTCGCGCGCCTTCGGGCGGTCGGACGGCGGCGGCGAAAGGCTGCACCCGTCCGGCGAAGTTTTCCCAGCAGCCGTCTTTTTCAGCCCAGGCGGCGGCGGGCAGCAGGATGTCGGCCTTGCCGGAAAGGTCGCTCGGCAGAATGTCCTGCAACACCTTGTAGCCCTTGTTGAACAGGCTCGGGCGCTCCTTGGGCAGCCACGTCGAAAGATAGCCTCCGACGATCCAGCCGCCTTTGAGCTTTTTCATCACCGGCGTGCCGCAGGCGACGAGATCCGCGAAGGTCTTCGTCGTTCCACCCAGCAGTTCGAGTACCCGGCGGATGCCCGCGGCGTTGGGCACTTTCTCGGCCTTGATGACGAACGTTTCCTCGCCGGTGCGCGGGTTTTTGAAGACCTCGTCGGCGCCGGTCGCCGGGACCGGTCCGAGGACGAGCACCGCCTGCGGGTCGATCGACCGCATCAGTTTGCCGAGCAGGTAGGCCTCCTCGCACGCCATCATTGGGGAGAGCATCGCGTAGAGACTGCCCTGGCCGTTCTCGGTGACGATCTGCCGGAGATCGGCAACCGCCTGCTCGATCGCCTTGCCATAATCGGTGGAGACCTGCGTGCCGTATTGCGTGCGCATCGCGCCGCTCAGGCGTTTTTCATCGTGGACGGCCTTGTGGCTGTAGCGGGTGTCGTCGGAAATCCACCACTGGTTGACGTCGGCGTTGTAGCGCGGCTTGATGCGATGAACGACGCCTTCGTTGTGATGCAGCCAGATGTTTTCCCCCCCGGCGTCGACGGGGCTGATGCTGGGGGTTTCCTTCAGCAGCCAGACGCGCTGCTTGAACAGGAAATCCTTGTCGAGCAGCGCCCCGACCGGGCAGAGATCGACGACATTGCCGGCGAGTTTGTTGTTGACGCCTTGTCCGGGGAAGACATCGATCTCCTCCTTGTGTCCGCGTCCGTTGACGAACAACTCGGCCGTGCCCGAAACCTCGCGCGTGAAGCGCACGCATCGCGTACACATGATGCAGCGATCGGAGTAGAGCAGGATGTTGTCGCCGACATCCTTCTTCGGCTGCTTGATCTTGTCTTCCTCGAATCGCGACTGGCTGCGCCCGTATTGATAGGAGTAATCCTGCAACCCGCATTCCCCGGCCTGATCGCAGACGGGGCAGTCGAGCGGGTGGTTGATGAGCAGGTATTCCATCACCTGCTTCTGATTCGCGATCGCCTTGGACGATTGCGAATGCACGACCATGCCCTCGCGCACGGGGGTCTGGCAGGAGGGCACGAGCTTGGGCAGCCCCTCGACCTCGACGAGGCAGATTCGGCACGAAGCGGGAATGCTCAGTCCCGGGTGATAGCAGTAATGCGGCAGCGGCATGCCCGCATCGAGGCACGCCTGAAGGATCATCTGCCGGTCTTTGGCTTCAATCGATTTACCGTCAACGGTGATCTTGGGCATAGGAGGTCCATGATATAATGCATTGTGACGAATTTCACTAGCCCCGCGTTTCGGTTTCGCCCCGCCGTGTGGAAATGGACGCCGAATCAGACGGGAAAAGCGCGCCGGGGGGTCTCCCGCCCAAGCCCGGTCTTCTTCCCGCGGCATTGCCCTTTGGCAAGAGTTCGCCATAGTCGCCGAATCATACCCGGTTATTTTCGGGCGGCGACGTGGATCTGGAGGGCTTTGCGGACTTCGGTGAGGAATTGATCGACTTTGAAGGGCTTGAAGAGGACGGCCTGGAGGCCTTCCTGGCTGGCGCGGACGATGCTGTGGTTGGGATCGTATCCGAAGCCGGTCATGAGGATGACGGGGGTGGTCTGGGAGCGTTTTCGGGTGGCGGCGAAGACATCGTAACCGGTTTTGTCGGGCATTTTAATGTCGCTGATGACAAGATCGAAATCGCGCTGCTCGAGGCAGGCGATCGCCTGGACGCCGCTGGAGGCGACGGTGACGTTGGCGCGGTATTTCTTCAGGACATCCTGGATCGTGTCGCGGATGTTGGGTTCATCGTCGGCGACAAGCACCTGCGCTCCGGCGAGGATGGAGTCCTCCTCTCCCTTGACCTCGTCGGCGCCGAGCACGGTGTTGGGGCCTTCGGCGGCCTGCCGAAGGCATTTGCGGATCGACCCCACGTTGTCGAGTATCTGCTGGAGCTTGTGACGCAGATCGTCGTGGCCGATGTAGTCGTCCATGAGGGCGTTGGCGTCGGAGGCGATGTCGTTCAACGGTCCGGCGACCTCGGAGCAGACCTCATCGGCGACCTTGTGCGAGGTGCTGACGCGCTCGACGACCATGAGATCGAGAATGTTCAGCGCGATGGCGACATAGCGCCCGAAGATTTCGGCGAACTGCCGATCGTCCTCATTGAAGGCGGCGCGCTGCCTGGATTCGATGTTGAAGATGCCGATCACCTTGTCGTGCAGCCGCAGCGGCACGGTGAGGCTGCTGCGCGCCGAATCGAGTCCCATGACATAGCGGGGATCGCGTTCCACGTCGGGGCAGATGTAGCTTCGTCCCGTCGAGGCGACATACCCGCTGATGCCGTTGCTTTCGGCGTCGGCGAACAGCTCGACGTTCAGCGCGTCGGATGGAATCCCGGCGCTGATGACCGGTTCCAGCCTGCTGCTGCTGCGGTCGAGCAGCCGGATCGCGAAATGATCGAAGTGCATCAGGTCGCGCGTGAAGCTGATGATTTTTTCCTCGAGGAGCTTGAGGCGCTGGCTGACGTGCAGCTTGCTGAGGGCGTCGGCCTCGAGCCGGACGAGTTCCCGACCGGCTTTGTCGATGGCGTCGATCTTCTGCTGAAGACGCCGGGTTCCCGTCGCGTCCCAGACCACCGCGCACACCTGCACGACCTGCCCGCCGGGGTTGATCACCGGGGAGGCGATCATTTCCAGGAACTGCTGGTCTTCAATGTTGAGGGCGTATCGTTTGGATCGGCTGTAGGCGGGGGTTTCGGAGGCGGGCTGCGGAGAGACCTGTTTGCTGAACAGGTCATAGGCTTCCTGACAGGTTCGGCGAATCTTTTCATGGATTCTCGCCGGCCAGGCCTGCATCTTTTTGTTCATCCAGTTACAGCGGCCTTCACCATCAACGATGCAGACGCCTTCACCAATGGTGTTGAGGATGACATTGGCTTGCTGGGAGACCAGGGCGCGCTCGAGGGGGAGGAAGTCGGCGGAGTCGGAGAAGACGGCGGAAAAGTGATCGTGCCGGAGCAGCTCGATGGCTTCATCGATGGTCGAAATTTCGACGACATCGCAGGTGGCTCGGAGCGACTCAACAGTGAGGGTGTTGGTCGTTTCCTGACCGGCCAGGACGAGAACTTTATTACGAATGCTTTGCAAGTCGTGTGGCCTTGCGTTCTTCGATCCCCTCGGGTGGAGGGTATGTTAATTGGCGAAATCTTTACCCGTCAACAATAAAGCGTCCCGTCCACAAAAATTCCACCATTACCTGATACGCCCATCGGTTCGTTCGGTTCTTCCATGAGGCTTATCGTCCGATACCCAGATGCTCTTGAACGCCCTGGTCCAGGAGGGATTTAAGGATGCTTGCCACAAGGTCCTGGGGGGTGTTCCGGGGCGAGTGGCCCTGGGCACGCAGGATCGGAGGCACGCCGTCGCGTCCCCCGACGGCGACGCGAAGGGAAAGGGATTCGCCTTCGCAAACACACCACGCGGCGATCGGGGAATGGCAGTCTCCCTCGAGCGCGGCGACGACGGCGCGTTCGACCATCACGCATTCCGACGTCACCGGGTCATCCGCCGCCGCGAGCAGCCGTCGGAGGCGATCGTCGCCCCGGCGGCACTGCAACGCCAGCGCGCCCTGCCCGGGCGCGGGCAGGAGAATCGACGGATCGATCTCCGACATGCGGGATTCATCGAACAGGCCCGTTCGTTTCAGTCCGGCGGCGGCGAGAAGAATCGCGTCGTATTCCCCGGAGTCCAGCTTCTTCAGCCGCAGGTCGATGTTGCCTCGCAGTGGAACCACCTCGAGATCGGCGCGCTGCGCGAGCACCTGGCTGCGGCGACGGGTGCTGCTGGTGCCCACCCGGGCGCCGGGGGGAAGGTCCTTCAGCGATCCCGCCCGCGTCGAGATGAAAACGTCCAGCGGATTCTCTCGCGCGGGAACGGCGGCGACGATCAGCTCCGTCTGATCGACCAGCGGCGTCGTCACGGGCATATCCTTGAAGCTATGCACCGCGAAGTCGATCCTGTCCGACAGCAGCGCCTGCTCCAGCTCCCGGGTGAACAGCCCCTTGCCGCCTTCGTCATACAGCGGGCGATTCCGAATCCGGTCTCCACTGGTCCTGATGATGACCAGTTCGACGGTCAATCCCGGATGCGCCTTCTCCAATGCGCCGGCGACGAGCCGGCTCTGCGAGCGGGCCAGCGCGCTGCCGCGCGTGCCGAGACGGAGGGGGATGGAAGGATCGATGCTCACCGGGGCCGCGTGTTCCGTTGGTTGCGTTCAAAGCGGTTCATTCTGTAGTGTACGTTGAAACGGCCTCATGGGAAGGAGCGTGCGATGCCCGGCAGGATCTTCGTGACCGGCGGAAGCGGATTTGTCGGGAGGGAAGTCATTTCGCGGCTGCTCGAGCGCGGGTATGCCGTCAATGCGCTGGCGCATCGGCGGCAGGTCGTTCACGACCCGCGCGTGCGTCCCGTCGCGGGCGGTTTGTTCGATCTGCGCGCGATCGAAAACGGCATGCGCGGATGCGACGGGGTGATTCATCTCGTCGGGATCATCGCGGAGGACGCCGCGCGCGACATCACGTTCGACCGCATCCACAGGCAGGGGACGAAGAACATCGTCGATGCCGCGTCGAGGCTGGGGGTGAGGCGGTATGTCCACATGTCGGCGCTTGGCACGCGCTCGAACGCGGTCAGCGAGTATCATCGGACGAAATACGCCGCCGAGGAGCATGTCCGGGCTTCCGGGCTGGACTGGACGATCTTCCGTCCGTCCATGATTCACGGACCGGGAGGGGAGTTCACGAAAATGCAGGCCGCCTGGGCCAGGCGCAAAGCGCCGCCGTTTCTGTTCATGCCCTATTTCGGCGCCGGCGTCCTGGGACTGGGCGGCGCGGGAAAGCTCCAGCCGATCCACGTCGCCGATGTCGCACGGGCGTTTGTCGAGGCGCTGGAGAATCCCCGGACGATTGGAGAGGTTTATCCGATCGCCGGTTCGCAGCAACTCACCTGGCCGCGGATGCACCGCATCGCGGCGCAGGCGATCGTCGGCAGGCGGCGCGCGGTGATGGCGATCCCCGTGTGGATCGCAAAGCTCCTCGCCAACGCCCTGCCATCGGGAATGCTTCCGTTCAATCTCGATCAGGTCATCATGAGCCAGGAAGACAACACCTGCGACACGACCAAGTTCACGGACGATTTCGGCTGGGAAGCGGAAGGGTTCGAGAGCAGCCTGGGGGTGAACGCCCCGGCGGCGGGTCAGTGACGACCGGCCGGTGACGTGGGTTCCGGCCGGTCATTGGTCCTGCCCTACACGTCGAGGTTCTTGACCTCGAGCGCGTGCTCCTCGATGAACTTTCGGCGACGTTCGACGTCTTCGCCCATCAGGACGCTGAACATGCGTTCGGCCTCGGCGGCTTCGTTTAGGGTGACGCGCAGGAGAATGCGCTTGGTCGGATCGAGGGTGGTTTCCCACAGTTCCTCGCTGTTCATCTCACCCAGGCCCTTGAATCGGCCGACCTCGATGCCCTGTTTGCCGAGCCGGTGGATCGTCGGGACGATCTGCGCGACGCCGGCGATGTCGTGCGTGGTGGTGTTCCCCGACTCGCCTTCCTCGATGAAGGCGTAGCGGGTCAGGAGCTTTTCCCCGCTGACGGATTCCTCCTGGGTGAGGAAATAGTCGTCGATCGACAGCCCGTACTGTTGCAGTTGGACGAAGAGCTTTTCAAGCTCCCGAACCTCGTGCAGTTCCTGGTTTTTCTGAAGGCGCTGCTCCCCCTCGGCTTTGCCGGTGGCCTGTCCATTGCCCTGGACCTTGACCATTTCCTCATCCTCGATGATGAGGCTTTGCTCTCGGAGAAACGCATCGCGCGCCTCGGCGCCGTGGAAGAAGTGTTCTTCGCCTTCGACGACGATGCGATACAGCGGCATGCGTCCCTGGTCGTCGCGTTTGGAGAGGAAGTCGGCGAAGTCGATGCCCCGTCGCTGGACCACGGTGACCAGTTCCTCGAGCCTGTCGAGCAGTTCGACGACGCGCCGCAGTTCCTCGTCGGCCAGCCGCCGCGTCTCCTTGCCGGTGTCGTGGTCGCGGATGATCAGTTGCTGTCCTTCCAGCCCCAGCGTGGTCAGCGTCTGCCGCATGATCCGCTCGTTGAGGACGTACTCGACCTTCTTCCGTCGCGTGATCTTGTAGAGCGGCGGCTGGGCGACGTAGATGCGCCCGGCGCGGATCAGTTCCGGCATGTGCCGGAAGAAGAAGGTGAGGAGCAGCGTGCGGATGTGCGATCCGTCGACGTCGGCGTCGGTCATGATGACGATCTTGCCGTAGCGGCGTTTTTCGAGATTGAAATCGTCGCGGATGCCGCACCCCAGGGCGCTGATGATCGTGCGGATTTCCTCGTGGCTGAGCATCTTGACGAGGTTGGCTTTTTCGACGTTGAGGATCTTGCCCTTCAGCGCGAGGATGGCCTGGATGTTGGAGTCGCGTCCCTGCTTGGCGGAGCCTCCGGCGGAATCGCCTTCGACGAGGAAAAGCTCGGTGTCCTCGTTGGATTTGGATCGGCAGTCGGCGAGCTTG
>CAYUNS010000135.1:0-10504 GCA_964446155.1 uncultured Tepidisphaeraceae bacterium | reverse complement strand
GCGAAGGAAGAGGGGTTGGTCATGCTCTCATAACGGCGGGCGTCAGGAATGGGGGGCAGGCCACGACGCCATGCGATGAATTTGTGCATCAAGTGCGGATATGACATGCGGGCCAGCGAAACCCGATGCCCGGAATGTGGAACGATCCGGCCTCGGCCAACCGATGAGGGTCTACGGCAAGTTGGAACATTAAAGGGTCGCTTAAATGATTGACGGCGGTGGCGTTGACGGGGTTGGAGCCGCGAGAGAGCTACGAGTTCCGAGGGTGATGCAATGGGATTGGATGGGGTCATGCCGCCTCCTTCCGGTCCATGTCGGAGCGGAAGGAGGCGAATGACGCGCCACCGATCGGTCGCGCCGGTCAGCGGGTCGCCTGGCTGTAGTAGCCGACGTAATAGAGGAAGCGGTTCTGGTTCAGGATGGGAATGTAGAGGGATCGCGCCTGCTCACGCACCGCGAGATAGGCATCCAGGGCCGCCTGCGCGTCGTTGAGGCGTTTGACGTTGAACGGGTCCTGCAACTCATCGGCCGTGAACTGCGGCAGGGCGGGTTCCTGTCCGAGCACGACGAAATCGGTGTTGACGTTGATCTGATCGGTCAGGCCGCCGCCCCATTGGGTGATGAGGCGTTTGACGACTTCCGCGTCGCCATCGGTGGCCTGTCCGTTATGATCGAGATCGAACTGGCCGTAGACGAGGAAGTTGTACTTGGTGTTGCGGTCGTAGATGAGGTTGGCGATGTAATCGCCTTCGGCCAGGGTGCGTCCGGGGTAAATCTTGATGATGCGGCATTCGCTGCTGCCGGGTCCGACGCGGATGACTTCGATTTCAGCCTTGCCCTGGGGAAGGACGTCGGTTTCGCTTTCTTCGCCGGTGACGGAGGCGGTGGGGATGCCCTCGGCTTTGTCATAGACCTGGAAGGTCAGGCCGGGCGCGATCTGGTCGCCTTGTCCGAGGTTGATGTAGGCGATGTCGTTGCCCGGAAGCCGGAGGATACGGCCATCGGCCTGGCGGACGACCGATCCCGAGGGATCGAGCCGTTGCTGTCCGAGGCGATTCTGCAAGGCGTTGATCTGCGTCTGGAGGTTCTTGATCTCGGCGTCTTTTTCAGCCACGGTGACCTGCGACTGCTGGAGGGTTTCATTGGTTCGCTGGATGTCCTGCGCGAACTGTGCCTGCATGTCGGTGATCTGCTGGTCCTTGCCGGCGAGTTGCTGATTGATGTTGCTGAGGGCGGCCGACAACTGGGTGCTTGTGCCGGTGACTTCCTGATCCTTCGCCGCCACGGCTTCCCCGGTGCGTTTGATCGCCGCTTCCGCGCGGTCGGTCTGTTGCTGGAGCTGCTGCTGGAGTTGCTGGTTGTTCTGGAAGTTTTTTTCGACGGCCGCCGCGAGCGTGGTGATGGCGTTGGTGAAGCTGTCGGTGGGGATGGTGACGCCGGCGTCCTTGAGGGTCGTCGTCGCGCTGGAGAAGGCGGTGTCGGCCGTGTTGAGCACGGTCGTCGCCGAGGCGCCCGCGCCGGCAATGCGCCTGGCGAGGGCGTCGCGCTGTTGCACCGCCACGTCGATCGCGGACATGCCTTCGGTCACGCCGGCGTAGGGGGAGTTGGCCCGTTGGGCAAGCAGTTCCTGGACCGAGTTTCCGTCCACTTCGCCCACTTCGCTGTATCGCTGCCGGGTGGTGTCCAGTTCTTCGGACAGCCGGCGCGCCTCGACGCTGTAGATGATCGCGAAGATGGTCGCGGTGACGAACAGGATGGTGAAGATCACGACGGCTGTGATCAGACCGCCTCGTGAGCCTTGGTTGATCGGGGGCATAGATTGAACCTCCAGGCGCGTTGATGCGACAAGGTGAGAATCGTGTTGGGCCTGAGAAAACTCCGCCCATATTCGGAAGGCGGTATAAACCGCCCGCCGCCATGTTCTGGTGAATGTACCGGTTGAGGACGCATACGGTCAAGAAACCCCGTCTTTCACCAACGCCCGATAAAGACGATCAGGTGAGCAGCGGCTCGACAATCCAGTGGATCAACAGGTATGCCACCGCCGCCATGAAGGCGGAGCAGGGCATGGTGAAAAGCCACGCATAGAGGATGCGTTTGCCGGCGATCCACTTGACGGCGCGTAGTCCACGGGTGGTGCCCACGCCCAGGATCGAGCCGGTGATGCAGTGGGTCGTCGAGACAGGAATTCCCGCGAGGCTGGCGCCGATGACGGTGGCGGCGCCGGAGGTTTCCGCGCAGAACCCGCCGACCGGCTGGAGCCGGGTGATGCCGTGTCCCATGGTTCGCACCACCCGCCAGCCACCGAGCATCGTGCCCAAGGCGATGATCGCGTGGCACAGCAGGATGATCCACCAGGAAATGTGATGCTCCATGCCGAACCAGTAGAACCACGGCGGTTCCCATGAAGCCTGGGTGAGATGGGCATAGCCTCCGGCGGTCAGGGCGATGACGATGATGCCCATGGTTTTTTGTGCGTCGTTGGTTCCGTGCGCCAGGCTGAACGCCGCGGCCGAAAAAAGCTGCAACCGCCGGAACCAGTGATCCAGCTTGTTGGGCGTGGATTTGCGAAACATCCAGGCCGTCGCGGTCATGAGGATCGTTCCGCCTATCCATCCCAGGAGAGGCGACAGGAAGATGAAGGCGATGATGATGCCCCATTTGCCGGGCAACACCAGCGTCTGGATGCCTCCATGGGCGATCGCCGCGCCGGCATATCCGCTCAGCAGGGCGTGCGAGACGCTGATGGGCAGCCCGAGCATCGAGCAGACATAGGTCCAGATCGTCGCGCCGATCAATCCGCCGAGAACCACGAACAACTGCTGGGTCTGCGTTCCCAACATCTCGATGTGGACCAAGTCCGTCGAGATCGTCTTGGCCACCGCCGTGCCGAAGGTGAACGCGGCGACGAAATTCCAGCACGCCGCCCAGGTGACGGCCTGAAACGGCGTGAGCACGCGCGTGGACACCACGGTGGCGATGGAGTTGGCCGCGTCATTGAAGCCGTTGAAGAAATCGAACACCAGCGCGATGAAGATGATGATCAGGACAAGGGTAAGCATGGATGATTCAGCCGTTCTTCAGGACGATCCGTTCGAGTGTGTTGCCGACATCCTCGCAGCCGTTGATCGCGTTTTCGACCAGGTCGTACAGTTCCTTCCACCGCAGCGCCGTCATCAGGTCCGCGTCATCGGCGTACAGTTCCGAGATCGCGGCGTGGTTGTGATCGTCGCCGAGGCTCTCCAGCCGATGGATTTCGATCAGCCGGTCGCTCAAGTCACTCAGTTTCCGGCTTTTCCGAAGCCGGTGGACCGCCTCGCTCACCGCGACCGTCGCCTGCACGAGCACTTCCGTCTGCTTCGCGAAGATGGGTTCGATTTCCTTCACGTGATAGAGGGGAATTCTTTTGGCTAACGCATCGATATCGTCAACAATGTCGTCCAGCCCGCCGACCAGGGTGTGAATGTCCTCGCGATCGAAAGGGGTGATGAACGTGCGATCGAGGCGCTCCAGGGCGGTGTGCGCCAACTCGTCGGCCTCGTGTTCCTCATCGCGAATGCGCTGAATGTGCATCTGCACGTTGGGAAAATCCAGCGTGACCTGACGCAGGTGCTGTGCGACCGACACCGCGTGGGTTGCTAGATTTTCAAATAAATCGAAGAAGACGGTGTCCTTGGGCAACAGGTTGAACATGGAAGTCACTCCAAAACGATGAAGATTCGGTTAAGGGGCGGGATTGTACGGCCATGAGGGAGGCTCGCAAGTCGGCGATTTATTTTCCAACAGGCGCGGCGGGGCGCATCTCCGCAGGTGGCTTGCGGTTGTGGGGGGATTGCCCTATGTTCGTTTTTATTCGCTAGGGGTGGCCGGGCGCGTTGCGGCCGGTCTGAGATTACACCCTTGGAAGACCTGATCTGGCTCATTACCAGCGGAGGGAAGCGAATGCGCAGCCGAACGGCAAATCACCTCTCGGTCCATTCCCTCCCGCGGTTTCAGTCGCCAGCGCCCGCAGGAGTTTTTTATGTCGCGTCTGGAAAAACCGGTTGATCGCTCGTTTATGCTTCCCCCGCTCGGAGGCAATCCCTCCACCGACCAGCAGGGCACGACGCCCGGTTCGTTCGCCCGGCCGGGCGCGGTGGGTACGCCTTACGCCTTCAGCTCGCCGGACACGCCCGGCATGCCGGCGGTCTCCGACATCACCGCGATGGATTTCGCGAAGGCATCCGATCGCGACGGCAAGACCCAGCTCGAATCCGCCCGACAGGGCATCGTCACCGACGAGATGAAGCAGGTCGCCCTGCGCGAGCCGCATCTCACGCCCGAGCGGATTCGCGTCGAGGTCGCGGCCGGACGGATGATCCTTCCCGCCAACAAGGTGCATCTCGCGCACAAGCTCCAGCCCATGTGCATCGGCCGGGCGTCGCTGACCAAGGTCAACGCCAACATGGGCGCCTCTCCCGTCTCCTCGGGCATCGACGCCGAGATCGAAAAACTCCGATGGGCTGAAAAATGGGGCGCCGACACCGTGATGGATCTCTCCACAGGCGGGGATCTCAATGCGACCCGGACCGCCATTCTTCAGAATGCCACCGTTCCCATCGGAACCGTCCCGATCTACTCGATGATCATCGGCCGGAGCATCGAGGAGCTTTCCCACGACATCATCCTCAGGGAACTGGAAAACCAGGCGAAGCAGGGCGTCGATTATTTCACCATCCACGCCGGCGTGCTGCGCTCGCATCTGCCGTTCGTGCGAAAGCGCCTGATCGGCATCGTCTCCCGCGGCGGGTCGCTGCTGGCCAAGTGGATGATCCATCACAACAAGGAAAATCCGATGTACGAGATTTTCGACGACATCTGCGACATCATGCGCGAATACGATGTCTCGTTCTCATTGGGCGACGGCCTGCGCCCGGGCGGATTGTCGGATGCTTCCGACGAGGCGCAGCTGCGCGAGCTGGCCACCCTCGGCGAGTTGACCGAGCGCGCCTGGGCCAGGGGCGTGCAGGTCATGGTCGAAGGTCCGGGGCACGTCCCGTTCGATCAGATCGAGTACAACATGAAGCTCCAGCGCCGGCTCTGCCACGGCGCGCCGTTCTATGTCCTCGGCCCGCTCGTGACCGACATTTTCCCCGGTTACGACCACATCACGAGCTGCATCGGCGCCACCGCGGCCGGCTACCACGGCGCGGCCATGCTCTGCTATGTCACCCCCAAGGAACATCTCGGCTTACCGAAAAAGGACGACGTCAAGCAAGGCTGCGTCGCGTACAAGATCGCCGCGCATGCCGCGGATGTCGCCCTGGGCATTCCTCATACCCGCGACCGTGATGACGAACTCACCAAGGCTCGGGCCGCCCTCAACTGGCAGAAGCATTTCGATCTTTCCTTCGACCCCGACCTGGCCCGCGCGTATCACGACGAAGACCTCGAGGTGGACACCGACTTCTGCGCCATGTGCGGCCACGACTGGTGCTCGGTGCGGATTTCCAAGGAAATCACCGACTTCTATTCCGGCAAGGACGAAGCGTCGCAACCCGAAAAGCCCGCGATGAAATCCCCCGGCGTGAGCGAGCAGGGCGTCGAAACGCTCAAGCAGCGAGGCGTCCTTTCCCCCGAGGAAATCCACAAGCTCGCACACAAGGGGAAAAAGGCGGTCTGCCACTCCGACAACGTGCAGGATGAAGCGGAAGCGAAGCTCGTGCAGATCAACACGCTCAAGGCGCACGGCGTGTCGGTGAACGAGAACGGTTTGTAAGTAAACGCGCGATCGATGATTGAAATCGAATTCGGGTCGTCCCCGAACCGGTTCATGAACGATTTTGCATGAATTTGTCTCGACGCGTCGTCGCGCGCGAATTGCATTTTTCGCGCGACATGACCGTCCTCGCGTATCACATCACCTTCGGTACGTACGGAACACGTCTTCACGGTGACCCGCGCGGGATGGTCGGCCGACAACACAACACACCCGGCACGCCCGTCCTCGGTTACGACGGGCACCGCTGGGAACAGGAAAAGAACAACCTCCGTTTCCCTCCCGTCCGCCTTACGCGCGAGCAGATGCGCTTCGTCGAAAACCGCATCCCCACCCTCTGCACCCGCGGATACTGGACTTTTAAAACCTGCGCCGCGGGCCCGGACCACGTCCACACGATCCTTACCTCCGACCAGAACCCCGAAACGATCCGGAGAATCCTCAAGCGCTGGTTGGGACAGGAACTCTCCGTCGAATGGACACTCCCATCCGGCGCAACCTGGTGGGCGGAATGCGGGAGCATCAAGTGGATCGGGGATGAACGGTATCTTCACAACGCGATCGACTACGTCACCAGACAACGCGCCTTGCGTGTAACCTAATTGGGGATATGATGCAGATTGACCACAAATACGATGAGGCAATTTGCGATGGAAGATGCCATTGACCATTTTATATGGGGCTACCAGAAGCACTTTTGCGTCCGTGTTGAGAGTGCTGCGATTCAGGCCCTTGGGTTGCTGCATGGGTCGCTCAATCCGCGGGCATTTGTAGTTGGAGTGCGCATTTCCAATGATGGCAGATTTCATCCAGCGTGTGTCGAACCGGAACACCATTACTGGGTGAAATCCGAGGCTCTGTATGACGTCCTGAAAGATGTAGGTCCGCGAGCTGTCACATATCCAGAGGCGAGTCTCCGGCATTCTCATCCCATTGCTCAGCAGCGAGAAACTGCGCGGTTACACCGACGCGCATTGAAGGACGCGGTGTTAGCTCGATTGCGCGCGATGCCGAATCGACCCACTGATGCCAACGTATTTCTCTCGTTTCCCGTCGAACGCCCCGACTTCCTCATAATGGTTGGGCTTGAAGTGTCTGCAAGTGCACTGGCTACTGTCCCCACCATCGAGAACGCGAGGATTCAGATCCATGAGCATGGTTCCTATACCATCGCGCCATCTTTAGTACACGCAACAATAGACGAATTGCTTTCTCAGGCAGCGCGGTCAGCGATGCTTCCAGATGCGGATGGACCGGGGATTGATGATACCGAATACCTAATCCGTCGCGCAGGCGAGCAATTTCTTTCAGGTTTGCTGCACAGAATTGACCAAGATTATCGAATGGCTGAGGGCTGGTACGGGACACTGTCGAAACTGTCGTTGCTGCCGTATGAGAGGGCCACCGCGACTGGAATTCTTGCATTCTGGCCTCACGCGAAAGCCGACGCAGCGTGCGAACTGAAACTCAATGAGAAGATTTCATTGCGGGCGGCGAAGCCAGTACGAAAATTGTTGACGCTAACTACGGATGGGCGACGCCTTGTATGCGACGCAACTCATGTACGTGGGCTGGCGTCAGCGGAAGTCATGACATCCGACCTTGTACCTTCTGTCGATGTTAGAGTGATCGAGCGCGGAAAATGGTCAGTCTCATCTGATGGTCACGAACTGATGCATGTCGCGGATGGCTTTCCAAAGTTGCCAAAGCCACCAGTAGTTTTGGATGCGACTGCATTCGAATTGCGACGACGAGTTCCGGAACTGTCGAAAGAAAACGCCTCCAAATATGCCGAGATCGCGAGGGTGTTAGCGCTCGCAGATCATGGTGCCGTATTAGTGATTGACCCGGACGCCGAAAGTGAAGCAGTTCGCCTGCGTCAAGCCGGGTTGGCTGTGGAGCCCTTTGCCCTGCACTCGGACGCAGCCGAACTGTTTGGACGAATAGACGGTGCGGTTCTTTGTGATGCGGAGGGACGATGTCACGCCATCGGTGTGATCCTTGATGGTTCCGCTACAGAGGGAGGTGATCGTGGGCGAGGGGCACGATTTAATTCGTCAGACCGTTACATAAAATCACGCGGGCACGGTGTTGCCGCAATGGTTGTTTCAGAGGACGGTGGCCTGACCCTCTTGCCAATACTTAAACCATCAGTTCGCAGGAGCGAACTGATGTATATGCTCGAAGAACTAAGAGAACTTGCGGAGGCGGAAGGGAGCCTACCGGACCGTCACAGACAGCTTCGCGCCATTGAGTGGGTGAAGAAATGCGCTCACGTGCTTACCTCGGGGCAATGTGACAGCGTCAATGGTTGGATCAAGGCGATACAGGATCGTTTTTACGCAGGGAAAGATTACTGGATTGTAGAGCCACCGCTGATTCCCGACCCAGCGTTTGATCCGGCACGCGACCTCTACTGATGATCGCGAATGGTCCAGATTCGCGCTTACAATAGTTTATCACAAATATTACGCGAACCGAATTCGAATGAGCCGATCTAGCTACCGGAGTGTCCTGATCGCATAACAGTACGGGCGTTGCTCATGCTATCGCGGCGAATCACGTACGCATGATCCCGCACCGCCTTCCGCGTGATGTTCAGCCTCTCCGCGATTTTGGAGATCGTCATACCTTGTTCCAACAGCTCACGGATCTTTGACCGCTTCGTCGGGCGCGGGTCCGGTTTGCCGAGTTTCTTTGCGAGTTCCTTCCGGCCGTGGACGTTGTGGTATTGGTACACCCGGCGGGCGTAGCACATTGCCGTGTAATAGGTCACGCCGATCTTTTCCGCGATTGCCGCATACGTGAGGCCCTGCAGCAGCAGGTCCGTGACCTGTTCGCGGCGGGCGGAGGGTTTGGCGTTGGGACGGGGTGTATGGGGGAGCTTGCGGGATTGGGCGCGGGTGGATTTGGTGAACGCCTCGGGGCGCGGGACTTCGTGGCCGTAGAGGAGGCCGGCGGAGGCATAGGTAACCAGGGTGTTCCAGGCGTCGTGGGCGACGCGACTGAACTGGCGGATGCGGTGGCAGGGTTCGCAGGCGAAGCCGTCGATCGGGCGCGGGATGTCCACCAACTCGGCGATGCGCGGCAGGCCGGTGGTGAGCAGGGGGATCGGCGGGAGGGGAAGATAGAGCGTGCGGCACGCGCGGCCGCAGGCGGGGCAGAGCCAGTTCCAGCCGTTGAAGTGGAGTGATCCCGTGGATCGGGAAGGCGCGGGCTTGCGCTTTGTGCGGCGTTTTTCCAGGTGGCGCGCCTCGCGTTGGCCGGGATCCTGGGGGGAGGTGCGCCAGTTGGAGGGGTCATCGCCGAGATAGTGGGAGACGCCGTCGGGGGTCGGCCGGGACCATTTGTACCAGACGGGATCGGGCCCGGGGCTGGGGAGGCGTCGGGTTGGGTTCGTTTTTTCAATGTCGCCCACGGTTTCCGGATGGGCGTGTTCGCTGAAGCGCGAGCGCGGGACGTGCGTGCGCTGGCGGGGAACGCGGGTGAGGGTGACATGGAACGCTTCCGGCAGGCGATCGGCCAGCCCGGCGGCGGTGCAGGCCCAGGCGGGGTCGGGGAGGGAGAAGTTGCGTGCGGCGGGATCGAGCGGTTGGGGCGTATAGAGCAACGGCGTCGGTCGGCCACGCCGTCCGGCAAGGCCTTTGACATGATGGGTGCGGAAGATGCCCGCCAGACGCGCGGCGCGGAGACCCATGGGGGTGACGCCGAGGCGTGAGGCCAGGTCGTCACACGTTTCGCCGGGCGGAATGACATGCACGGGCGCACAGAGCGCGCGGAGATCGTCGGCGGTGAGATAGACCTCATGGGCCTGATGGGCGCGAGCGAGGGGCGGGTCGATGGGCAGGAGGCGTGTGTCGCTGGCGCGTACGGCCAGGCACCACGGCCGGGGCGGGCGGGTGAGGACATCCCGCCGCCGGCGGGCAAGCCGGTGGGCGAGGTCGTGGGGGTGGAGGCGCGGCTCGACGCGTTTCCATGCGGCGAGGAGGAGGGTGGGGAGGGTGTCCATGGTTACATTGTATGGTATATGTTAGGGTGATGGAAAGGGCGCCTCCTCGCGGAGGGTGTTCTGTTCGACATGGCGGATGGCGCGGTGGGCGGCGGCGGGATGACACCCTGTCAAATGACCGTCCGCAGGTGCTCGAACGCCGCGCGGGCGACGTTGGCGGCGGTGGTTTCATAGGGATAGAGTTCGACGGTGGTCCAGCCGGTGTAGTCGATGTCGCGCAGGGCGTCGAAGACGCCGCGGAAATCGATCACGCCTTTGCCGGGGGTGAGATGCTGATGGACGCGGTTGGCGCCGATGTCCTCGACATGGACGTGGGCGATCTGCTCGGGCATCTGGCGGATCACGCCGGCGGGGTCGTCGCCGACGCAGAAGAGGTGGCCGATGTCGCAGTTCATGCGGATCGTGTCGTCGTTTTTGAAAAAACGGCTTTTGAACTCGAGGTATTCACCGGCGGTCTGGATGAACAATCCAGGCTCGGGTTCGACAGCGAGGATGATGTTTTTCTCCCGCGCCGCCGGCACGACGCGCGCCAGGCCTTCGGCGAAGCGTTCGGCGGCGGCGTCGCGGGTGAGCGTCGTGCCGATCATCGGTCCGCCGGGCTGGAGGCTCACCGTGCGGGCGCCGAATTTCGCGGCCAGCTCGATGCAGCGGAGCGTGTGGTCGATGCGCAATTGGCGCTGAGCCGCATCGTCCTCGATCCAGGTGGGGTGATAGGTGTCGCCGCACGCGAACAGGGT
>CAYUNS010000134.1:0-10650 GCA_964446155.1 uncultured Tepidisphaeraceae bacterium | reverse complement strand
GCAGAACCAGAAATGGGGAGCGCACACCAAGACGGCGGACAATCAATTCAATGATTTCGGCATCGGTATCTGCCTCGTCGGCAATTTCGACGTCGATCGTCCGACGGCGGCGCAGATGAAGTCGCTCGCGAAGCTGACCGCGCACCTGATGAAGACCTATCGGATTCCGGCCGACCACATCATCGGGCACGGCGACGCCAAGCCCACTGAATGTCCCGGCAAAAATCTCAGCGTGGCCCAGCTTCGCCGGCTTGCCGCCCAGATCGTCGCCGGCAACAACGCGGCGGCGATTTCCACCCCCGCCCCGGCGGAACTGCTGGCCGACACCTCCTCCAGATGATCCGATCTCGGTGATCCAATCACGGCGCCGCCCACGGTTCCTCACTCCGTGCCCACGCTCACTTCCACCAGGCTCGCCGAGGTGTTGTTCATCGCATTGAGGCTCGCACGATCCAGCAGCATCGCCGTTCGGCGCTCGCCGAGCAGCACGGGATACGGCGTGTTGTAATCCTGCCACGCCTGGATCAGCACATAGACGATGAACGCATCGGATCGCACCGTCGCCAGGTTGCTCAGGCGGTTGACGTTCGTGTACGCCTGCGCGTAATTGACAAATTCCGGATCGACGATGAAGTTGCCCTGCGCGGGTAGCGCGTTGGTGGCGGCGAAACCGGAAACGTTGTTCAGATCGAACAGGGACTGGAACGGGCCGTTCGCCTGCCGGTACGCGACGATGTTCATGGCCATCGCGAGGTTCGCGGTGTAATCCGAAAACCCGTTGTCGTCCACGACCAGGGGAAGCGTCGCCAGCACTTGCGCCGATGCGGTGTTGATGTTGATCAGGCCGTGGATCGGCACGTTGCGTTCGGCGTCGCCGTTGGCGTTGCCGATCACGGTCACCCCCCCACCGTTGGGCACGGCCGCCGGGGGCGCGCCACCGTATGAATCGGGGGAGATGTTGGGCAGATAATCGTTGTGGGGGTTGTGCTGGGCCGTGAAGACATCCAGCACTCGCCGCTCCCACGCCGAAGGCGCGCCCGCAGGCGGCATGAGACGTCCGCGCACCTGCCCGGCGCCCGGATCGGTGATGTTCGTCGCATCGATGGTCAGGGGCGCGATCGCCAGCGGCGAGCCGCCGTCATAGACCGTGAACGATCCGACATAGGGCACGAGCATCGCATCGCCCGCGCGGGCGAATCCGCCATACGGGAATACCCTGGTCGCGCCGCCCAGTCCATACGGATCGGCCGGGCCGGGCGTGTTGTCCACCGCGACGGGGAACGCCCTGCCGTCGGTCGTCGCGCCTTCGCCGGCGTCCGTCGCCCATGCCGCGCTCGAATCGCCGTATGCGACGAACCAGTTGGCCGTGCTGCGCTGATATCGCGCCGGACCGGGAGGAGTGGTGGGCGCGTTGTTCAGATCCACCGAATCCATCGGCGCCTGCTCGGTCAGATTGGATTCATCGTATTCGTTCGTCGGATCAAGATTCGATCCCCCACCCGCCAGTCCGCTGCGCGTTCGGAAGAGGACGACATCGAAATCCTTGCCCACCGTCGGATCGGCGAGATTGCCGGGGCTGGGAATGGTCTCATCGCGCGAGTTTCCCGCGTCGAGCTGCCCCGACAATGGCCTGACCGAGCCGGGCACGATCATCTGTGAACCACGATCGAGCAGCGCCAGCGTATACCCATCCAGACCCAGCGACACCGTGTTCGGATTGTGCAGGCGCACCGCGAGGTCGGCGGTTGGGTCCGCGAACGCCACGCGCTCGATGAACACCTGCCGTTCGGTTCCGAAGACCATGACGTCGAACGTGCCGATTTGGATACGCCGGCTGGTGATCTCATCATCCTCGTCGCGCATGTCCTCGACATTCACCGCCGCGATGGCGCTGCGGAGCTGCAACATCTCGGTGGGATTGGTGAACGGCGTGACGACGGCAAATGCGCCCCCCGACGCGGGTTGCTCCGGGTTGGTGGAGTCGGCCATCACCGACCAGAACCCTCGCCACAGCGTCGGGAACTCATCCGTGTTCAACGACACCTTGGGGGGGCGCGGCGAGGTTTCGGTTCCCTGGAGATACGGCTCCATCGCCGCGCGGCCCGAGCCGCCGCCGTCGTTCAGGACGTTCGACGCCCCGACGAAGGCAGGCCCGTGCATCAGGTTGGACTGCGGGTTGTACGTCGTCAGCCACGGCCGCACCGGCAATGCCGGTAGGGCATAACCGCCGTAATTGCCACTGAAAAAAGCGTTGCGGGTCGCGGTGTCCCAGTTGAACAGCGAGTGATACCACAGTTCGATCTTGTCGGCCGGGAAGTAGGCGAATCGTTTCTTCGCCTGCTCATCGTAATTCGGAGCGTGGTAATAGGTGTCCAGCCACAGACGTGTCTCGATGTCGGTGCGGACGAGACCGGGATTCACCATCCCGAGGTGATACGCCAGCGAAGTCGAGTCGAGCAGTGGAAACGCCTGGAAATGCCCCCCGTCGGCGGGACCGGGGTTGCCGATCCGCCTGGCCAGTTGCATCTCGATCGCCTCGCTGATCGTGCTGTAAGTGAAATCGGTCCTCGGCATGCCATTGTCGTCCACGGGCCTGTCGCTCGGGTTCGCGGCCGTCGTGCCGAACCGGAATTGCTCGAACACCGTCCATTGTCCGTCACGATCGGCAATGGGCGTCCGCAGTAATTCATACAAACCGACGTTCGATCGGAAGAACCCGAAATTGGGCGCGGCGTTGCCGTTGAACAACGTGTCGCGTTCCACCTTCCCGGCCGTGTTGACGTTGACCGCCGAGTTCTGATCGACGATGCGATACGCCGCGTAATAACGCACGGGGCGCGGGCTGTCGGTGTCGCCGCTGTAGCTCACGGTGGTGTCGGGAATGATGCTGTTCAGGGGCATGAGTCCTGCGTCGGCGATGCCGTCGCCGTCGGTGTCGCCGGCGATGATCTCGATCGACCCATCCGTCCACGCCGGATAGACGCGGGTCTTGCCCTGGAGCAGCACCGTTCCCGGATACCCCGTGCCGGGCGCGCCGGCATAGGTGATGGCCTTGAACGACGGGCGATAGCCATGCCTTCCGGTATAAGGCGTCGGCATTCCGGGCGCGGAAAACGCCGAACCATAAAGGCTTTCCCCGATGACCGGCCAGGCGATGTTGCCCCCGATCATCTCCGGCGTGCGCGATGCCAGCCAGGTCTCCTGGTTGGCGCCGGGCGCTCCGGAGGTTGCGGGATTTTCGAGAAGGTAATCCGTGTCGAAATAATTCACGTCGCGCGGCCGATACCGCCCGCCGGGGAACACGTCCTCCACCAGCTTGTTGCGAATCTCCGTCAGCACCGCGGTCTGCGCCGCGTTCATGCTGCCCTCGTCCACGCTCAGCCACGCGCCGGCGCCGCTGGCGGCGCCGCCCTTCTGATCGATCGCGACACGATCGAGCCGCGTCGCGGACAGATAAGCCGTCGCCATCATCGCCAGCATGACGAGAATCGCCACGACGACGATGAGCACGATCCCCCGCCGACGCGAAGCCGACCGTGCAGTCCCGGATCTGTTTTTTCGTTGAAGCATGAGAACATCCTCTCCGCCGATTACTTCACCTTGTAAATGAACTCGCGCGTGACGCCCTCGCTCAACCGTCCATTGGGATCGACGATGGTCATCGTGATGCGAATGAGCATGGGCTTCAAAATGACCGTGTGGCCCGGCACTTCCGGGTTCATTTCCTGCGGACCGAACACGGCGGTGTACAAAAGGGCAGGCGTATTGGCGATATCCACTTCTTTTTGGAATGAAGGATTTCCCGGAAGTGGGGCCACATCATCTACCCCATCCCCATCAATATCCCGCTGTAGCCCATACCACTGGATCCCACTGATGCCGCCATCCGTAAAAGTGTCGATCACCCCATCGCTATCGAAATCCCCCGCGAATTCGACGATGAAATCCGTCACTCCACCTGCGAAATAGGTCGATGCCAAGGCCGCCTTGGCGCTTCCCTGTTCATAAACCGGCTTCTGAATAAATGGATTGCAGTTGAAGCGATAGACCATCGACTGCCACCAAAAAGGGTCTGGCGGTGTAGCGGTCTGCGCGTCATAGACTGTCTTGTAAAAGCCGAATTCAGTGATGGCGTCGGTTTTGGCGCCCATTTCCTCCTGCGGATCGGCCACAATCCCGGCAACATCGCACAGCGACCATTGAATCTGCTGCCCGAGCGGTGTGTCGGCCGTGCCATTCGTGTGCGCCGTTTGCGAGCCATAGGCAAAGGGGGAGAGGGGACGAACAGGAGTGTCCTGGGCAATGAACACCATGCGATTGCCGGCGGCGTCAACGACATAGCCCGGCTGACCGGGCGGAAGCGTAGTTGCATCCCGTTGATATAGCAGCGTCGCCCGCCGGCCCAACACCCACTCGCCTGCATGGCGGTAATGAGCATCCCCATCGGGAAGCGGAGGATGGTAGTCCGATTCCAGATTGAGCGTCGCAAAATCATTGTTGACCAGACTCGGGTCGGGAAGCCGGGCGTGTCCGTACCAGATCCACGCATAATCGGCGGGCTTGCCCATTTGTGTGACCATGGTTTCGTTGCCGCCGAGCGTCTGCCCGGTCTGACGATTGAACGTCCCCTTGGCGAAGAAGGAGAGGGTGTCGATGCGTCGCCAGGGCGCATCCGTGATCCCTTCCGCCGCCGCCGCGTCCTGCTCCGCCTTGTTGACCCAGGCGCGAATGCGCTGCGACCGGATGATGATCAGCGGCTGCTGCGCAGTCGCGTTCGTAGGATCCGTTGTGACGATGCCGGTGGTGGGATCGCTCGTGTATCCCTCGAAATCATTCGTGAACGTATGCTCCACGCTGCGCATCGCGCGCATCGTCTCCGACACCGCCATCCCGGTGCCGATCGTCCGCGCCGTCGTCGTGAACACGCGGTTCACGCCATACAGCAGGAACAGCGCCAGGCCCATCGAAATGAGCAGCTCGGTGAGCGTGAAGGCTTGTGGTTGGCGATTGACTCTCTTCATTCGAGTTCCATTGCTGCAAACGTTACGGATAGGAGATCGATCCGAAATACAGCCCGATCTCCTGCGTGCGACCGACATAGGGATTGGTCGATGCGTTGAAATCGAATTCCTGCTCACGCGGCGCGCGGCCGATGATCCATGCATCGACATTCGTTCCATTTTCCGTTCCATCGATCATCGAATAATCCAGTGAAAGCTCCCACCGCATCCGTGAGCCGGGCGTCGTGGGCTTCGACAATCGATAAACCTTGATTTCACCGGCAACCACGTTCTGGAGTATCACATAAGATCCCTCGGCCGCGCGAATCTCGTCGGGATCAGAGGGATTTGTAATCTCCAGTATGCCCGTGTTTCCGTCATAATTCAGATTCACCTCCAACGCCGTCGCACTCAGCGTCTCAGTATCCAGATCGCCCGGCTGGTAGTTTGTTCGATTCGGCGACTGCACGCCGACGATGAGGAGTTTGGCCTGCGCCGCTTCGCCAACGAAAAAAGGAATCCACGCATAACGACGGCTGGCTTGATAAATCCGATCCCCCTTGACCAGGCTTAATCGCGGATCGTTGACCTCAACCACGCCTCCCGTATTGGCAAGGGGCACACCCGTCGTCGCAATCGCCTCGATCGACTTGATCGCATTCTTTCCCATTGCCGTCATGACGCTCGCGTCCATCGTTTCCTGCGTCTGCTTGATGGCGACGGGGAAGACGCCGGCGATGATGATGAAGCCGATGCCGAGGATGATGACCGCGAACATCACCTCGACGAACGAGATGCCCGCGCGGAATCGCCGCGGATCGATGGCTCGCGGATCATGAATCATCTGCTTCATCGTCCCTCCAGCAGCGTGCCGTTGGTGCGGTTGACCATGTAAAGCGTCGCGTTGTTGTCCAGCCAGTTTTCCTCGTCGCGTTCCTCCGGCGAATAGCCTCCGGGCGAATCGAGGTGCGGAATCAGGGGCTTGACATCCCCCTCGGTGCGTTGTTCGCCGATGAACGCCTCGCGATCGTAGACCGCGACGCCCAGCCCGGAATACAGCCGCAGGCCGTCCCCGAGGTCGGTGTTCAGCCCCATCTTTTCGCCCAGTGGCATGTCGTGACGAATGCTGTAAAGGCGCTTGTCGATGCGGCCTTGCGGATCGAACAGAATCAACCCGGTGCGGACATAACGATCGACGCTGTTGCTTCCCTCGGTGTCCACCACCACCTGGGCCGCGACCCCGCGCGGGAGAAACTGGTATTCACCTGAAACCGCGAAGCTCAGGTTGCCCTCGACGACCTCGATCCATCTGGCATTTGAAAAGGCCGGGCCGTTCTCGGGCGGATGGGGGGCGCCGAAATGCGGAGTCCCGCCTCCCGGCGCGGGCGGATCATCGCGCTGATAATGCTTGACCAGCGGGCGGTTGGTGAAACTGGCCTCGCCGTCCTGGGTCACCTGGATGACGCGATCGGGGGATGGCGGCACGGTGGGCGGAGAGGTCGGCGGCGTGTCGGGCGGGCCGTAATACGTCGCGCCGGACACGTAGGCCTTGTAGCGGTGCAGCGGGTCGATGTCGGCGGCCGACTTCGCGTCGTCGTACTCCACCGTCGCCAGCACCGTGCGCCCGCTCACCGGATCGACATAAAACAGCACGCCGATGTATTTGCCGTCGTTCAGCGCCGCCGCCCGCGCCCGACCGAGCATCGCGGAGATGATGTTCGACGCCCCCTCGACGCTCCGCGCCCCGGTGATGTAGTTGAACGCGGGAACCGCCAACGCCAGCAGCACCACCATCAGCGCGACGACGATCAGCAGTTCCGTCAGCGTGAACGCCCTCAACCCTCGGGATTGATTCGAGGTCTTCATATCAGTTCTCAAACGAATAGAGGTTGTCGTCGCCTTTCGAGAAATCCCCATCCGGCCCGGCCGACGCGAAGAAGGGCTTGCCGCCGGGAGACTTGATGGGATTGGAATCGTCATTCGGATTGACGTCGGCCTCCAGTTTCACGCCCTTCAAGCCCGACGTGGGAACAAACAGAATCGGGTTGTCCCACGCATCCACCACAAGCGGTGGATTGGCAATCTCCGGCTCGGTTGCAAAACTTCCCTTGGGCAGATTCGAGATCATCGTGTTGGTCGCAGGCAGACGACGGAAGTATCGGTACACCTGCTGCGTGTACAGCATCTGCCAGCCCACGCGATCGTCGCTCCTGACAGCGACGTTGCCGGGCGCCGTGATGGCTTCCGCTTCACCGCCCACCTGGCCGGGATATGCCCAGAAATTGTATGGCAATCCTGCGGGCGTTACCTCACCGTTCCAGGGCCACTCCACTGGCTGCACCGACGCGGCCGTCAGGTTCTGCGTCTTCACTGCCAGCTCATTCAGCACGGAATCGAGAATCCCCAGCGTCGATTTGGTCTGATTGACCTGCTGGCCGGTGCTGATGGATCGGAAACCGATGAAGACAAGGCCCATCAACAGCAGGATGATGGAGATGGACACCAGCACTTCCAGCAGCGTAAATCCGGTTCTCATGCGATTCACAGGCAAATCTCCTTGATTTCCGCTCCAGGCCGATTTCCCCGCCGCATCCCGCGGGAAAACCCGCATCTCAACCTATTGTTCGCGATGTCCAGCGACGAAAGGAAGCGCCCGGAAACGGAACAGGCCCGCATCGCCCGGGAAAAGATCGCGTTCAGCGGCGCTCGTAGCTGTAGAGGTTGTCCTCGCGGGTGAAGAATTTTCCGTCCGGTCCGGGGGAAACGAAGAAAAACCGCCCGCCGGGCGCCATGCCGAGGTGCGGGTTGTGGCCGGGAACGAAGACGATCGGATGTCCCCAGGCGTCGAGAATGCTTTGCCCATCGAAATAGCTGACGGACAGACCGGTGAAGGCGTCGGTGAGATTGTGCGCGCCGCGAAGGTGCTGGATGAACGAGCGATTGTTCGCCGGCGCGGTGGCGCGAAGCGTGTCCTCGGTGAAAGGCCGATCCTGCGGCAGCGCCGGATCGACCGGTGGAAGCTCTCCCGTCTCGCGCTGGTACTGCGACATGAGCCGATCCAGGTTCTGCAACAGATCGCCCGTCAACCGCTGCGCCGATCGGCTGCGGACATGCCGCGAGAGGCTGACCATCAACCCCAGCACGATCACCAGGGCGGCGATGGTGGTGAGCATCTCGATCAGGGTGAATCCATGTGCGGCTCGGCTCATGGCGTATGGGTGAAGTTGGTCACGTCATCGCATCGTCGGACCTGGCCGGCATCGGTCGGGTCGGTCGGTCCGAAAAGCTGGTCGCGACCGGAGATCCAGAGAAGATAGTTGGCGTCGAGCACCTTCTTCCCGCCGGCGACATCGAGCGCCCCGTTGCCGTCGGCGCCGATCATCGCGGCGAGGCGCTGGATCGCGAGAGTGTCGTTGTCGCCGGTGTCATGCTTGAAATATTCGATGACGTAGTTGGCGTCGAACATCGGGCTGTCGGCGGCGGCGGTGGCCTGCATCAGGTATCCGTCGTTCACCGTCACATTCGGCCGCGGGGAGCGCGCGGGGATGTAGGCGATCGGTTGATAGTTCTGGTCTCGAAGGATGGCCAGATGAAGTTGAACCGTGTTGGTGGAATCGTCATCATCGTCGACAATGAATTTATCGGGCTGGAGGTAGGGTCCGAATTTCTTCGAGTTCGCCCGGAGCGCGAACCCCGGTCCATCCACATGGTCGATTGACGCCGGGGCCGGGGCGATCAGCACCTGGCAGAGCAGCCACGCCCCGCCGCCGTTGGCGACGTCGGGACCGCTCAGCGGATGACTGAGCATCGGATACGATCGATGGTCCTGCTGATAGGCTTCGAGCGCGATGGAGATGGTGGAGAGCGTGGCGGCGGCCTGCGTGCGGGCGGCGGCGTTGCGGGCGCGGCTGAGGACGGGCAACGCGATGCCCGCGATCAGCACGATGATGCCGATCACCACGAGCAACTCGATCAACGTGAACCCGCGAAGGACGTTACTCGCCCGGCGTGCCGAAATTGGTGATGTCATCCTTCGTTCCATATTTGCCATCCGGTCCGGCGCTGATGAGGATAAAACTGTCTTTCTGACGGGTCTGCTCCGGCATGGAGGGATTGCGGAAATACGCGTCGGCGTCGGCGAAATCCCCGAGGTCCGCGAACCCGGCGTCATTGATTGGGAAATCATACACCCCCAGTTCGCTGATGTTCCATTGCGGATCGACGCCGGCGATCCCCGTCGCGCCCTTGTTGGCGCGGAGATAGAGAATCGGCTTGCCTTCGCCAAACGTATCGACGAACTCGGGCACGATTGAATCCCCGCCATATTGCGCTGTTGTCGCGTTGATGTCGCTCGTCTCGACGGTTGTGCTGAGGAAATCACGATAGCGCTTCCGATTCGCCGGATTCAGGCTGAACGGACCGCGCCCGATCTCGGCGGGATCATACGCAAGGACCGCTCCATCCCATTTCACGCCGCCTCGCAGAGAAAGGAGCAATTCCTCGCTGGTCGTGACATTGCCGCCCACACCGGGAAAAGTGAGCGCCGCGCCTTGCTGCCGCGGCCCCGGCAGCGCGCCGAACTCCTGCTGGTACTGCTGGATGGCGTTGCCGAGCGTCGAGATGAGTTGCTGGGTCGCGGCGATTTTGGCGCTGCGCTGGACTCGGGTGACGACGGGAAAGAGCAGGCCGACCAGCAGCGCGAGGATGCCGATGACCATCAGCAATTCGAGCAGCGTGAATCCACGGGAATGGTTGCGCATCATATTGTCTCGTTCCTGCCGTTGAAGGCCGCTTGTCATCCCGACACGCCCTGGATCAGCGTGATCATCGGCGCGAACAGGGCGATGACGATGAAGCCGACGATGACGCCCAGCACCACGACCATCACCGGTTCGAGGATGCTGATCAGCGAGCCGACGAGCACGTCCACGTCGCTGTCGTAGTTGTCGGCGATCTTGAGGAGCATCTTGTCGAGGTCGCCGGTCTCCTCGCCGACGTCGATCATGTTGACGACGATGGAGTCGCACACCTTGGTGGCGCGGAGGGGGTCGGCCATCGATTCGCCTTCGCGGATGGCGTCATGCACCTTGAGCAGGGCGCGGGAATAAACCTCGTTGCCGCAGGTTTCCCGTGTGATGTTGAGGGCGTCGAGGATCGGCACGCCGGCGCTGATCAGCGTGCCGAGCGTGCGGGTGAACCGGGCGATGGCGGTTTTGCCCAGGATGCTGCCGAGAATGGGAATCTTGAGCTTGACGGCGTCCACCGCATACTTGCCCCCCTCGCTCATCTTGATGAGCCGGATCATGAGCATCCAGACGAAGGGGAAAGCGATGAGGTAAGCCCAGCCCCAGTTGGCGAACCATTTGCTGATGGAAAGCAGCACCTGCGTGACCGCGGGGAGCTTGATGCCGAAATCGACGAAGATCTCCTCGAACTTGGGGATGACGAAGATCATGATCATCGCCACGACGCCGACGGCGATGGAGATGACGACGATCGGGTAGATCATCGCGCCGATGACTTTTTTCTTGAGCTTGGCGGCTTTCTCCATGAAATCCGCCAGTCGGGAGAGGATCAGGTCGAGCACGCCGCCGGCCTCGCCGGCGTTGATCATGTTGACGTAGAGCTTGTCGAAGGCCTTGGGGTATTT
>CAYUNS010000133.1:8964-10683 GCA_964446155.1 uncultured Tepidisphaeraceae bacterium | reverse complement strand
GGAACCTTGTATTGCCCGCCGGACATGTAGCGCACGTTGGCGGCGTTGTTGATGATCTGGTCGATGCAAACCCAGGTGAAGGACCAGCTCATGAATTCGATGATCGGGCGAAGCCCCATGCAGGCGGCGCCGACGCCCAGCCCGGAGAAGGCGGCCTCGCTGATCGGGGTGTCGATCACGCGCCGAGACCCGAACCGCGCCAGCATCCCTTCGGACACCTTGTAAGCGCCGTTGTACTGAGCGACTTCCTCACCCATGAGAAAGACGTTCTCGTCCCGTTCCATTTCCTCCGTCATCGCCGCGCGGAGAGCTTCGCGAAGTGTTATTTCTGGCATAGGTGCTTGTTGAAGTTAAAACTCATCGTCGCGTCCTTGGGACGCCGGTTCATGAACATCCACGGACACGATCCGGTTCTTTCGGAAAAAGGATATCCCACGTTTGGCCGCGAGAACGACGATCAGGTTGTCGCCCAGCGCGTCGCGCTTATCGGCGGTGATTTCAGATCGATCGCCGCCGGCGACCGTAATCGTAAACGGCACGAACGGCTCGCGGTCCCGAAGTTTTTCCAACTCCTCCTCGAAGCTGAATCGTTCCTGTTCAGCCATGGTCCTGCCTCATTCCGGCTGATACGGATACGTTTCCGCCAGCACATCTTCGAAGCGGGATTCGAGGGGCGGGTGGTCGTCGGCGTCGGCCTGGGCGACGGCCTGATTCACCTCGGTCGCCACGGCCTGCTCCATCGCCTCGATCCGCGCCTCGTCGATCAGCCCCTGCTCGCGAAGGCGGGCGCCGTAGAGCGTGATCGGGTCGCGCTCCCTGGCGCGCTCCTGTTCTTCCTTGGTGCGATACTTGAGGGGATCCGACATCGAATGCCCGCGAAAGCGGAAGGTGTTGGCGACAAGATAGGTCGGTCCTTCGCCGCGCCGACCCCGGTCGGCGGCCTCGGACATCTCCCGGATGACGACATCGATGTCGTTGCCGTCGATGTTGCGATGCGGCATGGCGAAGCCGCAACCCCGCCTGGCGAGATCCTTTTCAGCGCTGGCGCGCTCGACCTGCGTGCCCATCGCGACACCGTTGTTTTCGACAATAAACACCGCGGGCACTTTCAACAGGCTGGCCATGTTTAAGGCTTCGTTGAAAGTGCCCTGGTTGATCGCGCCATCGCCGAAGAGGCAGAATGTTACGCCGCCGGACTGTTTATAGGACTGTGCGAACGCCAGCCCCAGCCCGATCGGAATATGCCCTCCTACAATGCCGTGCCCGCCGTGATTGCCCACCGAAGGGTCGAACAGATGCATCGATCCGCCCTTGCCTTTGGAACAGCCGGTCTCCTTGCCGAACAGTTCCGCCATCGCCGCGCGGGGACTCATGCCCAGGGCGAGCGAATGACCGTGACAGCGATATCCGTTGATCAGCGCATCACGCGACTTGTCGTAGACCGCCGCGATCCCCACCGCGACCGCCTCCTGACCGCTGTACAGATGGCAAAACCCGCCGATCTTCTGGCCGGGCTTGGTGTATTCCTGGTAGGTTCGCTCCTCAAACCGACGAATGAGCATCATCATGCGCAGGCGTTCGCGTTCCACCTTGCCGTCTGATTTCGCGGGAGGTTTTCGATTGGGGCTTCGTTTCTCTACTTCGTTGGCAATTGCCATTGCGGATGCTCCGAAATTCACAGGGGTAGGCCACGTCTGGGATCGGCTTCGGCGCCACGGA
>CAYUNS010000133.1:0-8954 GCA_964446155.1 uncultured Tepidisphaeraceae bacterium | reverse complement strand
GTTTAGGAGAAAACGCCCCCCGCTTCAATGGCCGGCATTTCCGGAAGAACAGGAATGCGAACCGGAAAACGGGAAAATACCGCACCGGGATTCGCCTTTTCGAGCGCTGCGTGTGGAAGAACCGGAACTTTTTCCCCCTTGTCGTCCCGCGGGGGCGCGTTACGCCAGTTCCATCGCGAAAGGCGTCAGGCATTCCACGCCATCCTTCGTGACGACGTAGTTGTTCTCGATGCGCATCCCGCCGGCAAGCTCTTTGGAATAAATGCCCGGCTCGACGGTGAAAAATTCGCCTTCGATCAGCACGTCATCCCATCTCGGATTGAGGTGTGGATATTCGTGGGGCTGCAAGCCCACGCCATGGCCGAGGTGGTGGGCAATGCCCGCACCCGTATGGTCGTGGAAGTGTTGATCGACCACCTCGAATATCTCGCGACACCGCGTGCCCGGCCGGGCGAGCTTCTCGACAATCGGGAAAACGCCGACGATCATCTCCCAGGCGCGATGCTGCGCATCGGTCGGTTTTCGATTCACCGCAAAAGCCCGCGCATTGTCGGCGAAATAACCGCGATAAGCCGGTCCGAGATCGAGGATGTAAAGTTCGCCGTCCTGTGCGATGCGGTCCTTGCGCGCCGCCCCGCCGGGCACGCCGCAGGCAAAGTCGTTGCCCAGCAGCGCGCTCAACGGCTCACCGGCGACGTTCACGGCCGCAGCGTGCAGTTCGTTGAAGACATCCAACTCACGCACGCCGGGCGCAATGATCTCCCGCGCGCGGGCATACATCGCCTCGGTGCAGGCGATGCCGACCTTCATCAATGCCAGCTCATCGGGGTCTTTCGCGCGGCGCATCGACCAGAGGCGCTGATCGATGCTCGACACCTCGATCGCCTGCGCCAGCCGCGCGCCGACGGGCGCGTCATCGACCGCAACGTGATGCGCCTTGCGTTTCTTCAACTGCTCGACGACCGCCTCCACGATGACGGCCGGCTGCTCCTGTCGAAGTGTGGCGAACCATCTCGCGGGATATCGAACGATTTCGTCGGCCGCGACATCGCCGGGATCGGCGGCGCAGATGAGTACGCATGTGCCGTCCGCGAACAGCACCACGGCGCATTGCGTCAACCATGAACTCCGAAATGCCGTGAGATAATGAACATGATGCGATGCGGCGACAATCACCGCGTCGAGCCGCTCCTTTTGGAGAACATCGAGCAGCCGCGCCTGGCGTCGACGGGATAATCGTGGATCGAGCATGGCGGGAGTCTAACCCAAATGGACGCGGGATGCCTTCTCCCCGCCGGTTGGCAATCGCCTTTGCCCATCTACAATCATGGACGTGGCCGACGATGTTTATGAATCCCGATGGGGGGTGGTCCACTACGACAAGCGTGGATGGGGCGATCCGTTGCTGCTCGTGCATGGATTGTATGTCGGAGCAAGCCGCGAGGAGTTTTTCCGGAATATTTCCGCGCTGGCCGGGCAGTTCACCGTCTATGCGATCGACTTGCTCGGATTCGGGGACAGCGATGCGCCGAAGAGAACCTACACCGCCGAATTGTATCACCACCTGCTGCGCGACTTCATCATTGAAGTGATCGGCCGCCGGGCGCACCTCGTCGCCAGCGGACTGAGCGCGGGCTTCGCCGTGCGTCTCGGCGTCTACAACGAGGAGGCCGTCGATCGGATGACGCTGATCTGTCCCGAGGATCATCCCCAGGCCAATGACCGGCCGGGCAACATGCGGAAGCTCCAGCAGTTTTTCCTCGGCACGCTGAATGCCGGTGCGTCGCTGTATGAGACGGTCGCCACGCCGCTGACGCTGTTCCAGTTTCTCCAGTCGCGTTACGCCAAACCGCGACGCGCGACGCGCGAGCGACTCGATCAGATGACCCATAACGCTTCGCGCGTCAACAGCATGTATCCTTACATCAGCCTCCTCACCGGTTACATGGAAACGGACACCTTCCGCTGGATGAGATATGTTCGTTCGCCGGTGCAGGTCATCTGGGGCGATGCTCTGGGAGACCCGCCGCACGAGCGAATTTTCCGACCGGCGGCGTGGTCACAGGGAAAGCGGCTCGACCTCATCGAGGACGCGGCGCATTGGCCGCATGATGAACAGTCCGCCGCATTCAATCGGCTTGTGACGACGTTCCTGTCCGACACCCGCACGGGAGAATGATAAAGAAATGGACGACGCCTCCGCAGCGCCGGCGGAGGAATCCCGAACCGATGGCTTCTCCCACCCTCCCGCGTTCCGCACCGCGCGGAGTGGTTTATTCCGATCGTCTTCTCTAAAATCGCCCGTCATGAGCAGTTATACGCACAGCATTCAGAACCTGATCAACCAGCTTTCCGCCCTCCCTGGCATCGGCGTGCGATCGGCCGAGCGGATCGCATTCCACCTGTTGAAACAGAAGCCGGACGAAGCGATGAAACTCGCCGACGCGATTCGCGACGTCAAGACGCGCATCAAACATTGCAGTATCTGCTACAACCTCACGGAACAGGACCCCTGCGCGATCTGCACCGATCCCGCGCGCGACCAGGGACTGGTCTGCGTCGTCGAGCAGCCGAAGGATCTACTGGCGCTGGAGGCGACGGGGCTTTATCGCGGCGTGTATCACGTGCTGCTGGGCAGGATCGCGCCCCTCGAGGGGATCGAACCCGGCGATCTCACCGTGGATGGATTGGTGAAACGCCTGGAGTCAGGCACGGTGCGCGAGGTGATTATGGGAACCAATCCCACGCTTGAAGGAGACGGCACGGCGATGCACCTTCAGAATGCGATGGGGCGATTTCCCGACGTGCGGATCACGCGCCTGGCGCGCGGCCTGCCGGCCGGGAGCAATATCGAGTACGCCAACCGCAACATCCTCGCCGACGCCATCAGCGGCCGGCAGAAAATGTAAGCAATGGATTCGGCCCCTCCCCTTGGAAGAATCCCAGGCTCCCGGACCGAGACCGGGAGCCTGGGAAAAAATCAGTTCCCTGCTTTCGCCTTGGTGAGCATCTCCTGGGCGCTGGCGAGCTTCGATTGCCAGTCAGCCGGAAGCTGGGCCTTCATCGATTCCAACTGCGTCAGGCTCTTTTCCGCCAGGTCGAGCTTGTTTTCCTGGATATACTTGACGGCTTCGTCATAAAGGGTCTGCGCTTTTTCCGTCGCGGCGGCGGTAAGCTCTCCGGCCTGTTCCTTTGCCGCGGCGCCGAGTTCACCGGCTTTTTCTCCGGCGTTGTCGGTCAGATCCTTCGCCTGGTCCTGGGCCGCCTTGAGCGCCCCGCCCACTCCTTCAGTCTGATCCGCCTGCGGCGCAGGCTCGGGAGTGGCGGGAAGGGTTTCCTCCGATTCACAACCGACAATCACCATCGATCCGATTGTCAGCGTCAACATGAGACGACGAAGAGACATAGCAGGCTCCTTCTGTGATCCTGTGGAGGCGAGGGAACAGGGCGCGGCAACGCTGACCATCAGCGAATCCCCGCGCGGGCCTGCCCATCGCTCCCGCAAGCCTGCATCATAGACCCTGCGGCAATTTCGCACCATGCCTCCTTTTCCGAACCGCGCCGATTTTCGACCTGTCGCCGGGCAAACTCCGTCTTGATTCCCCCGACACGTTCATCTAACCTTCTTCGTATACGGGGCGGAATGATGAATCACATGAAATTCGCCTTCACCACCACCAGTTGCCCCGCGTGGGATTTTGAAACGATCCTCGCCCGCGCCCGTGAATATGGGTATGGCGGTATAGAAATCCGCGGGTTTCTCAACAATGACACCCTCCTCACCGCGACCAACGTTTTCCTCGCCGATCCGCTCAAGGTGCGCGGCGCTTTTCAGGAAAGCGGAATCGAAATCGCCTGCCTCTCCAGTTCCATCGCGATGGCCGGCGACAAGCGCCGTGATGCGCAATCCCTGAAGGATCTCAAAAAATACATCGACACCGCGGCGCAGCTGGGGTGCCCGCTGGTGAAGGTGTTCGACGCGCAGGTGAAACCCGGCCGGAGCCGCGCGGGCGCCGCCATCGCCCTGGGCGACTGGCTGACGCCGATGGGCGATTACGCCGCCGAACATGGCATCACCATCGTCATCGAAAACGCCTTGTCGTTCCGAAGCGCGAAGGAAATGTGGATGATTCTCGATCGGTTGAATCACCCTTCCATCGCATGTTGCTGGGATATTTTCAACGCCGCGATGATCGGAGAGCAGCCCGCCGTCAGCGTCCCGACCCTCAACAGCCGCATCCAATACGTCCAGGTGAAGGATGCGACCTTCGGATCGCTGGGAAGTTCCTTCTGCAAGATCGGCGAAGGCGACGTCCCCATCGAGCGGTTCATCACCCGCCTGCGCGGAATCGGCTACGCCGGATGGGTGACGATGGAATGGGAAAAAACATGGCTGCCCAATCTCGCCGAGCCGGAGGAGATTCTTCCCGATGCCGTCAAACGCCTGAAGGAATGGGCGAACCTTCCCCCCGGTGCGCCCGCTCCGGTGGAGATCATCCCCAGGACGATGCCCGCGTCGGCGGCGGTCATTGTGTGAATGCGCTCCACCGCACGCGATCCGCGCGCAAATCACCCTGCCTCATTCAGCGGACGATCAATGCGTGGGATGCGACAGGACGCCGTCTGGTCAACTCACGGCGGCCACCAGTTTTCGGACGCGCGTCGCCTTCATTCCCTTCGGTCCGGTTTCGAACTCATATTCAACGGTTTCGCCATCCTGGAGCGTCTTGAATCCCTGGCCTTCAATGACCGAGTGATGGACAAAGACATCCTGGTCCGTTTCGGATGAGATGAATCCAAAGCCCTTCTGATCGTTAAACCACTTAACCTTCCCCGTGGCCATACAAGCCACTCCTTTCGAGACATGTCGGTGGAAAAACCCACCGCCGGAATCCTGCACGACAACAACCCATCAAGGCCCTTCCCGGATAGGTGCACGCCCTCTGTGCTCGATGGGCGCAAATAGATGAGCTTGAAGATAGCACCTTCTATGACAACAAAGAAAAAAAACTAAAGTTATCACCCTCCCGCAAGGCAAGTTTGCGTACACTTATCCACATTGGCGCGTCTATGAGGCCTGGCCCGCCAAAATGCTCCACATCGGAAGGATCAGCCTGCCGAAAAAAGAACCGCCGTGAAGCCAATCCTCCCGCGACCGGGCCAATTATTTTCACAATTATTGTCTAAACAATAACTTACATGGATTCATCGAAAGGAGTACCCTTTAAGATTCGATAAGCGTGCCATGAAGGAGTTTTTCAGACCACCGCTCCATTGACTCCGCATAACTGTAGTCCGTTCGTGGAAATAGGAGTTTTCCACCGACTATCCACAGAGAATGAGTGGCCTTGATTTTCCGCTCGCGGCATGGAGACTACCGTTTTGCCGGATGGGCGGCATCGGCAACGAATGAACCTGCTTGAAACCACCAAACTCGTCAAGGCTTACAACGGCCGAACCGTCGTGAACGAAGTCAGTTTCGTCCTGGCGCAGGAGGAGATCGTCGGGCTGCTCGGCCGCAACGGCGCGGGCAAAACCACCACCTTCCGCATGATCCTCGGCATGGTCACCCCCGACAGCGGCGCGGTGGCGTTCGATGCGCGCGACATCACCCACCTTCCGATGTACAAACGCGCCCGGCTGGGGATTGGATATCTCCCCCAGGAACAAAGCATCTTCCGGCAATTGACCGTGTGGCAGAATCTCCAGGCGATTCTCGAAACGCTCACCCTCAGCCGATCCGAACGCAACAGGCGCGGCGAGCAGCTCCTCTCGCAATT
Source organism: uncultured Tepidisphaeraceae bacterium (assembly GCA_964446155.1). Classification (GTDB taxonomy): domain Bacteria; phylum Planctomycetota; class Phycisphaerae; order Tepidisphaerales; family Tepidisphaeraceae; genus CAYUNS01. The sequence goes on along the minus strand of CAYUNS010000133.1, from coordinate 3,174 downwards.
CGGCCTGCAAAAAGTCCGCAACCAGCGCGCCTCGCTTTGCTCCGGCGGGGAAAAACGCAAGCTCGAAATCGCCCGCGCGTTGATTATGGACCCCAAGCTGATCCTTCTTGACGAACCTTTTAGCGCCGTCGATCCCATCGCGGTCGAGGATCTTCAAAGGGAAGTCCGCCGGTTGAAGGATGAATTCGGCAAGAGCGTGCTCATCACGGACCACAATGTCCCCCAGACGCTGAAGGTTTGCGACCGCGCCCTGATCATCAACGACGGCCAGGTCTTCAAGGAAGGCTCCCCCAGGGAGATCATCAATGACGCCGGTGTACGGGCGGCTTATCTCGGAAACACGTTCCGGGGCGATGAGTTCGACTGATCCGCCCGCGAGCCTCCCACCCGAAATGGGGTCCGTGGAATGAGGGGGGAATGGTGGAAATTTTTGCGACTTTTACCGAATGACGGCCTATAAACTACCGTGGTATTATGATGGAGTGCCGTCCAGATCGGCTCAACAAAGGACATTCTCTTGAACAAATCCTCCTTCAAGCGCGTCGTTGTTTTCCTCGTTGCATTGTCCCTCGCGCTCTCGATCGTGCTGTCCAGCCAATTTTCCACCGGACAGCCCGCGCCCGTGGAGACGGCGCCGGCCGACGTCACCCCTGAAGCACAGGCCGTCCTCGACATGCTGGGCAAGACCTACACCGATCTCAAGACGCTCGAACTGAGCGGATCGATCAATGCCGAATTCGATGTCGCCGGACGACAGCAGAAACAGCAGGCCGAATTCACATCGACGTTTCAATCCGCCTCGCATCAGTTCCGGCATGAAATGAAGGATGACATCATCATCGGCTCCACCGGCGAAAAAGCCTATGCCTACCATCCCACGGAAAACATGTACCTTCAGAACGACCTCGAATTCGCCACCGATGAGCGATTCGATTCGAAGGCGCTCCCGCCGATGATCAGCCGCCTGCTTGCCATGCAAAATCCCTCCCTGCTTCTCGCGCTGTCGAAGGAACCTTCGCTGCAACTCATCGACGGCGCCACCGAAGTGAAAAAGCTCGCGGACGAGACGATCGACGATGCGGCCTTCACCGCCCTGTCGATCAAATCCCCCGATGGGGATTCGCGCGTATTGATCGATCCCAAAACCAGCTTGATCCGCAGGGTGGTGGTGGATCTGTCCCCCATGCTTCGCAACAGTGGAGAGAATGAAGTCGCCAAGGCCGAAGTGGTCTTCGACTACACGGCGTCAACCTCGGGACGCGAGTTGGATGCCGCGCAATTCGCCTGGACTCCCCCGGAAAACGCGCGCGATGCGACGCGGACGGCGGCGGCCGAAAATGACGACGCGGACTCGCTCGTCGGCAAACCCGCGCCGGACTTCACCCTCGCCTCGCTCGACGGCGCGGAGGTCAAGCTCGCGGATCTGCGAGGCAACGTCGTGGTCCTCGACTTCTGGGCCACCTGGTGCGGGCCTTGCGTCGTTTCCATGCCCTTGCTGATGGAAGTCCACAAGGAGGTCTCCCCCCGCGGTGTGAAGCTCTTCGCGATCAACATCGCGGAAGACAAGGAAAAAGTGTCGGGTTTCCTTAACTCGCGCAAGATCGAGTTACCCGTGCTCCTCGACAGCGACAGCCGCGTCGCGGAAGCCTACGGCGTTCGGGGCATTCCAATGAGCGTCGTCATCGACGGCAAGGGCATTGTGAAGAATGTCAACGTCGGCTTTGGTCCGGGCGGCGAGGACAAGCTTCGCAAGCAGATCGACGCCGCCGCGGAGTGATCGCATCTGATAATCATGCCCCTCACGCCTCCGGCAATGCGGCCGGATCGTGTTTTGACCACGCCGAACCCCGTTTCGGTGTGGCCTGCGCCCGTGCGGGCGTGAACGATTTCCATTGTCTGTAAATCATCTCACAAAGTATTCCCGCTTCCTGTCCGATAGAACAATGGCCGCGGCGCCTTCGCCGCATGGTTTCGGTACGGTTGGCGCCCGCGATGACTGGAAGCATATGAACGAAACGCTCGTCAATAAAATTCGCCAGTGCCCCAATCTGCCGTCGCTCCCCTCCATCGCGATGCAGGTGTTGGAGATGGCGCAGAAGGAATCCGTCGATATAGCGGAGATCGCGCGGATCATCTCCAAGGACGCCGCCCTTTCCTCCAAAATCCTCCGCACCGTCAACTCCAGCTTTTACGGCCGCAGCCAGCATGTCAGCACGATCAGCCACGCGCTGGTGATTCTTGGACTGCAATCCGTCAAGACGCTCGTACTTGGATTCTCGCTCGTCACCACACTGACGCGGAGTAAATCGCGGGGCTTCCAGCACATGCATTATTGGAAGCGCAGTGTTTATGCCGCCACGGCGGCGCGCATGCTCGCCGGGAAGCTCAACGTGGTTCAGCGCGAGGAGGCGTTTCTGTCCGCGCTGCTGAAGGACATCGGGATGCTGGTCTTCGACCAGGTGCTCGGCGCGCAATACGGCGAAATCTACGACAGCGCGTCCAGCCACCTGGACCTGTTTCGCATCGAAACCGAGAAGCTGGGCATGAGCCACGCCGATGTCGCGGCCATTCTCACCGAGCAATGGAAGCTCCCCCCGCTGCTGGCGACCCCGATCGCGTTTCACCACACCCCCGGGCAGGTCACCGATCCAGTGCTGCGACGAATGACCGAGATGATCCACATCTCCGGGCGATGCGCCGACGTCTTCGTCGACAACAGCGCCGCCGCCGCCATCAACGATGTCCGCGGCCTGTTCAAAAAGCACTTCTCGATGTCCGAAGCCGACTGCGACACCATCCTCGCTGAAATCGGCAAGGACACCCGCGAAGTGGCGTCCCTCTTCGAGATCAACCTCGGCCCGTCGATGTCGTTCGAGACCATCCTCAAAAAAGCCAATGAGGCCCTCGTCGAGATCACCCTCCGGTCGCAGCAGCAGGCGACGCAACTGGAGCAGCAGAACATCGAGTTGAAGGTGAAGGCGACGACCGACGGCCTGACCGGACTGGCGAATCGCACGACGTTCAACGACTTTCTCGATGAGCAATTCAATGCGGCGGTGGAAGGCGGCAAGGCCATCTCCGTGCTGCTCATGGACATTGACAAATTCAAGTCGATCAATGACGGGATGCCCGTACCCGTCATTGATCGACTTGAATTTGTCAATGTCCATGAGC
>CAYUNS010000132.1:5994-10710 GCA_964446155.1 uncultured Tepidisphaeraceae bacterium | reverse complement strand
AGTTGGAGCGGCGCATCGCCGATCTCCTCCAGCTTTATCGTTCGCCGTCGATTGTCGCGGAACGCGCCGCTTCCGCCCCCGGCGACGAGCGGGAGCCGGACGCCGCCTTCCAGTCCGCGCGCGCGGCGGCCGATGCGCATTTCGCGTCGCTTCAAGCCCTGAAACTGCCCCGGTTTTTCATCGGCGCGCGCCCGGTGGTCCTGGCCGTCCTGTTGATCGTCGTTGGTGCGGCCATCGGCCAACTCATCGCCGGGGGCGTTCCCGCGTCGGCGGCTTCCATGCATTGGCGCGCCATCGGCATCGGTGGGGCGGTCGCGCTGGTGATTGCGATCATCCTGGGGATTGTCGTGCGAATCCTCGGACGGAATCACATCGCGGCGACCATCGCGCCGTTGAGCGGCGCCATCGCCGCCGCGCGGCATTTCGCGAAGCTTCGATTGACCAACGCCTCCCGTCGCCAGGAGGATTCGCTCGCGCAGGCCTCGCGCAAACACAAGGCCGAATTGCAGGCCGGCAAGGAAAAGTATTCGCCTTATCTCACGCAGGCCGCGTCAAAGAAAAACGCCGCGATGCAGGGATTGCAGGAGGAGGTGAACCGCGAGCAGCAGCGCATCGACACGGAACACGCCGACGCCGTCGCCAAGGCGGACCAGTGGCATGAGCGGCACGTCGGTGAGGCGAAGCGGGGATTCGACGACGAAACCCAGGCGACCCGCGCATCGGCCGAGGCACGGATGAAGGCAAGCCACGATCGGCACGATCAGGCCCGCCGCGAGCTTGAGCATCATTGGACCTCCGGTCTGCAGCGCATCCAGGCGCCCATCGGTGAGGCCGGTGATTCCAACGGCCGGTACATCCGCGACTGGAACGAGGTGCAGTGGCGTCAATGGACCCCGCCGAAGGAGTTCGCGTCGCGCATTCGCTTCGGCGAGTTGCGGGTGGATCTGAAGCAGATCACCGACGAGGTCCCGCGGCAACTTCGTCTTCCCGAATCGTTCAGCGTGCCCGCATCGCTGGCGTTTCCCAATCAATCGTCCCTGCTCGTTCACACGGACCACGACGGCCGGGCCGAAGGCGTGCGGATTTTGCAGATGGTGATGGCTCGCCTGCTCACTTCGCTGCCCGCCGGGCGCGTGCAGTTCACCATCATCGATCCGGTTGGGCTGGGTCAGAACTTTGCGGGCTTCATGCACCTGGCCGATCATGACGAGGCGCTGGTCGGCGGGCGCATCTGGACGGAACGGGAGCACATCGAGCAGCGCCTCCTGAATCTCACCGAGCATATGGAAACGGTGATTCAAAAGTATCTGCGCAACGAGTTCGCCACCATCGACGAGTACAACGCGCAGGCCGGCGAGCTTGCGGAGCCGTACCGGTTTCTCGTCATCGCCGATTTCCCCGTGGGGTTTGAAGGCGACGCTTTTCGCCGGCTCAGCAGCATCGCCAGCAGCGGCGCGCGCTGCGGCGTTTATACGCTCATCCTGCGCGACACCCGGCAGACCCTGCCGGCCGGCGCGCATCTGGATGAACTCGAATCCCACAGCCTCAACCTCGTCCGCAAGGAGGGCAGATTCATCTGGAAGGATGAAGTCTTCCACCAGTTTCCCCTCACGCTGGATGAACCGCCCACGGAGGAGGCGCTGACGGAGATCCTCGATGTGGTCGGGCGACATGCGAAGGATTCAAAGCGCGTCGAAGTGCCGTTCCACACGATCGCGCCACCTCCGGAAAAATTCTGGACGCGCGGCAGCGACCACGAGCTGGCCGTACCCGTGGGCCGGCTGGGCGCGACGCGGCTTCAGAGCTTCCGCCTGGGCAAAGGCGTCGCCCAGCACGCGCTGATCGCGGGCAAAACCGGATCGGGCAAATCGACGCTGCTTCACGCGCTGGTGACCAATCTGGCGATGTGGTACAGCCCCGACGAGGTCGAGTTCTACCTGATCGATTTCAAGAAGGGCGTTGAATTCAAGACCTACGCCACGCACGCGCTGCCGCATGCCCGCGCCATCGCGGTGGAGAGCGATCGGGAATTCGGATTGAGCGTCCTGCAGCGCATCGATGCGGAACTGAGCCGTCGTGGAGAGCTGTTCCGCAAGCTGGGCGTGCAGGACCTGGCGTCCTACCGCGCGGCGGCCAAGACCGCCATGCCGCGGACCCTGCTCATCATCGATGAATTCCAGGAGTTCTTCTCGGAAGACGATAAACTCGCGCAGGATGCGGGATTGCTTCTGGACCGCCTTGTCCGTCAAGGCCGCGCCTTCGGTATCCATGTCCTGCTCGGTTCCCAGACGATCGGTGGAACATCCGGCCTGGCGCGCAGCACCATCGGGCAGATGGCCGTCCGCGTCGCGCTGCAAACCAGCGAGGCCGATTCGCAACTGATCCTCGGCGACAATAATTCCGCGGCGAGGCTTCTCACCCGTCCCGGCGAGGCGATCTACAACGACGCCGGAGGGCTTGTCGAAGGCAACAGCCCCTTTCAGGTCGCCTGGCTGCCCGATGAGCAGCGCGAGGCGTTTCTCATCGACATTCGCCGGTTCGCCGACGAACGCGGCGATCGTCATTCGCCCGGCGTGGTCTTCGAGGGCAACGCCCCGGCCGACTACCGCAAGAACCACCGCCTGAACGAGCTTCTCGCCTCCACCGCGGCGCCCGAGACGCTTCCCGCGCCCCACGCCTGGCTGGGCGAGCCTGTCGCGATCAAGGAACCCACCGCGGTGGTCTTCCGTCGCCAGAGCGGCGCCAACGCCCTGATCATCGGGCAACAGGATGAATCGGCGCTGGCGATGATGCAGTCGTCCCTTATCAGCCTCGCGGCGCAGCATCGGGTGGGAACCGCGGCGTTCCACATCCTCGACGGCACGCCTGCGGACTCTCCCCTTGCGGGGGAGCTGTCGAGGGTCATCGAGGCGATGCCGCATGACGTGAAAAACATCGATTACCGCGCCGTTCCCGAGGCGATCGCCGAAATCTCGAAGGAGCTTCAGCGCCGTCAGGAAGCCGAGCGTCCCGACGCGCCTTCCCTCTATGTCTTCATTTACGGATTGCAGCGTTATCGCGTTCTCCGCCGGCAGGAGGATTCGTTCAACTTCTCGATGAGCGAGGAGGAGAAAACGCCGAATCCCGACAAGCTCTTCACCGACCTGCTGCGCGAAGGGCCGGGGCTTGGCATCCATGTCATGGCATGGGCCGACACGCCCGCTTCGGTCGAGCGCACGCTCGATCGCGCCTCGATGCGCGAGTTCGACAATCGCATCCTCTTTCAGATGAGCGCGTCCGATTCGAGCAATATCATCGACTCTCCGGCCGCCAACAAGCTCGGCGTGAATCGCGCCCTGGCCTACAGTGAAGAGCAGGGGGTCATGGAGAAATTCCGCCCTTACGCCCTCGCGGACAAGCAGTGGGTCGAGCAGGTTCGGACGGCGCTGGCGGCGCGGAAGTAGGGCGCCATCATCGCTGGAAGGTGGAGGTTTCCGAAAGATTCGCGATCAGGCTTGCGAACGCCTCCCGATCCGTCGGCAGGGGGACCGGCTCGCGCCGCAGCCCGCTCATCAGCATGGCGTTGCCCAGTTCCAATCCGTGAATGCCCTCCTCGCCCTGGGCGATGAGCGGCTCGTCGTGCAGGATGGCGTTGATGAAGTTCTGGAGGATTCCCCGATGCTCGGGGCGGTCGGAGGCGACCTCGATGGTCGCCTTCGAGGTGGATGGAATCGACCGGCCGGGCGCGGTGTTCAGAAATTCCGTCACCGGAACATCCGTGCGAATGAACTCGATCTTCGTTCCCCCGTCCGTAATCAACCGGCCTGACTCCCCGGCGATTTCGAGGCGATTTGTTCCCGGCGCCTCTCCGGTCGAGGTGACGAACACCCCCGTCGCCCCGTTGGCATATTCCATGATCGCCGTGACTTCGTCCTCCACCTCGATTCTGTGGCGCTTGCCGATGCCGACCAGCGCCGTGATCCGCGTCGGCATGCCCGCAAACCACTGGAGCAGATCGAGATTGTGCGGGCATTGATTGATCAGCACGCCGCCACCTTCTCCACGCCATGTGCCGCGCCAGCCGGCCGAGTCGTAATAGGATTGCGTCCGAAACCAGTTGGTGATGATCCAGTTCACCCGCATGATCGCGCCCAGCTCCCCGCTGTCGATGATCTGCTTCACCTTTTTCCAGCAGGGGTTCGTCCGCTGATTGAACATCGCCGCATAGACGAGGTGCGGATGGTCGGCATGAAAGCGGTTGACGGTCTCGGCGTCCTTCGCGGTGACGGCGACGGGTTTTTCCGTCAGCACATGCAGTCCTCGCCGCATCGCGCCGATCGAGAATTCCGGGTGGAAATAATGCGGGACCGCGATGAGCACGGCATCGACCAGCCCGCTGTCCATCAGGTCGGTGGCGCTGGTGAAGGCACGCACCCCGTATTTGTCGGCGACGGCGGCGGCGGCGCCCCGATCCAGATCGGCGGCGGCGGTGAACTTCAGCCCTTCGATCCTGCCGAAGTAGCCCATGTGCTTTCTCGCCATCGTCCCGCACCCGATCACGCCGATGCGCACCTGATCCATTCGCAACCTCATTGCTTTCCCGGGCCTAGTGAAACGATGGTCATCGGATCAAACGTGTATTCCGCCAACAGTTCGCGCAGCGAATCCGGCGTCACCGACAGCAGCGCCTCCATGTCCTGTTCGAGGGACCGGTAGGCTTTGTTGTAAATCCACTGC
>CAYUNS010000132.1:0-5984 GCA_964446155.1 uncultured Tepidisphaeraceae bacterium | reverse complement strand
CTGCCCGCCGATGGAGCGCATCCGTCCGAGAGGCATCTCGCCCTGAAGGACGATGCTTCCGGCGATTTTGTTCTTCGCCCGCTCGACTTCATCCGCCGCGAGGTCCCGCTTCACCCGTTCGAGTTCCCTCATTGCGATGTCGGTCGCCTCCTCGACGCGCTCGGGCGCGGTGGTGAGCGCGATGTAAAAGCTGCCGCAGCCATCGTGCGGATAGAAGCCGAATTCGGCGTCTTCGGCGATCGCGTTGTCCACCAGCGCCCAGTAGAGCCGGCTGCCGTCGCCGTCGCCGATGACGTCGGACAACACCCTCGCGGCGAAGCGCCGCTCATCCTGCGCGCTCGGGCCGGGGGTCATGCCCATGGTGTATTGGCGGTTGAGTTTCGCGTCGGTCATCGCGCGCCGCTGCGCCTTGTACGTCGGCGGCGGTTGCTGGCGCGGCGCGTTCACGGGCGCCCAGCTTCCGCAGTGCCGCTCGACGAGCGCCACGATCTCGTCGAAATCCAGTTGCCCGGTGACGGAAACCACCATGTTGCCCGGGCCGTAGCGGGCATTGAAATAGTCCGCCATCTGGTCGCGCTCGAGGTTGCGGATCGACTCGGCCGGGCCAAGCACGCTCATCGCCAGGGGATGAGCGCCGAAATGCAGCTCCATCAGTTGCTCATAAAGCCGGTGCCCCGGATCGTCCAGGTACATCGCGATCTCTTCGAGAATGACCTTTTTCTCGGTATTGAAGTCCTCCACGCGCAGCGCCGGACGCAACAACTGGGCGAGGTGCTCGATCGCCTTTTCAGTGAATTCCGGCAGCACATTCGCGTAATACGCCGTCATCTCCTGGCTGGTGAATGCGTTGTATCGCGCGCCCAGTTCGTCGAAAATCCGGTTGACGTCCTCCCAGGTGTATCGCTGGGATCCCTTGAACATCATGTGCTCGAGAAAGTGCGACACGCCGTTGATTCGCGGCGATTCATCGCGCGCCCCGGTCTTCACAAACATTCCGATGGCGATCGAATGCGAATCGGGATTGCGTTCCGCGATGATGTCCAGCCCATTGCTCAACTGGTGGTGGTGATGCGTCAGCGCCATGAAAACTTCCTCATATCAGGACCGTACGGTGGCTTTGTCGCCGTCGAAATTATAGGTCCATCCCGTTTTTGCGAAAGCCGCATAACCGGCAAATATGCGGTTGGGCATACTGAGACGAAAGAATTTCGCCGTCGGAGGTTAAATGCCGTCGCGGATCGGTCGATTCGTATGCTGGAGCAATGGCTGGAGACGTTCCACCGGAGTGGGATGAAAGGAAGCATATCCAGGCATTTCAATCGGCCGGCCAGAGGCCACCACACGAAGTATTTATGCGGGCAAAAGCGATGGGGAAGAAGGAGATCGGCGACAGCTTTCCATTGGCTTTGGAGCGCGGAGAGTTGTCGCTGCATTATCAGCCGCAGGTCACGCGGCGTCATGGGATTATCGGGCTGGAGGCGCTGCTGCGCTGGGACAGCCCGGTTTTCGGCCCGGTTGCGCCTGCGCAATTCATTCCGATCGCGGAAGAGACCGGACTGATCGTGCCCCTGGGCGCCTGGGTTCTCCGGGAAGTCTGCCGCCAGCACAAGCTATGGCAATGCCGGGGATACGCGCCGGTCCGGGCCGCCGTCAATGTTTCCGTCCTCCAGTTCTCCCAGCCGGATTTCGTCTTCGTCGTCGAGCAGGCGCTGCGCGAATTCAACCTGGACAGCGGCTGGCTGGAGCTGGAACTGACGGAAAGCCTCTTCATGCGCCACACCGATGACGCGGTGAACAAGCTCGATCAGCTCCGGCGAATGGGGGTGAAGATCGCGATCGACGATTTCGGCACGGGATATTCCTGTCTCGCCTACCTGCACCGGCTGCCGCTGGACACGCTGAAGATTCCACAGGCTTTTGTGAAGGACCTGAATCCCGACAGCCTTTCCACCAATGGGAAGGACAGCCGGACCGCCGTCATTCGCGCGATCATCACCATGGCTCACAATCTCGGGATGAACGTGTTGGCCGAAGGGGTGGAGACCGAGTTGCAGCGGGATTTCCTCGAACGTTTCGGCTGCGAGAGGATGCAGGGCTACCTGTTTGCCCCGCCTCGCCCGGCCGATGAGATCGAGCGGATGCTGGCGATGTCACGGCTCTTTTCATCGACGCCGCTGGCATTGTCCGCTTGAACAGCAGGGAAGGAGCAGACACTCATGCAAGGGATACGCATCGGTGAATTGTTGGTGGAGCGGGGAATTCTGACTTCCCGCCGGGTCGAGCATCTGCTGAAGATCCAGCAGCGTGTCCACCGTCCGCTGGGGGTGCTGGCGATCGAGTTTTACGGCGTCGATCCCAAGTGTGTCGAGGAGGCGTGGGTCCGGCAATACGTGCGGATGATCGGCGTCATCGATCTGTCCCATCATGAGATTGATCCGTACTGCCTCAAGCTCGTCAGCGCGCGGCAGGCGCATGGATTCCATGTGTTGCCGCTGTGTCAGATTGGGGAGGACCTGCATATGGCGACCAGCCTCGAACATTTTGCCGAGGCGATGCGGTTCGTGTCGGACCAGGTGAAGGAGCCGGCGATTCTGCACGCCGCGGAAGACGGGCAGCTCGGGCATTTCATCGACCAGTGCTATCCGGGATCCGAGGCGGGGTTCCCCCCGGCCGCGCTCACCCCGGAAGCGTGAGAGGCCTGGGACCTACCGTGACAAACGTGAACTCACCGGGCTTGTTCCCCGCGAGACAGGCGTTGACGCGCTCGAGCGTGACGCCGTTGATCGCCTGCTTGATCTCATCGAGTCGCCGAATCCTGCCCCGCATGAAGTAATCATGGGCGATCGCGCCCGCGCGGGCATTGGTGGATTCACCTTGCATGATGGTGCTCGCCTTCAATCCCGTCTTGGCGCGATCCAGCTCCTGCTGCGTTACGCCATCGCTCAGACGATGCAGTTCATCGAGCAGGCAATCGAGCGTCGCCTGGGCGCGGTCGTTGCTGGTCCCGGCATATCCCTGGACGAACCCCGTGTTTTTCAGGCTGCTGTATCCGGCCCAGACGGAATAGCACAATCCCCGCTTCTCGCGGACTTCGGTGAACAGCCGCCCGCTCATCCCGCCGCTGAGCACCTCCAGCGCCATCCGTATCGCGTAGTAATCCTCGTGCGTCTCGGGGATCGAGCCATACGCCAGCCCGATGTGGGTCTGCTCGCTCTGTTGAATCTCATGATGGAATCGTCCCGGCGGGGGCGTGAGTTCAATGTCGCGCGCGGGTTGCGGCTCCCAGTCGGCAAAGTGCGTTTCGACCTCCCCGAGAATCCGGGTGAAGTCGATGTTGCCCGCGATCGAGAGGATCGCGCCGGCGGGTTGATATCGCCGGGAATGATCCATCCTGCACTGATCGAGGGTGAGCTTTTCAAGATCATCCTGCTTTCCCATCGAGCTGCGTCCGAGAGGGGAAGGCAGATGCCATTCGCGCAGTTTGATGAGCAGTTTCTGGCGGGGGTCGTCGTCGATGCCGGCCAACGATTGCAGCGCCAGATCGCGCGCCGCCTCGAATCCGTTTTCAGGCAGGTGAGGCCGGCGCACGATGTCCGCGTAGACGGGGATGGCCTCAACGACCCTGTCGGCCAATCCCGTCCAACTGAATCGGGCGTGGTATACACCGACGGTGTTCGACCGTTGCAACCCGAGGTTGTCGAGGTGATCGGTCAGCTTCCGACTGTCGCGGGAACCCGCGCCTCGGAGCACCAGATCGGACAGGACCGTCGCCGTGCCGAGTCGCTCGACCGGATCGGTCGATGCGCCCGCCGGCAGCAGCAGCGACATCGCCGCCGACTGCATGCCGGGCATCTTCTCACCGAGAAGGATCAATCCGTTCGGAAACTGGTGCTGATAATATCGTTCTGACAAGGCAATTCCCTTCGCTGGCTCGCGTGTGTATGCGGGATTATAGACCCGCCGCCTCTCCCCGCCAGTCGAACGCGGCCGGCATATTTCAATCGAGAAACATTCACTTCCCGCAGGGAACAAAATCCACGCTTGCGCATCAGTATGGAAAGGGATTCGTGAAGGATGGACCTGTCGATGAAAGGCGTTTTGTGCGATGCGATGATATTGACATGCGGTCGGTTGATCTGACAATGCGGGATGACGCATCGGGGAACCCGCTGTTTTTCAAGGATATTTATCAAGGGCCTCAATGGCGATCGAAGTGACATGTGGTGGATGCGGCAAACGGTATCGCCTTGACGATCGCCTCGCCGGGAAACGTCTCAAGTGCAAAACCTGCGGCAATGCCATCGTGACGCCCGCAAGAGAGGGGCAAGAGGGCGGTGATCTGTCCGCTTTGACGCGAATCGAAGAAGCGGCGCAATTGAGCGAGACCGTCACCGCCGCGGTGCTCCCGGCCGCCCTGACGAGCGATGAAGAGGATCCTTTCGTGCAGGAGGTCGCCGACGCGGAACCTGTTCAATCGCACGGAGGCGGATTCATGGCTTATTTCGCCGACGCCCGCCGGCGGTTCCGGCCCCGTCCAAACCACCATTTCAACTTCCCCTTTGCGCAACAACTCGATCAATGGCTGCCCTGGCTGCTGATCGCCTTTATCCTTTTGCCGATCCTCTACAAAGGCATCATGGCTTCCCTGGCGGCCGAGACGCCCTGGGTGCTTCTCGTTCAGATCGCCGTCCTCGTGCTTGCGCTGATCGCGCTGGTCGCGCCATTGACCCTGAAGGGCATTCGCGTCGCCTCCGACGCTCTCAAATTTTGCCTGCCAAACAAGCCGTTTCTCAAGACGCTGACGGCGTTTTCGATCCCCATCGCGCTGGCGGGGTTGTTTCAGATCAACTGGGAGACGCCGATCCCGGGGTTTGTGCTTGGATTGCCGCTCGCATTCGGGCTGGTCTGGCTGCTGTTCCGCCTGCAATGGCAGGAGGCGATCGCCGCGAGCGTCACCGGCGGTTTGTTCTTCATCGCATCGGCGGTTGGTGTGATCCTGCTGGTCAGCGGCGCGGGCGTTGGACTGAACCTGGTCATCCAACAGCACCATGATGCACTCGCCCAGCGTGAAGACGAGAGCGCTGCCGCGTTGCCTCCACCGCCGCTGGTGGAGGTGGCCGCACCGGAGACGCCACCGGCGGTCGCCGACGCCCCGTCCACCGACACCGCGTCGGAAAAAGGTGGCGCATCGCCCGATGCGATCGTCGGGAAAGGCGATTCGCCCGCAGGCGCCGGCTCGGTTCTGTTTGGAGAAGACGATCGGAACCAGGTTGCGATGGCGCCCGCGGTCGATTCCGGCACGATCACCGACATCCAGCCTGTTCCTGCGGAGGCCGATGTCGCGCCATCGGCGGACAACGCGGCGGACCCGTTCGGCAACACCCCCGACGTCACCCCGCCATCGCCTCGCGACAGCGTTGGCCCACAGGTGCGGCCGTCGTCGATGGTCGCCAGGCTGACGGTCGTTTCCGGTGTCACAGACTTCCTCCAAATCCACTATCCGCCTCGTCCCACCCGGACGATGGCGGTGATTTCCCAGAACGGCCAGGGGGAATATCGCATTGAATCATGGAACCTGGAGACGCTTCAGAAAATCGGCTCAGCCAATTTTCGCGGAGACCCGTCCATTCTTGAGAAGCCCATCCTCAGTCCCAACGGTGAGTTCATCACCCGCATCGCGACCTGGCCGAGGCTGATGGCGCAATCGTGGTCGTTCAAGGCCGGTGTGGTCGCCAAATCATTCGACTTGAACGACGCCTTTGGAACTCCCGAACTGCTCACCTATCTCAATTCCGATTCGCTCGTGGTGAAATGGCGCAAGGGCGATGTGGCCGGGATTGAAATCTGGGACCTCAAGATGAACAGGCCCGCCCGCCAGATCGAGATTCCCGTTTCCGACGCGAACTCGATGGCGATCAGCCCCGACGCCAGGACCATCGCCACCATCACCAAGAGCAACGATCAGGCGCAGATCGTTTTCACCG
>CAYUNS010000131.1:0-10722 GCA_964446155.1 uncultured Tepidisphaeraceae bacterium | reverse complement strand
GCCAGGCTTTTTGACCTCCATCCCCGTCATGTAGGCGTCCTCCGCCATCATCGCCTCTTCGGGATTCTCGCGGGCCTTTTCGATCTGCTGCTTGTCTTCGGGGGTGAAACGCTCCATGTACGAGGCGAACTTGGTCTTGCCGCCGTCGCAGGTGTAGATGTGGATGCGATAGGCTTCCTTCCCCTGGTGCTCGAACGGGGGAATCTTGTTGATGTCGTCCGCGAACCAGGTTTGTCCGTCATCGATGGTGTACCAGGCACGGGTCGGGATCGCCGGTCTGCCGCTGCCGACCAGTTGCCAGACGATGAACCCCAAGGCGATGACGATGATGCCGGCGGTTACACCGGTCGTGATGGCCGGATTGTCATTGAGTTTCTCGCGAATGCCCACAGTGGTCTCCTTTTCTCTCGACAGGCGAAAGGCGTTTTGCCGGAATTGCACATGATGCGGCGGACATGCCATGCGAACATGGAACGCACACAAAAAGATATTAGCGAACTCATTTCCCGCTGACAAGGCGGTGTCGGGCAGGTTTGGCGCAAAACGCCAGGGCGGTCCCCGACCGGCTGTTGTTGAATTTCCCCATCGTCTGTGATAGCTCTGCGCACCGCATCGGTCTCGAGCAAGGAGAAGACAGCGATGGCCTCCGCACCGTCTTGTGCAATTGTGATCTTCGGCGCCAGCGGCGATCTGGCGCAGCGAAAGCTGATCCCCGCCGTTTACGAGCTGCTCCGCGAGGGGCTGCTCGGCGAGCATTCCTACATCGTCGGCTACTCGCGCTCGGCGATGAGCGATGAGCAATACCGCAAGGTGTGCCGCGACGCGGTCGAGAAGCACGCGCGGTCGAAGTTCGACGCGGCGCTGTGGGACCGGCTCGAGCCGCGCATCTACTACACCCAGGCGGAGTACGGCTCGCCGGACGATCACAGCCGGGTGGGCGTGACGCTGAACCGGCTGGATGAGAAGTTCGGCAACGAGGGCAACCGCCTTTTCTATCTCGCGACGCCGCCGGAGGCGTTCGACGAGATCATCACCCGTCTCGGGGAGCGCGAGCTGGTCGAAAAGGACCAAAGCCGGAATCCGGGTCTCTGGCATCGGATCATCATCGAGAAGCCCTTCGGGCGCGATCTGCAATCGGCCCGCGCGCTCAACGCGCTGTTGTTGAAGTATTTCACGGAGGAGCAGGTCTTCCGCATCGATCACTACCTGGGCAAGGAGACGGTGCAGAACCTGATGGTGACGCGCTTCGCCAACGCGGTGTTCGAGCCGATCTGGAACTACAAGTACATCGATCATGTGCAGATCACGGTGAGTGAGACGCTGGGGGTCGGCAAGCGGGGGGGGTACTACGATCAGAGCGGCGCGCTGCGGGACATGGTGCAGAACCATATTTTCCAGCTCATGGCACTGGTCGCGATGGAGCCGCCGGTGGCGCTGGACGCGATCAGCGTGCGCGACGAGAAGGTGAAGGTGTACAAATCCGTCCGTCCGATCCGTCCCGGGCAGGTGGACACCTACACCGTGCGCGGGCAATACGGCGCCGGTGAGGCCGCCGGTCAGAAGACCGGGGGGTATCTGAAGGAGCAGGGCGTTCCGTCCGATTCCCGCACCGAGACGTTCGCGGCGCTCAAGCTCTACATCGACAACTGGCGATGGAGCGGCACGCCGTTTTACCTGCGAACGGGCAAATTCCTCGAGGAAAAGCTCAGCGAGGTCGTGGTGCGCTTCCGCTCCCCGCCGCTCACGCTGTTTCAGAAGCAGTGCCAGTCTCCGGTCTATCCGAACGACCTGATCATTCGCGTGCAGCCGGAGGAGGGGATCAGTTGGCGGCTGAACGGCAAGGTTCCCGGTGGGCAGATGAACATCAAGGCGGTCGCCCTTGATTTCCTCTACAGCACGACGTTCAACGTCGAGCCGCCGGAAGCCTATGAGCGCCTCATCTACGACGCGACTCTTGGCGATCAGACCTTGTTCATTCGCGGCGACGAGGCCGAGGCCGCCTGGGCGGTCATCGACCCGATCGAACAGGGCTGGGCGCAATCTTCGCAGCCGCCTCATGAATACGCCCCGGGAAGCTGGGGTCCGAAGTCCGCGCTCGACCTGATCGAACTCGACGGCCGACGCTGGCTGCACAGCACCAACGGCGAACCCGAACCGATCATCGCCTGCTCGCTTTGATCCGAACGCCGCATCGACCGTGGGTCTCCATGGCGAGGCGACGCGATGGAAAGGTGAAGAAAGAGGCTGCGATGACCGGCTGCGTCCGCCTTTCCTTTCGCCTACCTCCGGTCTTCGTAGGTTTCCTGTTTTCGCGCGGTGAGAAAGCGCAGGGGTTGCATCGCGGCGGTGGAGAGGTTGTTGTAGATGTTGGCGCTCATGAAGCGCAAAGCCTCGCGCGCCGGGCGGGCGCCGTGCTCGTGAATGTGAGGAAGGAACGCCAGCACCGCGAACAGCCGCAAGGCGCCGCTGATCGCGAACAGCACTTCGAAGTAGGTGATGGTTTTGAATCCCGGAATCTCCCAGGACCAGTGGCGCATGCCGTAGGCGATCAGTCCGGCCGACAGCCCGCCGAGGCAACCGGCGATGTTGATGATGACGCTGTTGATCGCGACATAACTGCTCCCTCCGCCGTTTTCCCTGTCGGGGTCGCCCTGCGATCCGCAGAACTCGAGCACAAGGTTGAAATTCGCCACCTCGACCCCGCTCCAGAGCATCACTCCGGCGGCGGACAAGCCGTAGCTGAGCCAGGCGAGATGCGCGTCCATGAAGCACCAGCCGAATCCCACCGGCACCAGCCCCAGCGACGCGACGACGAGCACCGGCTTTTTGCCCATGCGATCGACGGCCTTGCCCCAGGCATGAAGCACGAGAAGCTGCCCGAGCATTGGCGCCACCAGCAGCATCATCTGCGTCTGCGTGCTCGTCACATGCAGCTTTTCGATCAGGTAGAGGGTGACGAACTGCCCCATGAAGCTGATCGCGAAGATCATGGTTCCGACGAACCCTGCGAACCACATGAACTGCCGGTCGCGCAGCGGCCGGGAGAAAATCCGTCGCAGCGGGACATGATGCCGCGGTTTCATCCTGACATCGGGGACATATTGGAACAGGTGAATGTCCATCAGTCCGAAGAGGGCGGCGACCAGGAAGATGATGGCGCACCATTTGAGCGTGGCGAATTCTCCCGCGGACCCGCCGCCGTGGGGCGCGAAGTAATCCAGCAGGAATCCCACGGCGAGGGCGGCGGGGATCGCGGGGAGCAGACCGAGTTGCCGCCGTCGCGAGAAATAGCGTCCGCGCAGGCGATTGGGCACGATGTCCGCCATCCAGCTCACCCATGCCGGTCCGCCGGTCGCCTGTCCCGCGTGCATGAGGAACATCAGCACGAGGAACAGGAGCATCGCGCCGCCGCGGCGATCCGGGAACCAACTGATCAGGATCAGTGGCGCCAGCGCGATCGGAACCCACAGGAACCGCTGGATGTAGAACGCCCAGAGGAAAATCCGCTTGCGTTCCCCGGTTCGTTCGATCAGCACGCTCGCAGGCATCGAGAGGAGCGACGCCAGAAACGGCAGCGCCGACAGCACGCCGAACTGGAATTCGGTGGCGCCCAGGTGCTTGGCGAAAAGCGTGAGCGGCGCGCCGGCGGTGGCGGTGATCCAGACCGCGCCGAAGAGCCACGCGGCCGTTATCACGGTGAGGGCGCGGCGCAGCGGTGGACCCTGTAACGCTTCACCGGCTTCAAGAGGAAGATCGGATAATCGCCGCGAAGAAACAGCAGAGGCGGTCATTGCATCCTACACATGTTCCCGCATCCTGGGTCCGCGGAATGGCGGGAACCCATTCCGCAGGGTGTGATTGTAGAATCGGACTGTTTAATTTCAATCGCTGGCGGAAGGCGCGCCTGGGGGGCGTTTCTCCATCGGCGCATCTTGTCGGATCGCGACGTTCCTTCCGTTTTGTCGCGGGCGTCCCCGCTTCGGGAAGACTTTTCCCGGAATTCCGTCCGGCTGCGCGGCGGCCATAAAGGGGGCGTCTTTCGGCGTTTACTACAGAAAATTCAGCGAAGTTTTCCGGTCTGGCCTTCCCTTTGCGGAGGTTCTTTGGATGAACCGGATGCCCGGCTGGACGCGCGATGCGGTCCGGCGAGGATCCGGCATCATGAAACAATTTTGAAAAGAAATTGGAATTCGCACAAACGTGCGCGCAACCGAGGGGTCTATCGCCTTGTTGGCGAAAGTCATCCTCGGCTGCGTATCAAGTGAAAGGAGCAACGCATGCGAAAGCAGCTTGCACTGATTGCCGCAGCCGCCATGACCGTGAGCGGCATTTCCCTCTCGACCCATGCGGAAGAGATGGCCGACGACGGCGCCGCCGTCAAAGCGGACGCGGAAAACGCCGTTGACCGCGCCGGAGACCGCCTGAAAGACACCGCGGACAAAGTCGGCGACAAGGTGAACAAGGTGCTCGACGGGCAGGGCCTTCACGGCACTGCGATGGCGCCCGACGCCGAAGGCATTCGCGACATTCTCGCGAGCGCGACCGAGGCGGCTTTGACGCGAGGCGGGTTCGACGATCTCGTCGAACGTCTCAACGACCACGATCGCAATCGCATCGGTGAATTCGCCGAAAGGGATTTCGATCGTCTCGATGGCCGCATCGCCCAGATCCAGAAGGCCTGGGAGGAAAAGTACGGCGAGAAGTTCGACATAAAGGATGAAGAGGCGGTGTATCCCGAGTCCTTCGCGCGGATCATCCAGGGCGAGCTTGGCGATCAGGCCCGCCTGGCGAGCGAGCGAATGCCGCAAGGCGATCTTCGGGTCGAGGATGCCGACAAAGAGGCTGACCGGGGCGACCGGGCGATGGACAAGCCCGACGATCCTGCCGCCGCCGATAAGAATCTGGACGATCGCGGTCGAAACACCGCGACCATTCGGGTGGCTGAATCGCACGGTCTGCCGGCGTTGACCGTGAAGATGCTTCATGAAATGCCCGACAACTGGCGGATCGACATCGATGACGCCATGACCGGCCAGCAGTTGCACGACAACCTGCTCGCGCATCTCACCCAGTTCGGCGACGACAGCGCCAACTGGCCGGCCGACAAGACCGAAGCTTACCGCCTCGCGTCGCACCATGTGCTCGCGGCGCTGGCCGGCAAGACCGTCGAGTAACTCAACGGGTTGTGAGTCAGGAACGCCTGATTCACATTGACCAGTCGTTCACAATCCGCCGGATGCGGGAGCCCGTTCCCGTGTCCGGTTTTTTTATGCGCGCTTGATTCTTGCCCGCGTTCGCATCATCCTGTCCCGCCATGGCACTTGCGCACCTGCACTGGTTCAGTCAGACCCTGAAAAAACAAGTGGCGATGAACGTCATTCTGCCCGATGGGGGCAAGCCGCCGTTCGCGACGTTTTATCTGCTGCACGGATTGTCGGATGATTATTCGATCTGGCTGCGGCGGACGCGCATCGAAAGCTACGCGGAAAAGTATCCGCTCATCATCGTCATGCCCGATGGGTTTCGCGGATTTTACACCGACAACAACACCGGTCCGGCGTATGCGACCTACATCGCCGAGGAGCTGCCCGCGTTTGTCGAGCGGAACTTCCCCGCGAAGGCGACCCGTGCCGGTCGGTGCATCGGTGGGCTGTCGATGGGCGGCTACGGCGCACTGCGACTGGCGCTGGCGCATCCCGATCGGTACGTCAGCGCGGTCAGCCATTCGGGCGCGCTGGCGCATGGCAGCCTCACGCACCCGCGCTCGGCTTCAACCAGCTTCGATCCCTCGGAATTCCAGCGCGTCTTCGGGAGGAATCCGCGCGGCTCGCGACACGACCTGATGCATCTGGCGACCCTGGCGAAACGCTCCCGCAAGCCCCTGCCCGCGCTGCGCATCGACTGCGGTTCGGATGATTTTCTCATCGACGCCAACCGCGGGTTTCACCGGTTTCTGAGCGATCGAAAAATCCCCCATGAATACGAGGAGTTTCCCGGTTCGCACACGTGGGACTACTGGGATCTGCACATTCAGGAGTCGCTGGCGTTTCACGCCCGACATCTGAAGCTGCCCGGATGATCCCGGCCGAGGGCGCGCCTGGGAACGGGCGCAGGGTAAAACCGTCGCACCGATGGAAAGGAAGCACCGGGAGCGACGGTTTCGGGCATGACCGGCTGGTCAGGCCGGTCACGGTTTCTTTGCGGTTGATTCATCAAGCGGCCAGCGGCTGTGTCGAGAGATAAAGCCCGAGCATGCCGCGGTCCATGTCATCCATGTCCACGAGCCGTCCGGCGATGTCCGCCTGTCCGTCTTCCGACGCCTGCACGCGGCTCACCGCCATCCAGCCGACCCACTCGCGCTTCGGACGGGGGAAGGGGCTGGCGGTATCGACGAACGGGCAGATGCCCGCATAAGCCGGCAACTCCAGGCGAACGCGAATCTGCTGATCCGGCTTCACGTTCCGGTGATGGCTCCGAATCCGCAGTCCGCCGGCGGAGAGATCGACGATCTTCCCGAACACCTCGCCGGCCCGACGCGTGCCGTCCCAGCGGTCCACCTGCAATCCGGTATGTTCCAGGTCATGACGGCGATGCTGACGACGCTCAGCGCCTTCGGATTCGACCGTCAGGCGAAGTTTCGGTTGCGGCTTGTATTCGTGCAGGGTGGTCATTTGCGACTCTCCTTCTTGAACGGGTGAATCGGACACCCCTGCTATCGACCGCCCTTACCCCTTTCTTTCGTTAATTTAGGTAAATTCGGATGTTTGGGAGGATTTTGTCTTATCGGGCGTTTTTTCGGGCTGATACGTGGGTCGTCGCCTCCGCGCCAAAGAAAATCCCCTCTCCCGTGCCTTCACGGGAGAGGGGGAAATCGAGCGGAACATGCCGGAATCGGGGCGATCAGTCCAGGTGGAACACTTCCTTGATCTCCCGCGACACCGGGCTGTTGTCGGGATTGGAGGGCATGACATCCTTCATATGCGCCCACCAGCGCCGGCAGACATCGGTGTCGGCGATGGCGTTCCATCGGGCTTCATCCTCGATCTCGACATACCCGAAAAGCTGGCGCGTTTCGGGATGGAGAAAGATGGAATAGTTGTGGACGCCGTGGGCCTTGAGCGTTTGCACCATTTCCTCCCATATGGGGCGATGGCGCTGCTCATATTCCACCTCGCGGCCGGCGTTGACGGACATGACGAAGGCCTTTCGGATCATGACACGGTCTCCTTTTTCGTGGGTTTGGAGGATTTGGACGCCGCCGCGCCCGTGTAATCGAATGCGCGGAGGTCTTCACGGAGCAACTCGATGGCCCGGAGGCGGGATTTCTTTTTCCACCGGCCGACGGAATCGGGGCGGACGGGGATCTTCACCAGGGGGAAGCCGAGGAAATCACGGAGCTTGTCGAGGGTGTCGTCCTGCCGGAGGATGAAATCCTCGAAGCGGACGGTGTGCCAGTGCCGGGGCTTCGGGGTGGCGCGAACGATCTCGACCTGGTATTTCCAACTGATGGCGCGTTGGCGATGGAGGTCGTCGGTTTTTTCATAGTCGATTCCGAACAGCGCCAGATCGTCGGTGAGATGGCTGGCGAGGATGCTGTCGCGCGGATCGCGGATCCAGTTGATGTAGTGGGCGTCGGGGAACATCCGCACGATCCAGGGGAAGCACAGGGTGGTTTCGGGGATTTTCCATCCCTTGCGTGCGGCGGGGCTGGAGAGCACGGAGGCGAGGTATTGCTCGATCAGGCGCTTGAAGGCGGGATCGATCGGCATGGTGTGCAGTTTGGAGAAATCCCATTCAAGTCCTCCCTTCCAGGTGACGTGTTTCGACAGGACACGGCAGGCCTCGTACATGGATTCGGGAGGAAGCAGGTCGCCGGCGCTGTTGAGGGTGTCGCCCATGTAGACGCCGCTCTGGCTGAGGGTGTGCGAGATGGCGCGGGTTCCGCCATGTCCCCGGCCGATGATGGTGACCAACTCGGCGAGCGGTTCGGTTTCATCGCCGGGCTGATGCTGGCCTTTGGTGGCGTACTTGTTCTTGGCCTGAAGCCGGGCGGCCTGCTTGGGATCACCGATGTGAAGGGTGTCGTAAGCCTGCCGGCTGCTCTTGAACGCGCCAAGCCCCTTGTGCCCGTGCCAGTCGCCCTGGGTGAGCATGGGGTTCTTGATGCCGGTTTCCTTTTCCCGTCGGGCGATGAAGGCATTCATGCGGGCGCGCAGCGCCTTGACGATCTCGGGGTTCTCCCTGGCGACGTTGTGATCCTCGTGGGGATCGGTGACGAGGTTGTACAACTCGACGGGGGGCGCGAAATGGAAATCAGGCTCGAGGGCGATGATGAGCTTCCACTCGGGGGTTCGCCAGCCGTGTTTGCGCTGCCAGGTGCATTCGGTGAGGTAGAACTCCGATTCAAAGCTGGCGGCCTGCCCGTCGATCAATCGCAGGAGCGACGGGCCGTCGAAGGAATGACGGGTGTTGATGTCCGCAAGCTCCATCAGGGTGGGGACGAGGTGCTTGTGCTGGTTGTATCCCGGGATGCGCCGGCCGGCGGGAACCTTTTGCGGGTAACGGATGATGAGCGGAACGTGGAGGGTGACGTCGTAAAGACCGTGGTGGTCGAACCAGCACTGGTGATCGTAAAGGGTTTCGCCGTGATCGCCGTTGATGACGACGATGGTGTCATCGAGAATCCCCAGCGATTCAAGCTGCGTGAAGATGCGGGCGATGCAGGCGTCCATGTAGGCGATCGCGCCGTCGTACTGGGCGATGATGTAATCCTTGTCGCTGATGCCGGGGGGCATCCAGGTCGCGAAGTAGTCCCGGAAGGGCTTGAAGTTCATCACCGGTTCCATGGACTTGTTCCGGGGATCGGTTTCATCGCCGTGATAGAACATGCGATCGAAAGGAACGGGCGGCAGATAGGGGGAGTGGGGGTCCATGTGCCGGAGCATGATGAACCAGGGCTTGTCCTGGGCGTTGAGGCGGTCGATCTCCGGCTGGGCGACTTCATTGAGATTCTGCGCCTTGGGGCTGCGTCCCTGGTTCAGGGAACCCCAACCGCCGAATTCGAGATAGTTGTCGAAGCCGCGCGAGGCGGGATTCCATTGGAACCCGACGCAGGTGGTGTTGTAGCCGGCTTTTTTGCAGAGTTCGGCGAGCGTCGGGACCTTGGGATTGAGGGGGCCTTGATGCCGCAGGGCGACGACCCCGGTTCCGAAGCAATCCCGTCCGGTGAGCATGGAGGAATAAGCCGGGGTGGTGGGGATGTGAGCGGAATAGGTGCGTTCGAAGAGGGTTCCCTGTTGGGCGAAGCGATCGAGGTGAGGCGTGGTGAGCCGGGAGTAGCCGTAGCAGCTCATGTGATCGGCCAGGAGGGAGTCGATGGCGAACAACAGGATGTTGGGTTTTTTCCGGGGCTTGCCGGTGGTGGGGGATTTGCGTTTCGAGGCCATGTCGGAGTTCCTTTTGAACAAGAGGTTGTGTTGAAGGGGCGCGCGATGCGGATCGCGCCGCTCAGCCTGAATACGGGTTAAATGTCGATGCGTCGTCCGGTCCGGGCCGACTCGTGACAGGCCAGGACCATTGCGAGACTGGTTCGTCCTTCCTCGGCGGTGCCGATCGGCGGGCGCCGGCGCTGGAGGAACTTGAGAAGCTCCGGAGCCAGGGCGGCGATGCGAACGCCCTGATGCGGAGGCGAGGGGATCGGGCTGAAGGTCCACTGTTTTTGTCCCTTCAGGAGCCATTTCAGTCCCGACACCTCGGGATCGCGCGGCGTGCCCGAGCTGACGGCATCGCCGAAGTTCTGTATGAGCACGCCGTTTTCTCCGATGATTTCGGTGGTGTTCTCACCGGCCAGGCAGGTGAACGAGCAACTGATCTCACCGAGGGTTCCGTCGGTGTAACGGAAGATGGCGACGCCGTTGTCGTCGGGGACTCGCGGGTTGTGCAGGGTTTCGATCTCGGCGACGACCGTGTGCGGCTTGCCGAGGAGCCAGTGGAGGAAGTCGATGGGATGGGCCGCGTCGTCGGCCCACATGCCGCGGTTCAGGTGGGGCTGGGCGTGCCAGGAATTTTCAAAATCCGGCCAGAGGTGGGTGCTTAGTCCGTGGCGTCGGCGAACGCTGAAGATCCGACCCAGTTCCCCGGATTCGACCATCCGCTTGATCTGGAGATTCTGGTCATCGACGCGCATCTGCCAGGCGAGGGTGAAGGGGACGGCATGGTCGTTGACGGCGGCGACGATGCGGTCGGCCTCGGCGAGGGTGAGGGCCATCGGCTTTTGCAGGATGATCGCTTTGCCGGCTTTCGCCGCCAGCTCGCAGAGTTCGGCGTGCCGGACGGTTTCGGCGCCGATCGCGACGGCCTGCACATCGGGTCGGTCCAGCAGGGCCTGGGGACTGTCCGACAGCTCGAGACCGAACTGGTCGCGGGCGGCTTTGGCGCGGTCGGCGTCGTGATCCCATCCGGCGACGACGCGCACCTCGTCGGGGGGCATTTTGATCCACTGGGCGCAGTAGACGCCGACATGCCCATGAGCGAAACCGAGGATGCCGATCCGAGTTTGCATGTGAATCACCAGTCCATCCGAAGGAAAAGGTTGATGGGAGTCACCGCGCGCCGCAGGCCTGGAGGCACGCCTGCATGTGCCCGCGCGCCTCGGCGGCGATGGCGACGCAGGCGGGAAGATCGAAGTCCCTGGCGCCGATGACCTCAAGATCGACCGGGCCG